>JAMFSV010000080.1 GCA_026225455.1 Burkholderiales bacterium | reverse complement strand
GCCGCGCGGCAGCGTCGCCAGCTTGCGGCAGAAGGCGATGCTGTCGCGCGATACCTGGTCTGTCGCGGCGGCATTCGGGCTTGCCGGATTGGCCTGTTGCGCCGCAAGCTCGACCCAGTGTGTCACGGGCTGCCGGCTCAGCGTGCTCAGGATGCGCGCAGCCTGGTCCGCGTCCGGGTTAATGTCGGCCAGCGCGCGTGTCACAATTTCCAGCACCATGTGTGCCGACAGCGGAGTTGGTGAAGCGGGAGACGACACCAGCAGCGCCAGGGATTTCAGCGCATCTTCCAGCAGTGTTCCGGCCAAGGGGCCGAATGCATGAGCGGCCTCGGTCTGGTGGGCGACGAAACGTTGCCGCACCGCTTCGATGGCGTCCCGGTCACGGCGAGCCTCGACGGCGGCCGTCCCGGTGGTCTTGGGCGCCGCTTCGTCCGGCCCCGTCAGGTGTGACGAGACCTCGCGCAGCGCCGTCAGACTGCCGTCGGCGGCATGCCAACGGCGGTCTTCCCGGGACCGTTGTGCCATTAACAGGTCGATGTTTTGACTGAGTTCGGCGAACTCGGCGTCGACCTGCCGCAAGCGTTCCTGGCAACGCTGTTGCACTTGGGCGGCGCACTCAAAGGTGCCCTGGGTCAGTTTGATCTCATCCAGCAGCACGGCCGCTTTACGCGAGGCGGCCGACGAGCCGCGATTGGTTTGGGGCAAGGCGGCAAGCTCGGCGCTCAACTTGGTCAAGCGCGCTTCGGCCTGGGTCGCGGTCTGCTCGGCCTGCAGCAGATCATGATCGAGCGAGAGCAAGGTCTGCTTGGTTTCTGCGTGCGCGGCCAATTCGAGTTCGATGGCCGCGCGCCGGTCGCCGGCTTGGGTCAGCAGCGTTTCTGTCCGCGCTTTGAGATCCGCCAGCCGTTGCCGCGAAAATGCCTGACGGTGATCGGCCTGATCCGACATCTCACTCAAGCTGATCAATGCCAACAGGTCGGTGCTGTGAATCACCTGATGCAAGGAATTTTTTGCGGCATGCATTAAACCGCGAGCCCGTTGCACCCGCGTCTGCGCCTGCCTCAGTTGTGCCTGTGCCAGTTGCAACGGTGTGTAGGCGGCGGCTCCGACCGGCACAGGCGGCTGCGAGCTGATCGTCTCCACCGCGCTTAATGCTCGGTCGCGCTGAGTACGCGCATGGGTCAATTCGACCACCGCCTCATCAAGCCATTGACGGCGTTGTTCGACCCGAGTCAGCATGGCCTCGGCGCCCTGGGCGATTTCCTCCCGGCCAGCGCTGGTGACAGGCACTTCTTTGCGCGGTTTCGGCGACTTGCCGGGCTTATCGGCAAGGCTGGCTATTTCATGCAGCGGCACCGGTTTCAGCCACGGTATCGCCTGGGTGGCCCAGCGTCGCGCGGTGGACGGCGCGGGCCGTTGCCACAGTGAGATCTCCGCCCGTTGCAGGCTGGCCGACATCGATTGGGCGATGTTCGTCAGTTCGTAGGCTTCCTTCAGCATCGGGTCGGACGCGCCTGGCGTATCGGATTCGGCGCGCGCCGGGACGTCCGGCCGCAACGGCCGGTTGATGGTGCGGCCGGTGCCGGGCAGGACCGCCGCAAGATTAAGCGGGCGCCCGCTTAATGCACCTGCCAACCGCCGGGTTTGCCGCGGCGCTTGAGGTGATCCAGCAACTGCGGCACGGGCGCGTAGCAGGTGACGCGCGGTTTCCAGCGCGTCGGGCCCGAGATGCTTCAAAGGGGCGCGAGTTCCAGTGGAATACCCGGCTGCGTTATCGCTTACCGGTTGTGCCAGTGACACACGCGAAGAGCGCGGTTGCAGCGGCGCCAGCAACGGAGCCGGCATGATTGTTTGCGAGGCGGCGACGGCGAGGGTGTTGTGCTCTTCCGCTTGAGGGTGTCCGGGCTCACGCTCGCCGTGCACCTCCCGCGCCGGCGACTCCGCTGAGTCAGCCAGGTTCGAATTCATTGCCGCACCGCGGCCGGCAGCCGGGTATCCGCCGCCAATCCAACTGCCGCCCTGATGCCGCGCATAGAAAAAATTTTCGCTACCATCGCCTGGCTTCCTGAATGTTGGTCTATTTTTCAGGAAGTCTAGCTACTTCAAATGCCCCAGGTTATACCGATTGATTCGATGCAAATCACGGCGCGGCGGGGATCGATATGGGCCGGCTGGTGGTTGCGCCGGACGGCTTGGCATTTCAACCTGCGGGGGCGATTTTTGGAATAAATCCGGCTGCGCTGGCCTTTTACTGGTATACCATTTGAGGATAAGTGTACTGTGGGCGAGTAAGACATGCGAGTAGGTTCTACGTATTGCAAAATGATGCTGAACGGCACGGCGAAGTGGATATTTTTGACGATGGCGATGTTTGCGGGTGTATGTCACGCCAGTGACACATTGACCATTTGCGGCGCGCCGCTTCCTCCTTATTCCTATATTGAGAATACGGTTCCGGCGGGAATCGACGTTGATGTCGCGAAAGAAATCTTCGGCCAACTCAAAGTGCCGTTTGTGGTGGACATTGAACCCTTCGCCCGCTGCCAGCTTGCGTTAAAGAAAGGGGATGCCGATATCGGTTTTGCGGTATCGAGCGTGCTCGACCGACGCGACTATGCTTATTTCCCAAAAAATAACGTTTGGCAGATTTCTTACGTGTTCTTTACCAATAAGACCACCAAGCAACGCTACACGATTCATGGCCTGGAAGATGCCAAACGCGATAATCTACGCGTAGGTGTGGTGCGTGGCGCAGCCTATAACGCGGATTTCTGGAACGTTTTTCCGGGGCAGGACAAAACTGTCAATGAAGGCTACAACAGCGCGCTGACACCCGCGGCGGATACCGTTTCGAATTTGCGCCGCCTGGATCTGGATTCGATTCAATTGTTTCCGCAAGATCGTGTTGCCGGTCTGTGGGCCGCCAAAGTAAGCGGCGGCGCCACGCCCGACTATTACGACGACGTGTTATTTACCAAAGATTATCCGAATGCTTTTTCCAAGGCCTCGAAATTTTCCAATGCCGCCTATCCGGACATCGTCGCCCTGATGACGGCGTACGACGAGAAACTCGCGGAGTTCAAAAAAACCGACCGGTATAGGGCATTGTTTACCAATGCTTCAGGCAGTGAGGCACCGTCCAGGCCGTAAGCAAAGGTGATTGGGCGGCGCATCGAGGGCGAGGTCGCCACCCATCTGCCGCTCTGTTTTTGTCTTTCAAATGAGGGTTTGCTTAGCCGCTGAAGGGCATTTTCAGCGGGGCACCTTCAATTCCGCCCGGGCCGTCAGCGCAGCCTCGCGTACGCTGCAGCCTTCAAAATGATCGTTGACCAGCCCCATTGCCTGCATAAACGCATACATGGTGGTCGGCCCGACAAAGGACCAGCCGCGCTTTTTCAGGTCTTTCGAGAGTGCGGTCGACTCCGGCGTGGTAGGCATGGCTTTGACGGCTTCGTGAGTGATGCTGGCCGGACGCTGGTGCGGCGCCGGTTCAAAGCGCCATACATAAGCTGCGAACGAACCGAACTCCTGGCGTATTTCGATCACGCGCCGGGCGTTATTGATGGTCGAGGCGATTTTGCCGCGGTGCCGGACGATGCCGGTGTCGGTTAATAATCGTTCGATATCGCGCTCGTCGAATTGCGCCACTTGTTCGGCTTCGAATTGAGCAAAGGCGTGGCGAAAAGCCTCACGTTTGTTGAGTATGGTCAGCCAGCTCAGTCCGGCCTGAAAACCTTCCAGGCAGATTTTTTCGAACAGGCGGCGGTCGTCGGTGACGGGGAAACCCCATTCATGATCGTGATAATGCCGGTAGCTCGGCGTGGCCTGGCACCAGGTACAGCGCAGGCGGCTGTCCGCACCGCTGAAGAGGCCGTGAACCGCGGCCGCTGGACTGTTTTTCTCTGGCATGGGTCCCTCCGTTGCTGGAACGCAATTATGGCATTGTGCGCAAACTATAGATGCCGTCGCCGCGGGGCGAACCCAGAATATTCAACAAGCCTGCCAGGCCGTCGCTAAAGCCGGGCGCGGCACGGGCCGTGCCGTTGAAGTTGAAACTGCCGGTGCTCGCCTGACCATGCCCCTCCAGCAGCAAGGGACCGCGCAAGGTGGCCAGGGTCAGGCTGGCATCGCGTCCGCCCAAGGCGAGATTCAGGCGATAACTGCCGAGCGGGCTGACGCGGGACACGCGTGAGCCGAGGTCGGTGAGCGTCAGGTTCAACTGGCCGTATGCCTGACCGCCGAACACCCGGCAGGGCGTCCAGTCCAGCCGCATATCGCCTTTGAGATCGAGGGTGTTGAAGGGCGATCCGAGTCCGGCCAGCAAGGTGGCCGGCACGTTCAAACTGCCGCCCGTCAGTGTGGCCTGATGCCGGTCCAGGTCGAGTTCGACCGGGTCCTGCATGGCCGCGGTCTGAGTTATTTCGGTGTGCAGACGACCCTGCCACAACGGCCAAAAGGCGGTGTGCCAGACGATGCGGCCCGGCAAGAGCGTGGGTGCCGGCGTGTCGGCCCCACGCGTGCCGATGTCCGGCCCGGCCGACAGCATCAGCGTGGCTTCACCGTGCCACAAGGATCCGCTCGGATCGATCAGCTCGACCCTATGGCCACTGGCTTGCGCGAGATAGGGGGTGACCCAGCCGGCCGGCGCCAGAATCAGCAGTGTTACACCACAGGCGGCCAAGCCGACAGCCAACCAGGGCAGGGCGCGTAGTACGGCGGTGAAGAAAGGTTTCATAAAGCGTGGTGCGGCAACAGGGTGGAGGTCACGGCTCGATGCCTTGCAGTGTCGCGCTCAGGTTCACGTCGCCCGGATGCGGCAAGGCGGTGACCTGGGCTTCCACCACTTGAACCTTATATTCACGTCTGACCTGATCCAGCCATGCGACACAACTGCCGAAGGGCACGTTTTTGACTTGCAGTTGCAGCACATGGCCTGCCGAAGTCAATTCCGCACCCTGCAGGCCTTGTTCCGTGAGCGAGGCTTTCATGCCGTCGAGCAAGGCATGCCCGCTCGGCGCCACGCTCATGGCCGCGGCCTTGAGCGTACGCGCTTCGTTGGCTTGTTCGGTCATCAGTGCCAGTTGCGCCTGCATCTGCGGCACGGCGTTGTGTAATTGCGCGCGGCCGGCGGCGGCCGGTGCCCACAGGATTTGATAGGCGAGGAACAGCGCCAGAAAACCGCCGCCGACCATGATGAAGGTTTTTTCGCGAGCGTTGCGTTCGTCCCAGAACGCGTTCAGGAAAGCTTTCATAGGTGGCTCCCGATGGTCCATACGGCACCGTCCTGGCGGCTGCTCAAGCCATTGCGGCGCAATCTGGCGGCGAAGTCGTCGTCGACCTCCGCGGTGGGGGTGAAAGTGACTTGCAAGCTGCGTTCTTTATAGCTGATCTGGGCGATGGCGCTGGGCGGCAGGGGGGCCAGCGAGCGTGCCAGGCTGTTGCTGAGCGAAAGAAAATCGTCGGGGGCCAGTTCGCCCGCGGCGGTGCGCAAATGATCGAGCTCACGGGTCATTTGTACCGGCGGGTCGAGTACCACCGAGGTTTTGGGGAAGGTATTCATCAGCAGTTCGACTTGTTGTTCCAGCATCGCGGAATGCTGTCGCGACAACATTAACCAATCGAGATTGGCGGCCACCAGGGCCACCGCCACAGTCGCTCCCGCCAGCCATGCCGGCACGCGCCAGCGCTTGAGGGTGCTACGGCTTACGCGCCAGGGCTGTAGCGCAAATTCGAACTGGCACAAATCAAATTCGCAGGCCAGTGCGGCTCGCGCCAGGGTTTCGAAGGACAACGGCTTGATCTGCAAACCGGCAACGGCCGGGGCTTGCGTTGCTTCAATTTCGCTGCCCGGCATGCCGCTGAGTTGATAGAGTTCGAGCGGTGCGTCGCCGGCCAGCGCCGCGAGGGTGCTGGCCACTGTATCGGAGCGCAGCGCCATGCCTTCGCCGAGTTCGCTGTGTACACCGCGAGCGATGGCCAGTTCCAGGTGGGTGGGCCCGGCCAGTACCGTGCCGGCCCAAAGCGAAGGCGCGGTGGGCATGACGCTCCCCAGTATGGCCGCGATCAGCGGCGCGGGCGCGGGGATGGCGCTGGGCTCAACTGCATCGCCCGCAGCGAGCAGGTCGGCCACGGGCGCAGTGAGGTCGGGCGCAGCCGGTCGCGGCAGGCACCGTACGATAGGCACGGCCTTGATGCGCGGATGACCGGCTTCTTTGAAGGTGTTGACCACAAAACGAAACCAGTTGCGATCGATGGCCGCGACGATATGCCGGCCGTCGGCGGCAACCGCTGCATCGAGCGCCAGATGGCAGGTTTGCACGTCCTGGATCAGCAGATCCTCGACCACATTCGGCAAAGCCTGCATCAAGCGAGGTCCCTTCACCGGCGGCAGCGCGACTTGCAGCAACAGCAGGTCGCGCGCCGCGATCATCAGCACGGTGGCATCGGCGCGCGGCAACATCGCCACATGGGCGCGGCCGGTACGCAAAGCTTTGTGCTGCCGGTCGAGCAACACAAAAGGCAGTTCGGGCAAGCCCCATTCCTCCGCTGCTATGGCCGGGTCGCGAGAGGGAAGTTGAACGATTAAAGTGCTCAAAGGGGGTCCTTCAATAAGTGTCGCGCACGCTTACGATGCGGGTCGCGTGCGTGATGTAATCGCGATATAGCAGCGTGTCGCGCTGTAAATGAGCCCGTTCGTGACTGATCTGGCCATGGACCAGAAAAAAGCCGCTTTTGACATCGAGTTCGCTGTTATCCGGTTGCAGCGCGACCGGGCCGCCGCCGCCCAGCCGGTTGCTCAAGTCACCGATATTAATAAAAAATGCTTTGTCGCGGCCGAGCACCAAGGTTTGCGCTTGCGACAGATTCATCCCCGGAATCATCGCGGCCAGCACTTCCGCCGGGGTGGTATTGATATTAACCGTAGTCGGCAGCGGCAGAATCGTGACGAAGGGGCGCAGGCGGGTCACGGCTTCAGGAGTGAAGCCCGGCACTTCCAGCAGCCAGTCCAGGTCCAGCGGCGGCAGAGGCCGGCCGGCCGCGGTGTCGTCGTCATCGTCCTGCAGGCCGGGGCGATTGGCCGACGCCCCCTCATCGCTTTGCGGCGCGGTCGCGGCGCCGATCACACCCGAGGCTGCGCCCGCGGCCTGCTGGAAACGCGTGGCTTGGCCTTCCAGCGAGGAACGCATGCGCTGCGCCACCGGATCGGCGAGTTGCGAGTCGACCCCGAGCAATTGCAACAGCCGCTGGAAATGTTTCAACTGCGACGGATTCGGCGCCAATTGGCCCGGCATCGGCGACCAGATCAAATTACGTAAATTGAAATACGCTTGCGCGTCTTCGATCGAACCGGACAAATAGGTCGATTCATCGGCACCGGCGTCATCGTCGTTGTGCCCCAGCACGTCGGAAACCCGGGTGGGCGCAATCGGTACGGCCCAGACGCCGCCCAGGTAATCGACCGGCGTCACATCGGCCGAGGTGCGCAAAATAAAGCGGGTCCAGTCGGTCGCGCTGCGGGCTGCCCACTGGGCCTGATCGCGCAGCCGCTGATTTTCGATCCGGCGCACCTGGATCTGCTGACGCCACAACAAGCCGGACACCAGCGTCGCGGCGATGGCCACCACCAGCAGGGCCATGATGATCGCGGCGCCGCGTTGCCGCTGTGGGGGCCGCAGCGTGCCGGAAATGATGCCGGCGGTGGGTTTGGAAGGCGCGCGCCGCATCGTCATTCTCCCACCAGAAACACACGGGTGAGGGGGCCTTGCTGCCCCAGGACATGCATCTTGAACTCCACCCCGGTGATGCTGCGCGGCATCGGACCGCCGCCGGCCACCGGCTGCGACAGCGCTTTCAGATTGGCGTTGAAGGTGCGTTGCGCGTTGCTGTTGTTGTCGACCCAACCGGTGCGGGGCAGATAGAGGCGGGTGCTGAAATCGGTCACGCCTTCGACCAGGTCAACCGTGCTCCAGTCGGCGACATCGGCATCGGGTGCGGCTGCCGAGCGCAGTTGACCGACGGTGACCAGTGCCGGCGAGGCGTAACGCAGTACATGCCCGTCCTGGAGTTGATAACGGATCACTTCGAGTCGTGTGGTTTGGCCGGGCAAACGCAATTCGCGCACGATTTCCAGGGAATGTTGCGCGATCCGAAGCGGGGGCGCACTGATTTCGTCGTCGCGCGCGGCTTGCTGTATGTCGCTGTGCATCTGGTCGTATAACTGCGACAAGGCCCGCTCATTTTCCGTGACCCGCGCCAAGGTATCGCGTCCGCGTGCCACTTGGTCGAGTCCGCGCCACGCCAATAAGGCGACCACGGCCAGGATCGTCAAGGCGACCAGCAATTCAATCAGCGTAAAGCCGGCGCTGCGCCGCAATTGCGCGGCCGGGGGCTTACAGCGGTCGAGCGGTTTCATTCGCCACCACCGTTACAAGTTGGGCCAGACGCGTGGTTTCCTGGTCATGGGTGACCGACACTTCAATGCGCCGGAACAGCGGGTTCGGCGTGCTGCTGACGGTTTCGGTGCAGATCAGCATCAAGTCGCCTTGCGAACATTCAAAGCGGGTCGTACCCAGTTCCGGCCAGCTATGACCCAGGCGCGCATCGGCCAATACGCTATCGGCACTCCAGCCGGCCAGCAGCCGTTGATGCAGGGCGCCCGCGGTGCCGGCGATGGTGCCCACCGCGCGTACCGAGGCGGCCAGGGCGACCGCGACAATCACCAGGGCCACCAGCACTTCTATCATGGTAAAGCCGCGTTGCCGCACTGCATCGGCCGGAGCAATAAAAGGTTTCATTCAGTGCACCGTAAAGCGGCCGTTGCCGGTGCCGACAATTTCGATCTGGCCCACCGGCGAATAAAGTGTCACGACCGCCGGCAGGTTGATGCTCTCGACGCCGAACTCCAGTTGGCTGGCGCTATGCTCGCTATTGGCATAATGAATCGCCACCCCGTTGATCGGAGTGGACCAATGGCGCGGCGCAAACAGGTCGTCGCGCACGGTGCGCCAGGAATCCGCATTGCGTTCGAGGAATTGATAACCTTGCAGGTTGGCTTGCCAGGCCAGCGGATGCCCGCGCACTTGCGCTTCGTCGTTGGCCGACTCGAATAGCAAAGCCAGCCGCTGACCCTCTTCACGCAGGTCGGTGCGCGGATTGCGGGTCAGCGTCAAACTGGCGACGCCGGCGATAATGCCGGCGATAACCAGCACCACCAGCATTTCGAGCAGGGTGAAACCTGCTTGAGGTGCTGCTGCGGCTTTCCGCATGACGGGGCTGGAGCGCATGGGACGGCGGATAACGGGGCGGGCAGCCAAGCGGCGCTTATTGCCAGGACCCGATGTCGGCGTCGTTACCTTCGCCCCCGGCTTTGCCGTCGGCGCCATAGCTGAACACATCGACGTCGCCGTGTACGCCCGGATTCAGATATTGGTACGGATTGCCCCAGGGGTC
>JAMFSV010000079.1 GCA_026225455.1 Burkholderiales bacterium | reverse complement strand
CGTGCTGGCATGCAGTCATGCGCAGAGCAAAAAACCGGTTAAAACCGCCGAGGATTTACCGCGTTTCACTTATCAGATCGATCAGGCGCCCAGCGCCTTGCTCAATGCCAGCGACGCGGATTTCAATCGCTTTGCCGCTCCGGTGCGCGCCGATCTCGAAAAGACACTGGCTGAATACGATATTCAAGATCACGCCACCTTGCGCGATCTGTTAAGCACCGAACTTGATTTTCAATTGCTCAGCGGCCACGAAGATGCCGCCGCACTCGACACCGTGCGAAAATTACGCGCCCTCGAAGACAAACCCGACGCCAAACTCACCAGCGGCCTACGCGTCGAAGCGATGTTGCAGACGCGTCTGGATCATGGCGATATTGCCGGCGATTTCCCCAAACGTTATGCCGCCTTGATCGATCCCTTGCCTTGGGCGGTAGTCGGCAATGCCATCAAAAGTGCAAAAAGCCATGACGAAATCGTCAGCACCGGCCTGATTGTCGGCAATGTACAGACCAATCTCGACCCGGGCGCGGCAAAAAGCCATACCCTGAGCAATGGCGCCGCGTGGAGTCTGGTCGGCGCGCGCACGGCGCTTAAAGTATTCCTGCCGATACAACATGCCGCTCATGACGTGCTGGCCAGTTATATTGTCAAAAACAATCAGGAACAGCCCGATATCTGGGCCGCGCGGGATGTCACCCTGACGGCGTCGGACAAACTGACGCCGGTTCGCATCGGCATCTGGGATTCGGGCGTCGATGCCGGCTTGTTCCCGAACAATCTCTACACCGACCCGCGGCCCGGCAAATTCGATCCGCATGGCCTCGCGTTCGATCTTGAAGGTTACCCCACGCATGGCGAATTGTTTCCGCTGCCCGCCGACATCAAGGCCGGCTACGATCAAGAAGTCGATTTGCTGAAGGGCCTGTCCGATTTGCAAGCCAATCTGGACAGTCCGGAAGCGACGCAAGTCAAACAAAAACTCAGCACCATGAAACCGGATCAAGTCGCCGATTTCTTGCAAACGCTGGAAATGGACAGCAATTACTCGCACGGCACCCACGTTGCGGGAATTGCGGTACGCGGCAACCCGGCGGCACAAATCGCCATCGCCCGCCTGACCTATGATTGGAAAAATATTCCGACGCCGCCCACCGATGCCTTGCTGCATCGGACCGCGGCGGATTACCAGATCTACGTCGATTACTTCAAGACGCACGGAATCCGCGTGGTGAATATGAGCTGGGGCGGCGATGCCGACGACGATGAATCGGCGCTGGAAAAAAATGGCATAGGCAAAACCGCGGCCGAACGCAAGAAGCTGGCGCATCATTATTTCGCCATGGATAAAGCCGGTCTCTACGCCGCCTTGAAAAGCGCGCCGGATATTTTGTTTATTTGCGCGGCCGGCAACAGCGATTCCAGCACCGACTTCGAGGATTCCATTCCGGCCGACTTGAAACTGCCTAACCTGTTGACGGTTGGGGCCGTCGACCAGGCCGGCGACGAAGCATCGTTCACCAGCTACGGCGATACAGTGCTGGTTCACGCTAACGGCTATCACGTTCTCAGTTATGTGCCGGGTGGGCGCCAAGTCCGCTTCTCGGGTACCTCGATGGCGTCGCCCAACGTCACCAATCTGGCGGCTAAATTGCTGGCGCTGGACCCCAAACTGACTCCGGTGCAAACCATTGCGCTGATACGCGAGGGCGCTACCGCCAGCACCGATGGACGCCGCCATCTGATTGATCCGGCGGCTTCCGTTGCCTTGCTGAAAAAACAATACGGCGACAGCATGGTTACGGCCAACTAGGTGACGTAATCATAGATCTCATCGGGAGCATCCGATCCCGCACGGCAACGTGCCGGGGTCGGCCTCTCGACCGCCCGTCTTGCCGACAGAAACGAAGCTGGAGGTGCCGCCCCACAGATTTGCTTTATCCGCAGCCGGTTTGTTTCAGGCGAGCCACCACAGAACATCGTCCCCCGTGGTAAATTGAGATTCGATTATGACGGGGAATGACGATGGATTTGATTCAGTCGATGCGGATATTTTCGAGGATTGCGGACACCGAAAGTTTTACCCGTGCGTCCGAACAACTCGATCTATCCGTTCCCGCCGTGGTGCGCAGTATTGCCAGCCTTGAAGCTCACCTGAACGTGCGCTTATTAAACCGCACCACGCGGCATGTCGCATTGTCCGATGCCGGGCAAGCCTATATCGAAGGGTGCCGCGCCGTACTCGATCAATTGGAAGACGCCGAAACCAATGTCACCCGGGGGCAGCGCGAAACCCAGGGAACCTTGCGCATCGCCGCCAGCTCCGTGTTCGCGCTGCAAATGCTCACGCCCGTGCTGGCGACCTACCGTCAAGCCTACCCCAACATCCAATTGAACCTGACCTTGGTCGATAGAGAAATCGACTTGATCGATGAAGGGTTCGATGCGGCCATCGTGCCCGATTACCTGCTTAAATCCGAAACCCTGGTGGTACGGCCTTTGGTCCAGTTTGGCGGAGTGCCGATCGCCTCCGTCGATTATCTGCGCGATGCCGGCACACCCAGGCAGCCGGCGGAATTGACGCGACTGGCCTTTCTAGGCCGGCCCGGCGAGGCTCGCGGCTGCACCGTGATTTTTACTGGGGACACGGTGGAAGAAGTGATGCTGACTCCGGTGTTTACCGTCAACAATGCCTTGATCCTGCGGCAAATGGTGCTGGCCGGCATGGGCTTTGCCTTTATTCCTTTGGTACTGGTGGACGACGATATCAAGGACGGCCGGCTGGTTCAATTGCTGCAACACACGGAAATTCCCGGCGGCAATGTCCGCACTTGCCTGGCGTACCCCAGTCGCAAACACATCAGTTGCAAACTGCGCACGTTTATCGACCACATCACCCACACTTTCGAAAACGGCCTGCCGCCCAAGGCGGCGAGCTGAATTTCATTGCGACCCGATAGGCCCGGCCTGGACTGGCCAAGCCTGGACTGGCCCGGCCTGGACTGGCCCAGCCTGGACTGGCCCAGCCTGGACTGACAAAGCGGCGTACCATAAATCGGTGCGAGTTGACCTGTATCAGGGTCGACGCGGCAGCGTCTTGTAAGCTCGGGCCAGGTGATGGCGTTATGCGCGTCACCCGCATTGTCTGTCGCCAGCAGGTTTTACCTACTCCGGGATGCGCTCATGCGAAGTTGCAGCGGCTATACCTTCCGTTTCTCCAGCACCGCGGCCCGCCTGCTGATGCGGCAACTCGACGCCCTGGCTCAGGCCTCAAGCCCAACCTCGGCCGGGGCTGTCGCGGCCCACAAGCGCGCCCGGCGAAACCTCACCCGCTTTTACGATAGTCGCACCGGCGCACTCTTTAAAGCCGGATGGATGGCCTACACCAGTCCAGGCAAAACCGATGCAATTTACAGTCTTGGCCGTTTCCGCCGATCCGGTGTGGCTTACCAGAGCCGGCAATTGTGGTTTGGCACAGCCCCGGCAGATGCCTCGCCGCAGGCCGCTTTTGCTGCAATCACGCCCTTGCCCGGAAAAATCCGCCACCTCCTGACTCAACCGCTGGCGCTCTCGCCGTGTCTGAGCACCGACGCGCGGCGTTGGTATTGGCGCTTGTCCCCAGTGGCAAGCCCTGAGATCGAAGTGGCGCTGGAACTCGGCCATCTCGATACCGACGGACAGCGCCGGGAGTTTGCCGAATTGACCTTGAGCAGCAGCGAGGCCGATGCCGGGCCGGCCCTCCTCGCTTTGGCTCAGCAACTGCAACAGACGACCGCGCTATTTTTACTGCAAGAACCTGCGGTACATGCGGCCCTGCGCAGCCGCTTCGACAAGCCCTCCCAACCCGTCAAATATGCGGTACCCAAGGCGCATCGTCCCAAGCGGAAAACCGAACGCTGTTTCGCCGGCTTGACGGCGATTGTCGAACACTGGCTGTCGAACCAAATTGGCGCATGCGAACGCAGCGATATCGAGTATGTACATCAGCTCAGAGTTGCCTTGAGGCGCTTGAATGCGGCCGGAAAATTATTTGCGCCCTGGCTGGATCCGGCCTGGCAGGATCGACTGGCGCCCGAATTACGCTGGTTGCGCAGCTTGCTTGGAACAGTTCGGGATTGGGATATTTTTATCGCAAACACCTTACCCGCGCTCTGTTCCGCGACACCGCACCCGAGTGAAACAGAGCACGAATTGACGCCGGCCCGGCACTTGCGTCAGCAAGCCAGGACTGCACTCCAGGCGGCCCTGGTTTCGCCCCGCTATGCCGCATTGGTGCTGAACGTGGTGCAGTCGCTGAACGAAACCCTGCAACGCCATGCCGATCATGGCCGGCCGCGCGGCTTGCGTAAGCATGCAAAAAAATGGTTGCGTAAAAACCATCTGAGCCCGGCATCGACCTCGTCGTTCAATACACTCCCACCTGCCAAGCAACACCGGATCAGGCTGCGTGCCAAAAGAATGCGCTACTCCATCGAATTATTAGCCCCGTTGTTGGCGTCAAAATCAGGCAAGTCCGCCGCGCGCAGTTATGCCGCGATACTGGATACCCTGGGCATGGCTAACGATGCCGCGGTCGCCGCCCAACTTATCGAAAAACTCACGCTGAGTGCCGGGACACGCGCCTTCATCGCGGCTTGGTTGGCGGCACGCAGACAAAACTGCATCGTCACGGTGGAACAGCAATTGCCGAATTTGCGTCGGCCTGCGTTGCGCTAGATCGGCATGCTTGCGGACTCCACACCGCTTAGCTACGCACCTTAAGCGGTTGCATGCCGAAGCCGCAAGAGCGTAACCCATCGCATAAAAAAACCCGACCCCTCGCGAGGTCGGGTTGTTGCCAAGGCCAAGGCTAAGGCTTGGACACTAAGGCTTGGCCCTGGTGAAGCCGAGGCGTGTTGCTTTAAACTTGCCTATTTACTTCGCCACTTGCCCGCTGGTAAATGATGCCGGGCGGCTGGCTTGCTGACGCTCCGCTTCCAAGGCGCGAACCCGTGCCGGCAGGAAGGGATGAATCAGCAGTTGGTATGCGCCGCCGCCAATCACGCCGCCGATCAACGGCGCGACCACCGGCACCCACCAGTAGTTATCCGGCGAAGGTAACGCCGAGGAACCCCAACCGGCAAAGTAGGCAAACAGGCGCGGACCGAGATCGCGAGCCGGGTTCATCGCCCAAGCTTCCAGGTAACCCATCGACGAGCCCAGGATAGCCACCAGGAAACCGATCATCACCGCGCCGAAATTCGCTTGCGGCGCCATTTCGTTGAATTGCTCGGTGATCGCGAAAATGCCGAACAGCAGGAAAGCGGTCAGGATCACTTCGTCGGAGAACGCGTGCATCGGTGTGATCGCCAAGCCCGGATGAGTGAAGAACACGCCCGCTGCACCGCCGTCGGCACGGCTCAGGTGATGCGCCAGGTTGAAGTGATCGATGACCGGGCCGAACAAGGCATAGACGATCACCGCGCCGAGGAAACCGCCGATCAATTGCGCGACCCAATACGGCAGCACTTTTTTCCAGGAAAAGCCACGGAATACAGCAAGCGCCAGCGTTACCGCGGGATTGGCATGAGTACCTGAAATCGAACCCGTCACATAGATCGCCAAAGTAACGGCCAGCCCCCAGGACATGCACACGCCCCAATAAGCATTCAGATAGGGGCTTGGATCGTACAACACATACATACACGCAACCGAGTCGCCAAAGGCGATGATGATAAAGACCGCGATGGCTTCGGAAATCAATTCGCCGAGCATTTGCCGGGCGGTCGGTTTTTCAATAGTTGTTGTCATAAGAAAGCGCTCCAGAATGGGTGGACAGCATGGAATCACGGTCAAGTCGCGGGGCCGAGCCCCGGCGAGTGCTCAGGTTGCGTCAGCCCAAGCTTTGGCGGCATTCACCGCGCGTTGCCAGCCGTGCATATGCTGCTTGACGTCTGCCTGGTCAAGCGCCGGCGAGAACCGGCGATCCAGCGCCCATTGGCTTTGCAATTCGTTCACGTCTTTCCAGTAACCGACTGCCAGCCCGGCCAAATAAGCGGCGCCGAGCGCAGTGGTTTCGCTGACCTTCGGCCGCACCACATCCACCCCCAGAATGTCCGCCTGGAATTGCATCAGCAAGTCGTTGGCGACGGCACCGCCGTCGACCCGCAACTCACCGATCCGAATCCCGGAATCGGCTTCCATCGCTTTCAATACATCAATCGATTGATACGCAATACTGTCCAGCGCCGCACGTGCCACATGCGCCGCGGTGGTGCCGCGCGTTACGCCGAACATGGTGCCGCGGGCGCGTGCATTCCAATGCGGCGCACCCAAACCGGCAAAAGCCGGCACCAGATACACGCCGTCGCTATGCGGAACGCTGCGGGCCAAGGCTTCGATTTCGGTGGCGCTCTTGATAATACCCAAGCCGTCGCGCAACCATTGCACCACCGCGCCGCCGATAAAAATACTGCCTTCCAGGGCGTAATTGACTTGATCGCCGATTTGCCAGGCGATCGTCGTGACCAGATTGTTGCTAGATTCGATCGGCTTGGTGCCGGTGTTCATCACCAGGAAACAACCGGTACCGTAGGTATTCTTGACCATGCCCGGTTGAGTGCACATCTGGCCGAACAACGCCGCATGCTGGTCGCCCGCGATGCCTGCCAGCGGGATTTTGGAAGCAAACAACGGCGTGCGTGTCACACCATAAACTTCCGATGACGAGCGCACTTGCGGCAGCATGCTGCGAGGAATTTCCAGTGCATCCAGCAATTCTTCATCCCACTGCAAAGTGTGGATATTGAATAGCATGGTGCGCGAAGCGTTGGT
>JAMFSV010000078.1 GCA_026225455.1 Burkholderiales bacterium | reverse complement strand
GGCCTTGGCGCCCGACGATCAGCTTGGCCTGTACTTCGCACTCGGCGAAGCGCAGGAAAAACTCGGTCAGCTCGATAGTTCGTTCGAGCACTATTTGCGCGCCAATGCGCTGCAACGCCGACGCGTGTATTACCCGGAACCCGCCACGCTCGCTTTACTGGAATGGAATCGCACCACCATCGACGCGGACTTCCTGCAATCTCGATACGGCAGCGGCGACCCTTCCGACTCGCCGATTTTTGTGATCGGCATGCCGCGTTCGGGCTCGACCTTGATTGAACAGATACTATCCAGCCACCCCCAGGTGTTCGGTATTGGAGAAGGACGCGATTTCGTCAAAACCATCGCCCAATTCGCCGCAGCACACGATACCGGGCGCGGCGAACTGGAAACCTTGCAGATGCTGTCTCCCGGGCAGTTCCGGCAGATCGGCCAAATATATCGACGTCGTACCGCTGAAGTGGCCGGCGTGGAAGCGGGACACCGGCGCATCGTCGATAAATCGTTGTTGAATTTTATTCAACTCGGCCTGATCCATCTGGCCTTGCCCAATGCGCGTTTTATTCATAGCCGGCGCGCCCCCATCGAAACCTGCTTATCGTGCTTTTCCAAACTGTTCGACGACGTGCCGTTCAGTTACGACCTGGGTGAGCTCGGCCGTTATTACCATGCTTACGATGCCTTGATGGCTCATTGGCGCGCGGTGCTGCCGCCAGGCGTGATGCTGGAAGTCCAATACGAAGCATTGGTCACCGACTTTGACGCACAAGCGCGCCGCATGCTGGATCACTGCGGGCTGCCGTGGGACGACGCCTGCTCCGAGTTTTACCGCAACCGGCGAGCCGTGGCGACTTCCAGCGTGGCCCAGGTGCGTCAGCCGCTATACCGGCACGCCTTGACCCGTTGGCGGCCGGCGGCAGATTTGTTGCAACCGCTACTCGATGGGCTGGGACCCGTCTTGGCCGGCGCTTGAGGTAACGCCGACCACAGCGGCTCCGACGACCGCCTGAGTGGACCTCCAACGCGCCAGTTCAGCGGCGACCATGGCAATCACCGGAGCCCAAGCGCCCGGGGCCGGCTGGCGAAACAACCGCGCGCTGGGATACCAAGGGCTGTCGGTGCGCTCGCTCAGCCAACGCCAGTCGGCATGGAACGGCAACAAGATCCACACCGGCTTACCCAATGCCCCCGCCAGATGCGCCACCGCCGTATCGATGGTAATCACCAGATCCAGCGAGGCAAGCAAGGCCGCCGTATCCGCAAAATCCTTGAGCTGCGCATCAAGAAATTGAACCTTGCCGCACTCGGCCAATGCCGCGGTGTCCTCGGCACGACGCTCGATTTGCAAGCTGACGAAGTTGGCTGACATCGCCAATAACGGTGCGAGATTGGCGAACGGCAGGGAACGTGGATCGTTACGCTGCGTATTGCTGCCATGCCAGACCAGACCGATGTACGGTTTAAGCGATAAAGCGGCAGAGCTATCTATTGTGGCTGGCCGATCTCCCTTGAGTTGCGTCGCCCAAAATTCAACCCGGATCGGGTCGGCGCCTAGATAGGGAATATTCGCCGGGATGGTTTGCAGGGTCGTATGACAGGCCAGCGGCAGACTCAACATGGGGCATTGCAGATCAAACGATGGCAAATTCTCGCCTTGCGCCAGCAATTGCTCCACGCCGTGCAGACTGCCCAGCAGGGCCTTGAGTTCGGGCTGCACCTCAAGCACAACTTTTGCGCCTTGATCCGCCAGTAACGCAACATAACGGCAAAACTGCAACGTATCGCCAAAGCCCTGTTCCGCATGAACCAATACACGCTTGCCCCGCAGCGCCTGCTCACCCAGCCATAATGCCTGCGGAAATAAACGGCGCGGCACGTCAAGCTGCCGGCTCTCCCAGCGTGCTTCATATTGCTGCCAGCCGGTTTCGAAATCGCCTTGGTGCAAGCGGCATAAGGCATCGTTCCAGCGCGTCTCGGCATGCGCCGGATCAAGCGCCAAAGCGCGAGCATAACTGTCCTGCGCCAGCCGATGCCGTCCCAGGTCCATCAGCACCGAACCGCGGCTCATCCATGCCGCAACATGCAGCGGGTGGTGCTGCAGCACGCCGTCATAAGCGGCCAGCGCGGCATCATAGCGGCCCAGCCGATGCAGCATGTTGGCTCGATTCAAACCCGCTTCCCGATGATCGGGCTGGAGCGCCAGCGCCCGCGCATAACTCTCCAATGCGCGCATAGGTTGATCCAGATCGGCCAGCACCATGCCCTGATTGGACCAGGCGTCGGCGTAATCGGGCAGCGCCGCCAGAGCGGCTTCATAGGCGGTCAACGCTTCCTGGTAGCGACCGAGGTCGCGCAATACATTGCCCCGAGCGGCTTGCGACAAGGCATGCTGCGGTTCTACTTGCAAAGCCTGATCGTAACTGGCCAGCGCCGCCGCATGATGCTTGAGCTCGCGCAACACCAGGCCGCGATGCCACAGCGTGGTCACATGCCGCGGGTGGATCTTGAGGATCCGTTCAAAGTTATCCAATGCGGCTTGGTGTTGTGCCAGATCGCGCAACACCAAGGCTTGATTAAACAAGGTTTGTGCATCATCCGGCGCAAGCGCCAGCGCTTGTGCGTAACTGGCCCGCGCTTGGTCGAGCCGGCCCAGGCTGCGTAAGGCATTGCCCTGGTTGGCCAGCGCCTCGGCGTAATCGGGACGCAGGCTCAAGACACGCTCGTAATGGCTCAGCGCCTCGTCATAGCGTTGCGCATCCTGGAGCAGATTGCCCAGGTTATACAACGCGTCGAGATGTTGCGGGTCCAATCGTAGTGAGTGCCTATATTGGGTCGCGGCTTCCTCATGGCGTCCAAGGCGATACAGGGCGATGCCGAAATTCGAATAAGCCGCGGGATCGCCGGTATTCAGCGTCAGTGCACGCGTCAGCAACTCGACGGCATGCGCGGCATTGCCTTGCTGTAACGCACAGATAGCGGCCAGATGCAGGGCATCGAAATACTCGGGTTGCTGCTGCAGGATGGCGGCATACAAAACCCCGGCCTCGACGAGCTGTCCCTGTTGATGCAAGGCTGCGGCATGCTGCAATTGCGCCAGCAAGGGCGGCGCCGCGGGGCTCGGGGGCACCCTCACGGGCGGGGGATTATTCATGGTTTAAATGCTGCCGCCACATGCCATGCAACGCCGCATCGAGATGAGCCGCAAAGCGCGGCGCATCACATAAGGGTGAAGCCAGCAATTGCTGCCGCAAGCCCGCGCGACAGGCGGCCAATCCGGACTGATCATGGGCGTAAGCCTGGGCTTTTGCGACATAGTCATCGTCGTCATCGGCAATCCAGTGTTCGAGTCCCGCCGTATGCAACAAACTTTCGCCGGCATGCGACAAAAATCGATTGCCGCGCCGGGTCAGGACCGGCACCCCCATCCACAGCGCCTCGACGGTG
>JAMFSV010000077.1 GCA_026225455.1 Burkholderiales bacterium | reverse complement strand
GATGGTCAAGGGCACCAGTTATTTGTCGCTGGGTTCGCAAATTGCCGGCGGCCATCACGAACATTTCGACGGCAACGGTTATCCCCTGAAGCAGAAGGCCGGCGAGATCCCCCTGCCGGCCCGGATTGTGGCCGTGGTCGACGTGTTTGATGCCTTGCTGAATAAACGGCCCTATAAAGAACCGTGGTCGATGCCGGACACCATGAGTTATATCAAAGGCCGTTCCGGCACGCAGTTCGATCCTCATGTGGTGGATGCGTTAACGCGGATGGTGGAACAGGATCGCTTGCCGCCGGGATGTGTCAGCGTGAAGGCCCCGCCCGCATGAAGCATATGCTCAATAATCCGAGGTGCCGGTACAGAAGAACGAGGTAAAACAAGTAGACGAGCATAACCTTGATAAGGGGAGACGACGGTGAGCGCACAACACGAAATTGACGAACGCACGAATTTGACCAGCAACAACAAATTCGAGTTATTGCTGTTCTGGCTCGGCGAGGCCCAGCATTCCGACCATCGTGAGTTATTCGGTATCAACGTGTTTAAAGTTCGGGAAATCCTGGTGATGCCGACCGTTGTCGCGGTGGCGGGGTCGTTGCCCAACATGCTGGGCGTGGCCAATATTCGCGGCCAGATTATTCCGGTGATCGATTTGCCGGCTGCGGTCGGATGCCGGCCGCGCAACGGCTTGCAAATTTTGCTGGTTACGGAATATGCGCGTTCGACTCAAGGTTTTGCGGTTGAGGAAGTCGATGAAATTGTCCGGCTGGATTGGGGCCAAGTCCTGCCCGCTGAAGCCAGTTCGGCCGGCGGCATGGTCACCAGCATCGCTCGCCTCGACGGCAATGTCGACAATACCCGCTTGGCTCAGGTGCTCGACGTCGAGCATATTTTGCGCAGTGCCTGGCCGACCCACGAAGCCGATGTCAATCCGGCCACCATCGGCCCGGCATTGCTCTTGCCGCCGGGTACGGTGATTCTGGCCGCCGACGATTCGGCTTTTGCCCGGACCCTGATCGAAAGCGGACTGGCGGCCATGCAAGCGCCGTTTATCATGACCAAGAGCGGGAAAGAAGCCTGGGAGATGCTGGAATCGATTTCCGACTCGATGGTGGCGGAAGGCAAATCGATCAAAGACAAGGTTTCGCTGGTCTTGACCGATCTGGAAATGCCGGAGATGGACGGTTTTACGCTCACTCGGAAAATCAAACAAGACCCTCGCTTCAGCACGATTCCGGTGATTATTCACTCGTCGCTCTCGGGTACCGCCAACGAGGCTTTGGTGCAAAAGGTCGGTGCCGACGCTTATGTGGCGAAATTTGTTGCAGAAGATCTGGCCGCCACCATACGTAAGGTTCTAGCCCGCTGACGCACCTCGACAACCTCGCGCCATGGCTGGTCGCCGCGCTGCGTGCCGGGGATGCCTGCTTCCCCCGGCAGGTAGCGCTATTGGGCCGGCTCGGGCGTGCCGTGAGCGCATGCAAGCCGCCGATTTTCAGGCCGCAGTTTCCTCGACCAGCGTATAACCTTCTTGTTTCAGCAATGCCCAAATACTGTCCGTGCCGCATAAATGCAAGGCGCCGACCACGACCAGGGTATTGCGTGGCGATTGCAACGCCAGCCTGAGTCTAGGCATCCATGCCAGATTACGCCGGGTCAATACCGCTTGTTTGAGCGCCGCGTTTTGGAACACCGGCGTCTCGCGCGCCACCTCGTACATTGCAGCCGGACTGCGTTCTATCCAGCCCTGATGGAGCTGCCTGATGCGCTTGCAGGCGAGGTCGGGTGCGTCGAGCACTCGGGTCATGTACCCCACGATGATTTCGGGCGGCACACGATCGAGCAACGCCGCAATGCTGGCGCCGGTTTCCAGCATATAGGTCGGTTTGCCCTGGCTTTGAGCCGAGCCGAGGAACTGTGTTTCGACGCCCGGCGCATAAGGCTGCAGCGCCGCTTCCATCGCCAGCAGGGCGGCCCAGGGTTTCCAAACGGTAAATTGTTCTGCCGGTATGCCCGAGCGCGTCGCGATTTTCTGCAGCGCCGTCCAATGTTTTGCCGGCACGTGCTGCGCCAGCGTCGTGCCGTCGGTCAGTTGCAGGAACTGCAGGATCTCGGGGGGATCGGATTCGACCAGCAAGTCTTCGCTCCAGGCATAAGCGTCCCAAAGCCACTGCGGCAAATGCGGGGCATCCGCCGGCAACATATGCATGGAGCCCGCGATGCGGACGCGACTGCCGACAACCGAGTAATACATGGTGATTCCATTTTCAGGGAGGTGGAAAAATGCAACTAACAGTCTGTTATAACGCCGACCCAAAATCAGCGCCCTGATCCGGGCGCCATCTTCAATCGCTTGCAGGCGAGGGCCGCCTTTACCTTAAACGGCCCCTGGTCAAGCCACGACCGATTAAAGCAATTTCCGCTTAAGCCACGCTCGGCAAGCAACCCAGCCCGGCCTAACCTCGCCGCGCCTGCCGTCCAAGGCATGACCTGCGTCCATAAGTCTACTTCACACGTTTTTTCTGCGAGACGCTATGACAGAGACTCTCGATGCGCTGGAGCATAGCAAAAAAATAGGAAGTGCCTATATCACGCTTATTACAGATAAGTCATCTCAAAATTAAAATAGGCACGTTGCCGGTCTTTCCTCGATTGACTGGAAAATCGCGTTCAATCCCTTTAATATCGGGTGCGGATGTCATTCCGCCGACAGCTTATGCCGTAAGCGCGTGGATCTCTCATAGATCTTCAATAACAACTAACCAAGGTCGACTATGTTATTTATGCGGGCGCTTGTGATTGTGTTGGCCACTCTGCTGGCTTCGGCTTGTGCGACCAATTCCGCCGTACAAACGGATAAAGGCGCCGCCGCGGCAAATGCCGGCCCATCCATCGAACAACGCCTGGCGGGCGACTTCCCGATTCCGTCCGGCGTCACGATTAATCAGTCCGATAGCATGGTGTTGGGCGGCGGCGGTTCATGGAGCGGCCGGATTGTTTTCACCACCTCGAGCAGCGCGAACGAGACTTTTTTGTTCTTCCGCGATCAGCCTAAAAGTGCCGGGTGGTCGCTGGTGGCCAGCCTGTTTTCCAAGGCCAGCGTCTTGACCTTTACCAAAGGCAACCGCTCGGCGACGATCCAGATCGATACCTCTACCTTCGGCAGCACCAACGTCAGCATTACGGTCGGCGCGCTGTCCAATTAATCTTGATTGACTCGGCAGGGTTGCGACCAGCCTTGGCGCGGCAAGCGCCGGTGCTGGCCTCAGCCTTGCCAGCTTCGCGCCAACAAGGCTTGGCGATCGAGCGATGCGGCGAGGCTGCCGAACACGCAGCCCCAATCGGGATCAAAACGGCTTTGAATAAACGCGTCGGCGCCGATCGTCTCGGAGTACTCGCGCATCAGACAACCTTGCGCGATCAAAGCCAGCTTTTGCGTGATGCGCCGGGCGCTGCTTTCCAGTGTATCGGGGGGCAACTCAAGCATGATGCGTAGTGCTTCGATCTGCTGGCGCAAGAGCGTGCTGGTGCCGGCCCGGGCTCTCAGATCATCCAGCAGCAGACGCCATGCACCGGGGTCGCGCGAGATGGCGCGTAACACGTCCAGACACATCACATTGCCCGAGCCCTCCCAGATCGAATTGACCGGCGCTTCCCGGAATAATCGCGCCATCGGGCTTTGTTCGACATAACCATTGCCGCCGAATACTTCCATTGCTTCGCCCGTCAGCTCGACGGCGCGTTTGCAGATCCAGAATTTCGCGGCGGGTGTGACAATGCGCTTCCACGCCTGCTCGACCAAGTTTTGCGGATCCTCGAAGGCTTGGGCCAGACGCATCGCGAGCAACATCGCCGCTTCGCTTTCGAGGGCGAGGTCGGCCAGCACGGAGGCCATCAGCGGTTGCTCGAATAAGGTTTTGCCGAAGGCTACGCGATGGCGCGCATAGTGCATGGCCTGGACGCAGGCTTGGCGCATCAGGCTGGCGCTGGAGATGCAGTTATGCAAGCGGGTGTAGGTGGCCATCTCCAGAATGGTCTGGATGCCGCGGCCTTCATCGCCGACCATCACCCCCCAGGCATTCTTGAATTCGACTTCGCCGCTGGCATTCGAACGATTCCCGAGTTTGTCTTTCAGACGCTGAATTTCGATCGGGTTTTTACTGCCGTCGGGACGCCAGCGCGGGACATAAAAGCAGCTCTGACCGTGGTCGGTACGCGCCAGTACCAAATGGGCATCGCACATGGGCGCCGAGAAAAACCATTTATGCCCG
>JAMFSV010000076.1 GCA_026225455.1 Burkholderiales bacterium | reverse complement strand
GTTTCTGGTTCGTGCCACCTACGGTTTTAACGAAACCCCTGACGTGACCGATGTGTTGAAGATGTTGGAAAGCCAGCACGGGATGCAATTCGAATTGATGGACACGTCGTTCTTCCTGGCTCGCGAAACCGTGGTGCCAACCCAAATGCCGGGCATGAGCATCTGGCGCGAGCGTTTGTTTGCATGGATGCATCAGAACGCGGCGAAGCCGACCGATTTCTTCAGTATCCCGGCTAACCGGGTGGTGGAGCTCGGGACTAAAATCGAAATTTAAGGGCCGGACTCAAGTACGCGACTCAAGTACGAGACTTAAGTACGCGACTTAAGTACGCGACTTAAGCGCCGCGAAACGCGCGTTTTCGTTTTGCATAAAGATAAAAAACGGCTGACACCTTGTGGGGTGCAGCCGTTTTTTCTTGCTACGCCGTGCTTATGCCTGGAGTTTAGCGTTTTAGCTTGGCAAATGCTTCGGCCATGGCGCCGGTGGGTTCCGGACCACGTTTGGCTCCACCGGCATGATTGCCGGCCGCCTGATCGCGCCGTGGAGGGCGGGGCGCCGCGGTGCCGGAGCCGCCGCCGGCCGTGACCGGGCTGGCGATTTCATCCGACAAACGCATGGTCAAGGCAATCCGCTGCCGTTTCACATCGATATCGATCACTTTGACCTGCACCACGTCGCCGGCCTTGACCACTTCATGCGGGTCCTTGATAAAGCGGGTCGACATCGCCGAAACATGAACCAGACCGTCTTGATGCACGCCGATATCGATAAAGGCGCCAAATGCCGCAACATTGGTCACCACACCTTCCAGCAGCATGCCGAGTCCCAGATCGGAGATTTTCTCGATCCCATCCTTGAAGGTGGCGGTCTTGAACTCGGGGCGCGGATCTCGACCGGGTTTTTCGAGCTCGCTGAAAATATCGCGAATGGTGGGCAAGCCAAAACGCTCATCGACAAATTCGGCCGGCGAGACGCCTTGCAGTGCTTCGCGTTGGCCCATCACGTCCATGGCTTTTTTATTGATCTTCGCCAGAATCCTCTCAACCACCGGATAGGCTTCCGGATGGACCGAGGAACGGTCCAGCGGATTGGTGCCGGCGTTAATCCGTAAGAACCCGGCCGCTTGCTCAAAGGTCTTGTCGCCCAGGCGTGGCACCTTTTTCAGATGATCGCGGCTGGGGAAGGGGCCGTTGCTGTCGCGAAAGTCGACAATATTACGTGCCAGTGTCGGGTTCAGACCGGAAACCCGTGTCAGCAACGGTACCGACGCGGTATTCAAATCGACCCCGACGGCGTTGACGCAATCCTCGACCACGGCATCGAGCGCACGCGCCAACTCGCGCTGGTTCACGTCGTGTTGATATTGACCGACGCCGATGGCCTTGGGCTCGATTTTGACCAGTTCGGCCAGCGGATCTTGCAAGCGGCGGGCAATCGATACCGCGCCACGTAAGGTCACGTCGAGTTCGGGGAATTCTTTGGCGGCGAATTCGGAAGCGGAATAAATCGATGCGCCGGCCTCGGACACCACGATTTTTTGCAGGGCGAGATCGGGGCAGCGACGCATCAGTTCGCCGGCCAGTTTGTCGGTCTCACGCGAGGCCGTGCCGTTGCCGATACTGATCAGGTCGGCCTGCGTGGCGCGTGCCAGCCGTTCCAGTTTGGCCAGTGCGCCGTCCCAGTCGCGACGCGGTTCATGCGGATAAATGGTGTCGGTGGCCAGCAATTTGCCCGTGCGATCGACCACGGCCACCTTGACGCCGGTACGCAAACCCGGGTCCAGCCCGATCACGGCTTTGGGGCCGGCCGGCGCGGCCAGCAACAGGTCTTTCAGGTTGCGCGCGAAAACCCGGATGGCCTCGTGCTCGGCTTGTTCGCGTAACTGCGTCAGCAATTCGTTTTCGATATGCGGTTGAACCTTGACCCGCCAGCACCAGCGGCACAGATCGGCCAGCCACTTGTCGCCGGGGCGGCCCGCGCTGCGAATGCCGAAGCGCTGGGCGATCATCACTTCGCCGGGATGCGGCACCTGGGCGTCCAGGTCTTCGCCCAGCCCGAGTTTGGTCGTCAGCACGCCGGTATTGCGCCCGCGAAATAGTGCCAGAGCCCGATGCGAGGGAATGGCTTTGAGCGGCTCGTGGTAATCGTAATAGTCACGGAATTTTTCTTCTTCCGCGAGTTCCTGTCCGGCAATGACGTGACTGCTGACCACCCCTTGCTGCCATAGGTATTCGCGCACCGAGCCGAGCAGGTCGGCGGTCTCGCCGAATTGCTCCGACAGGATATCGCGCGCGCCGTCGAGCGCTGCCTTGACGTCGGCGACGCCTTTTTCGACGTCGATATAGGCCAGGGCTGCGACTTGCGGATCGAGCATGGGGTCGGCGAGCAGCGCTTGAGCGAGCGGCTCCAGGCCGGCTTCGCGGGCGATCTGGGCGCGCGTACGGCGCTTTTGCTTATAGGGCAGATACAGATCTTCCAGCACCTGCTTGCTGTCGGCGGCCAAAATGGCGGCTTGCAGCAGATCGGTCATCTTGCCTTGTTCGGTAATATTTTGCAGGATCGCGGCGCGGCGCTCTTCGAGTTCTCGCAGGTAAATCAGGCGTTCCTCAAGATTGCGTAGCTGGGTGTCATCCAGGTTGCCGGTGACTTCCTTGCGATAGCGTGCGATAAACGGCACGGTCGAACCTTCGTCGAGCAGTTGTACGGCTGCGGCAACCTGGCGCGGCTGGACGCCGAGTTCAGTGGCGATGCGCTCTACGATGGTGATAGTTACGTTTTCCGTCATGTGTCGTGTCTAAGGCACTAGGCCTGGTTACGTAAAGCCAAGGATTTTGCCACAAATGCACGGGATGCCCGAACTCGCGATGATAGAATATGCTTCGCTCATATCCAATGCCCCAAAACGTGATGTCATCCTTGCTTTGCCGTGTACCCCATGCGATCTGCGCGTTGCTACTGTCTGTCGCGCTGGCCGATCATGCGCTCGCACAGGGAATTGCGCCAGCGCAATCCGCCGCCGCGGATAGCTCGGCGTCCGCCACGGCCGCCGCCGGTAGCCCGGCCAGAACCGCCGTCAGCCTGGACGGAACGGTGGGTGGACACACGGCAACCATCCCGTCGAGCCCGCTGTTGCCTTCCGGCGATCACAGCGCTCCGGGTCAAGCGACCGGCACTGCGGCGGCTACGGTTCCTGCCTCCGATTCGGCATTGGGGGCGACTGCAAGCTCCAGCGGCGGCTCAGCCTCGGCTGCGGCCGCAAGCCCGGCACGAGCCGGCAGCGATGCCTTGGTCGACCACAGTGCCGAATTCTCCGCGCGGCAGGGCAAGCTCGATCGACGTTCGGCTGAAAACCAATATCGTTACGATGTCGCACAACATAATTGCTACTCGACATTCTTCGTCAATCATTGTCTGAGTAACGCCCGCGATACGATGCGCGAAGAGAAGGCCAAAATTCGTCTGGATCAACTGGCGCTCAATGAAGAGCAGCGCGTGGCCCATGCCCAGCAACGCGATCAGGATACCGCCGTACGTATGGCGCAAAATGCCGCGGATGCGCCGCAGCACGAGGCCAACGAAAAATCCAATCAAGCCGCCTACGACGAAAAACAGCGTCAACACCAGCTTGATGAAGCCTCCCGCGTGGCATCCGCGCCGGCAGCGGATGCCGCAAACCAGGCTGCGTACGATAAAAAGCAGAGCGATTTCCAGGCCAAGCTGGATCAGGCGCATCGTAATGCCGCGCAGGACGCGGCCCAGCACACCGAAAATGCGCGCAAGTTTGACGAGAAACAACGCACTGCGGCCGAACATCAGGAAACCGTCAGGCAGCGTCAGGCCAAAGCCGCTGCAAGTGCTTCACAAGCCGCGGCAGCCAGTGCGGCTGCGGCGGCCAGTGCGGCAAAACCCGCCGGCGCTGCCGGTAAGTAGTTGCCGGCGAGTCTCCAAGTCACCAGCGAGGAATCCAGCATGAGCGACGAGCATCCGCAGCAAAGTAGCGGGCCGGCCACGCTTCCGGTGACGGTGGCCGCATTGCCGGTGAGGGCCCAGGGCGCGATCGACGCAGCGGCGGGTGATATGCATCTGGCGGCATCGAATCAAGCCGATGCGGCGAACAGCGACGCGGGACTGATCCAGCGCCGGATTGCGGAATTGCAGTCCGAGCATATGGCACTCGATGCCTTGATCGACAAACTGACCGCCTTGCCCGGGGTCAACGATTTTGAGTTGCGGCGCTTG
>JAMFSV010000075.1 GCA_026225455.1 Burkholderiales bacterium | reverse complement strand
GTGCGTGCGGGCCCACTTCGACCAGCTCAATTTCATTGTCGCCAAATTTCAAACGCTGCGCTTTTAACGTTTGGCCGTGGAGTCCGAGCAACGCCGCATCGATCGAGTAGGCCGCTCCTTGAAGTCGGAAACCCAGGCGTTCGCAGTAGAAAGCGCTGCTCGATTCCAGCGCGCGCACATTACGGCTGATGTAGCGCAACTGTTCGACGATACAAGGGTTGACGACACAGGGATTGACGGCACGGGGTGTCATGGAGTTTGCGCACCGCGCTGGTTGGTGTAGATGGCAAACAAGGTTTGCCCGGCGCAGATAAACAGGCGGCTGCGATGGCGCCCGCCGAAGGTCAGGTTGGACACCGTGAACGGGACTTTGATCTTGCCCAGCAGTTGACCGTCCGGGGCGATACAGTGCACCCCGTCGGCTGCGCTGCTCCAGAGATTACCGTCTTCATCGCAGCGTATGCCGTCGGCGAAACCAGGATCGATTTGATGGAAAAAGCGCGGCGCCGAGCATAGTCCCGCGGGCGAAATATCGAGCACGCTGATATGTTGCACCGGCGCCGCATCGAATTGAAGCCCGCTCTCGGTGACATAAAGACGGGTTTCGTCGGGCGAGAAACACAATCCGTTCGGACCGGTAAAGGCATCGCTGACCAGGGTCAGTGCGCCGCTATCGGGGTCCAGCCGATACACGCATGCGGGCAGCTCGGCGCGTTGCCGGCCACCCTCGTAGTCGGTTTGGATACCATAGGGCGGGTCGGTGAACCAGATGCTGCCGTCGCTTTTTACCACCACATCATTCGGCGAATTCAGGCGTTTGCCTTGGTAATTATCGACCAGGACCGTCACTTCGCCATCCCATTCGGTACGCGTAATGCAGCGCTGGCGATGAGAACAGCCGATCAAGCGGCCTTGCCGATCCCGTGTATGGCCATTGGCAAAACCCGACGGCTGGCGGAATACGCTGACACCGCCGGACTCGGTCCAGCGCAGGATCCGGTCGTTGGGCAAATCGCTGAACAACAGGCAGGCAAGATCGGCAAACCATACCGGCCCCTCCAGCCAGCGATAACCGTCGCCGAGTTTTTCCAGCGGCGCATTAGGCAGGACAAATGCCTTGAAGCGCGGGTCCAGGATCTCGACGCTATCCATCACCGCCGCCCTTAGCGAAAATGGCCGGGCCGGTGTACCGGCTCGACATCGAGCCGCACCGTCATCAGGACCGCGGGTTCGTCCCCGATCACGCCGGAGCGATGGCCTTTGCGCTGTTGCGCATCGGCAATGCAGCCTTGGTCTTCTCCCAATGAAAGATCGCCCGGACCCATTTCGACGCGAGTGCCGTCCATCGATTCGACCCACCAGCGCCCCGAGATCGGCAAGATCCACTGCGGCGCCGGGTTTTCGTGCCATTCGCCGATCCAACCGACAGGCTGAACCGTAAACACCACGGTCGCGCCGCTGGAGGCCTGGGTATTGTTCCACTGCGGGGCGGCCTGTCCCACACCCTTGAGTTCGAACTGATCGAGTTCGCAATACTTTTGGTGACTCACGCCTTGAGCATCGGCCCAGATATGCCAATACCCGAGTTTGGGTTTCTCGCCCGGGTCCTGGGTTTGCGTTTGGCGGTTGGCGGATGGTGGTGTGTGGTGCATCAAGTCCTCCGTCTATCTCGCCGGGTCGGCGGCCATATAAGGCGCGGCTGAAAGCGGGTGAGCCAAAACGGCCGACGCGCTGGTCGGTGTGCCGCCGATCATCAGCAACACCAGACCGCCGACCAAGCCGAAGTTTTTCAGAAAATCCCAGAAGTGCCCGCGCCCCTCTCCCGCCTTCGACCAAAAGCCCGGATAGTTCCAGAAGGGGTGATACAGCAAGGCGGTCACAGCGCAAAAGCCGGCAAGAACAAACGCAGCCAGCCGATCGTGCCAGCCCAGTACGATGCATACCGGCGTGACAAACTCGACCACAATCGCCAACAGCAGCAACACCCGGCCGCCCGGCAGAAACGACGAGTCGGCCTGTTGCAGGGCATCTTCCCGGTGCACGATTTTGTCGAGTGCGCTAAAGGGAAACATCACCACCAAACACAGGCGGGCCAGACACGGCAGGGCGGCAAGATCGAGCAGATGCATCGCTGGAGTCCGGTTATATGGCGGTGGGTTTAACACCCAGGCGTTCGCCGATGCGGTCGGCCACGCGCAAGGCATTGGCAATAATGGTCAAGGTCGGGTTGACCGCGCCGATGGAAGGGAAAAAACTGGCATCGGCCACATAGAGGTTGTCGAGTTGATGCGCCTTGCAATCGAGATCGAGCACCGAGCTTGCCGGGTCGAGCCCAAAACGGGCGGTCCCTGCCTGGTGTGCTGTGCCGCCAATCGGGATATCCTTGCCCAGGTAAAGTTTGCGTTCCATCAACGTCGGATGCGCGCCCGCCTGGTGCAATACCTCTTCCAGTTTTTTGCGCAAGCGATGATGCGCTTCCATATTGCCTTCCACGAGATCGAGCACCACCCGTTCGCCGTCATATTTGATCCGATTCTCGGGGCGCGGCAGATCTTCGCTGGATAGCCAGAAATCCATCGAGTGCCGCGCCATCTGTTCGAAAGGCATATCCGGCAACCACTCCAGCCACTGCGGCAAGGCCTCGCCGCGAATCTGATCGGCATGAGAGGTGGCGCACATCTGGATCAGACCGAGCGGATAGTCCCAGTCGTCGGCACCGAAATAGAAGTCGCTGAGCGCCAGGGTCTTCTGGAACACCGTCTCATTCGGCTCGCGCATCAAGGCCATCAAAATCGACTGGTTATGCCGCATGTAATTACGGCCGACCTGGTCGGAGCCGTTCGCCAACCCCGTGGGATGGCGCTGATTCGCCGAGCGCAACAACAATAAAGCCGATGAAAGAGCGCCGCAGGCGGACACCACGATATCGGCGCTATAACGTTCGTGTTCGCCGCCCCGCGTTACATGCACGCCCGTGACACTGCGCCCGGTGGGGTCGGTTTCCAGGCGGGTGACATACGCCCCGGTCAACAAGGTGAAATTCGGATAAGCCGCCAAGGCCGGATCGACGCACATCACTTGCGCATCCGCCTTGCCGTTGAGCAAACAGGGAAAGCCGTCGAACGCATCGCAGCGGATGCAGATGCTGGTGGGCGTGACCTGGCCGTCCTGTTCGTCCAGCAGAATGCCGAGCGGCAGATGAAACGGAGACAGCCCCTTCTCTTTGAGCGAGTCGTGCAGACGCTGAATGCGTGGTTCATGCGACACCGCGGGATACGGAAAGGGCGTGCTCGACGGCGGTTCGCAAGGGTCTTCGCCGCGTTGCCCGTGGACATGAAACAAGCGCTCCGCCGCGCCGTAATAAGGTTCGAAAGCGGCATACTCCAGCGGCCAGGCCGGGGAAATGCCGTCCTTATGGATGACCTCATCAAAGTCGCGTTGCCTCAGCCGAAACAGCGCCGCGCCATACACCTTCGAATTGCCGCCGACGTAATAATGCAGCCCCGGATGAAATTTCCGGCCGTCGCCGCCGTACCAGGTTTCTTTGGTTTGATAAGCGCCATCGATAAAGACCGTCTTCGAATCCCAATTGGCCGGCTCGCGTTTGAGATAAGCGCCGCGCTCCAGCAATAAAATGGATTTGCCGGTCGCGGCGAGCTTGTGCGCCAGCGATGCGCCGCCTGGCCCGCTGCCGATCACGATCACATCATAGTGGTCCATGAGATCCCATCTAAATAAGGCGAACCAAGCTCACCTCAAGCGCGCACCTCGGCGCGCCGGAGACGCGCCGACGATTGAGGCAGAGACAGCCGGATGCGGCGCCTGATCGCATGCCGCACACCTTGCAGTAGACGAGCGACTCGCATGACAAGTTCAATCCGGCAATTTTTGCCGACTCTTCCGGCGAAATCGGATCAAACCTATTTTGAACAAATTTTCGTCTTGGCCCGTCTAAACCGACGCACCCTGGGCCGCGCCGGACCAATCTTGCGGCCTGATTTTCGATGCCCGATTTGTAAGGAGCTTGTGCATGACTGATATACATCCCAAAGAACCTGATGCACCGGCACGTCCGGATGACACACGCTTGCCTCGGCCGGTCGTCTACCCGGTACTGGAAAATCAGCCGGCGCTGGTCACCGGTGCGAACTCGGGACTTGGCAAGGCGGTGGCTGTGGGACTGGCGCGCGCGGGCGCCGACGTGATCGTGAACTACGTGACCGACCCGGCCGCCGCAGAAGAGGTCGCACATGAGATCGAAGCCATGGGGCGGCGCGCTATCGCGCTGCAAGCCGATGTCAGCGATGAAACCGCGGTGCAGCGGATGTTCGCCCAGGCGATCGATCACTTCGGCACCCTCCACGTGGTGGTCAGCAATGCCGGACTGCAGCGCGATTCCCCCTACGACGAAATGACCTTGGAGCAATGGAATACGGTAATCGGAGTCAACCTGACCGGGCAATTTTTGTGTACCCGCGAGGCGGTGCGCGAATTTAAACGGCGCGGCGTCGACCGCAACCTCTCCGTTGCCGCGGGCAAGATCATCTGCATGAGTTCCGTGCATCAGCAAATTCCCTGGGCCGGTCATGCGAACTACGCCGCGTCCAAAGGCGGCGTCATGCTGCTGATGAAAAGTCTGGCCCAGGAAATGGCCCCCTATCGCATCCGCGTGAACAGCATCGCCCCTGGGGCGATACGCACGCCGATCAATACCTCGGCCTGGAGCACCGAAGAGGCATATGCCGACTTGATGACGCTGGTGCCGTATAAACGCATAGGCGAGCCTGACGATATTGCCCAAGCCGCCATCTGGCTGGCTTCGGACGCGGCCGATTATGTGACGGGGGCGACGCTGTTTGTGGACGGCGGGATGACTTTGTATCCGGGGTTTGCGACAGGAGGGTGATTACAGCTAACACACCATTCATTTCCACCGGCCGGCCTGCAGCGATGATTTCGATGGAGTACAGTTCAATTCAGCGCACACCTGCACTGCCGTTGAATTTTCTCTCATCACCGAATCATCCAGGAGCACACCATGGATCGCAGCCAAGTTACCAAAAAAATCCTGGCCGGCAAGGTCAGGAGCAGGATAAAGTGGAGCGAGATTGCCGCGAAAGTAGGCGCCAGCAAAGAATGGACTACCGCCGCGCTGCTGGGACAGATGACGCTGAATCTCCAGCAGGCCGGTGTGGTGCGCGATCTATTCGACCTCACCGACGAGGAAACCGCCTGGTTGCAGATCGTCCCCTACAAAGGCTCGCTGGATACCCCGGTGCCGACCGACCCGCTGATTTACCGCTGGTACGAGATCGTCAGTGTGTACGGCACCACCATCAAGGAGCTGATTCACGAAGAGTTTGGCGACGGCATCATGAGCGCCATCGATTTTTCGATGGATATCACTCGCCAGGCCGACCCCAAGGGCGATCGGGTCAAGGTGGTGTTGAGCGGTAAATTTTTGCCGTACAAAGAGTATTGAGGGCGGCCGGTCGATTCCAGGCCGCGGACTTGCGCAGGCTATCGGTCAAGCCCATATCCAATACCCTCCGCGCGTCACGGCCGCCCAGCGGAAAAGCTTGAAGCAATAAGGCTTGGTGCGTGCCTCGCCGCATTGCCGTTTACTTCAACGTCGCCAAATACGCGATCAAATCGGCGCGTTGCTTGGCGTCGGCCAAACCGGAATAGGGCATCAGGTTGCCCGGCACCACCGCCTGCGGATTTTGCACGTAGGCGTCCAGGGTTTTCTCGTCCCAGGTCAGTTTGACGCGCTTCATCGCCGGGCTGTAGCGAAAGCCCGGCTGCGAGGCGCTGGCGCGCCCGACGATGCCTTGCAAGCCGGGGCCGACGCCGTTGGCGGCGCTGGTGGCATGGCAGGCGATACATTGCGCATACGCTTGCTGGCCGGCGCTGATGCTTTGCGCCATGACGCCCGGGGTAGCGGCGGCCGATACGAGCAGTACGATTGTTATGGCGAATGGTTTGATAGACATCGTCAAAATTCCTTTAATGAATTGCGCCGCGTAATAAAACGTAGAAGACATAGGGTGCCGAAAGCATGGAGCGCGGGCTCGACGGCGCCTTGAAAAACCGCATCAGGCCAGTACCCGCGGACGCTGCACGTAATCCGCCAGATCCTCGCCCAGGCGCAAGGCCATGGCGGCCAAGGGACCGGTCGGGTTGTACCCCGCGTTGTGCACGAATACCGAAGCGCCGACCACAAACAGGTTTTGCGCATCCCAATGCTGCAGCCGCGGCGATACCACGCTGGAGTGCGGATCGGCACCCATGATGGTGCCGCCCGTGATATGCGTGGTTTGATAGACGCGCGTATCGAACGGGCTCTTGCGCGGCCCGGCCGGCCCGACAATATCGGCACCCATGGTTTTGGCAATGTCTTCCATTTTGCGGGTCACGAACGCGGACATCTTTTCTTCGTTGGCGCGCCAGTCGAAGGTGATGCGCACCAGCGGTTGCCCGTAGGCGTCCTTGTAGACCGGATCGAGATCGAGGAAGTTTTCCGGATTCGGGTAACAACTGCCCTGCACCCCCAAGCTCATCGAGTGCGCATACCAGTCGGCGCTGGCCTTCTTCCACGCCGTACCCCACTGCGGTGTGCCCGGCGGCAAGCGCCGGTTCTTGATCGGCCGGCCGCTGTACATTGCCGCGCTGATCATGCCGCCGCCGAGAAAATCCAGGCCGGTGTGATCGAAGTTGTCGTTATTGAAGTCGTCGATGCACATCGCCGTGCCGCCGGTGGCGAGAAACGGATTCATCCAACTGTCCTTGAAGAACAGGTTCACGCCGGAGTTGGTCTGGTAGCAGAAGTTCTTGCCGACCACACCCAGCCCCGTGGCCGGATCGTAGGGCTGGCCGATACCGTCCTGCAGCAACAGCTTGTTGTTGGTCATGGTGAATGCCGCCAGCACCACAACGTCGGCCGGTTGCTCATATTCCTGGCCCGACTGCACATCGATATAACGTACCCCGGTCACGCGCTGCGCATTGCGGTCGTAGTCGATACCCAGAACGTGGGCATGCAGGCGCAGCTCGAAGCCCTTGCGTTGTTTGAGCATGGGATACAGCAAGACGTCCGGCGTCCCCTTGGCCTGAGCCTCGCAGATAAAACGCTCGCAGTGGCCGCAGTACTGACATTGGCCGAGCTTTTGTCCGTCCGGGTTGGTGTAGGGGCCGGAGGAATTGGCCACCGGCATGGGAAACGGGTGATAACCGAGCTTTTGCGCCGCCGCGGTGAACTGCAGGCCGGCTTGTGTGGTGATCAGCGGCTTTTGCGCATACGCACCGCGCCGTGGTGCTTCGAACGGGTTGCCGCCGGCGTGTTTTTGGCCATTGATGTTGCCGGCCTGGCCGGAAATGCCGAACAATTTTTCGAACAGCTCGTGGTACGGCTCCAATTCGCGGTAGGTGACGCCCCAGTCCTGCAGCGTGAGGTTGCCGGGGATTGCGTTCTTGCCGTAGCGATTGATGTAATGCGTGCGCAGGGTCGGCTCATACTCGGACCAGCGCCAGGTGTGCCCATTCCAGTGATTGGCCGCGCCGCCCACGCCTTCGCCCGGCAGAAATGCTTCCATCCAGCGTATCGGTGCCGCGGCATCCTGGCGGTTGTGGCGCAGCGTATAGGTCTGCACATTCCAGCGTTGCACCAGGCCCTGGCGGCTGTCCCAGCGCAATTCATCGCGCTGCGTCGGCAACTTCGCCTCCGCGCCTTGAGCATGGTCGCCGCCGCGCTCCAGCACCAGCACATCCACGCCTTGAGAAGTCAGTTGACGAGAAATCAAACCTGCCGTCAAACCTCCGCCGATAATCACCACCGTGCGCTTGGGTAATTTTTTGATCATGTGCCTGGCTCACTAGCTGAAGTCGATGATGGATTTGGGATCTTGCGCGCCGGGATAGGGCTTGCCGCGAAAATCCAGCATGTCCAGCGTGTGTGTGGCCGGTAAGCCGGGATAACCGACCATCTTCCAGAACACCTTGTCGTGGTTGCCGCCATAGAGCGGGTCGGCAAAACAGGCTTGTTCGAACAAGGGATACATCAGTTCGTTGAACCAGGGCACCAGCGCAAGCTCGTCGTCCTTGATCTTGCCGTGGCTGAGATCTTTGAGGAAAGCGTCGGCTTCGGCGGGCGCCAGTTGATCGAAGGTCTTGCCGAGTTGCGCCTGGCATTGGCGATTGGCCGCGGCCACTCCGGCGCTGAAGAATTGCGCGGGGGTGAGCGGCAATTGCAAGCCCATTTGCGGTTTGCTGGGTGCCCACGGGCCGGACATATAACGGCCCGCGCCTTGTCCGTATGCACCCGCGAGTTGCCGATCGATAAAGATTGCCAGGCCGCAATCGACTCCGTTGGGGGTGTATTGGTCGGCGGGACACATCACGTTGACCATGCTTTCGACAAAGGCCGCTTCGTCCGCGCTGAAACAGGCATAACCGAC
>JAMFSV010000011.1 GCA_026225455.1 Burkholderiales bacterium | reverse complement strand
GAATACCGGCCTGTCACGCCGGGGGTCGCGGGTTCGAGTCCCGTCCACTCCGCCAAATAAAAATGCCCGCGCAAGCGGGCTTTTTTATTTGTATCCATTGTTAATGTCCGCTCGCGGACGTCTTGCTCTACGGAGTGGAGGAAGCCGCCTGCGCGGCTTCCGGCGGGAGTCGAAGGGAAGTGCGTATTCGCACTTCAGCGGCCTGCGGAATGTAGGCGAGTCCCGTCCACTCCGCCAAATAAAAATGCCCGCGCAAGCGGGCTTTTTTATTTGTATCCACCGTTAGTGTCGGCTCGTAGGCGGCCTACAATTTATTGCGTAGCTGTACTTATCAGTTGCGACTGCCGATTGAACTTGAAGTGCCAATATCCCAGCAGCATGATGGCCGCGGTTGCCGCACTCAGACACGCAGCAAACCAGAAGCCGCCCGCGCCGGTGAGCGCGTGCGGTACGCGGCCCGAGAGATTAAAGCCGAAGTAATAACCGCCGCCTATGCCGACACCCCATAACGCCACGGCATAGATCAGCGTCGGCACCACGGCAATCTTATGCCCGCGTAAAACAAAGGCGCTGGTGCATTGCAATGCATCCCAGGGATGGAACATGCCGACCAACAGCAGCAGCGGCATCGCCGCAGCCGCGACGCCGGGGTCGGGCGTGTATGCCGCGATAATCAACGGCCGGGCACAGACCAGTATCGCGGAGTAGAGCAGCGCCAAGCCGACGGCCAGCACAATGCCATGGCGCGAGACGGTGCGCGCGGCCAGCGGTTGCCGGGCGCCTAAATGCTGAGCGACCAGGGTCGAAGTGGCAATGCCGATCGATAGCGGTGTCATATACAGCACCGCACCGAGATTGGCCGCAATCTGATGTCCGGCCAGTTGAATGGTGCCGAAACGCGCGATAAACAAGGCCATAAACGTATAAGCGGTGACCTCGATCAGATACGACAAACCCATCGGTATCCCGAGCTTCAGCAGTTCCATCTGACGCGCCCATGCCGGGCGGCTGAAATGACTGAAACAGCCGAAGCGCCGATACGCCGGGTGACGCATCATCAGTCCGAGTGCAAGCAGGCAGGTGCTCCAGTTGATCAGTGTGCTCGCCAGCGCGCAGCCGGTGCCGCCGAGGGCGGGTAGGCCGAGGCCGCCAAAGATAAACCAGGCGTTGGCGGGAATCTTGAGCAGCAGCGCCATGATCTGGATTGCCATCACATTACGCGGTTTGGCGATCCCGTTGGAGAGCGACGTGTAAATGCGAAACACCAGGCTGGCCGGCAAGCCGAAGGACAGCAGGCGTAAATAATCGAGGGTGCGTTCGGTCAACTGCTGCGGGGCATGAGTGAGGCGCAGCAGGGGGCCGGGAAAATAGAGCAAACAACAGCCCAGCAGCGCCAGAACCGCTGCCAGCCAGCCCGCTTGCCGCACGGCTTCGCCAATCTCGCTATAGCGTTGCGCGCCATAGAGTTGACCGACGATCGGTTGCAGCGCGACGACGATCCCGGTTAAAGAGATGTAGACCGAGACATAGATCGATGAACCCAGCCCCAAGGCTGCCAGATCCAATGGTGAATAACGCCCGACCATCGCCGTGTCGATCACGCCGAAGGCAATGATGGCCAACTGGCCGATTAAAATCGGCCAGGCCAGCCCCAGGATGCGGCGCATCTCAAGCATCGGGCTTAGCGGCGTTTGACCGGATGGCGCGTAGCGGACTGGTGTTCTGCCGGATGGCGCTCGGTCCGGATAAACAAGCGGAAGCGCTCGTCGCGATCGGCTGGGCGGCGGCCTTCCCAGGCCAGAGTCCAGGTGAACGATGACTGGGAGGTCGGCGGATTGAACTCGGCCGGGTCTTGGCGCAGGATCACATCGCAATCCTCGTCGCCTGCGGCAAAGTGCATATTGCCGAAATAGGCGAATGATGCGAGTTGAGCGTCGCCCAGGCGCACCGGTGAGATACAGGTGTAGTCGGCGGGCAGGTGGGTGGCGATTTGTGTGGCGACATCGCGATAGGTGCGGCCGTAATTCACGATCGGCAGCCACAGCGTCATCAGCAGTACCCAGGTCAGGGTGGTGCCGGCGCTGGACAGGACCACACTGCGCCACAGGACCTTGGGATGACGTGCCAGGCGCCATTGAACCAGGAGGATCCAGCTCAGCGTGACCAGGAGTGCCGCAACCAGCGCGCCGGGGTTGAATTCAAGTTTGAAGCCGGGCACCAGGCGGGCCAGATTGCCCGCAATGGAATGCGGATAACCCGTCAGGCCCGCGATCCAGACCAGCCAGATAAAGCCGCCCACGATGGTAAAGCTCAGTAGCGCAAACCAGTCGATGGCATTGACCGCGCCGCGCTTGAGAGTCGGCAGGCCGAAGCTGGCAAGTACCGCCAGCGGCGGCAACAGCAACAGAAATAACAAGTTGCTTTGATGGCTTTGCAGCAGCACCAGAAGCAATAGCGCCGCGGCTACGCACACCGGAATCACGACATGCGGCGCGCGGCGGAATCCCGGCCAGCTATAGAGCGACCAGATGGCGAGCGGCCACGCGGGCCAAGTGAACAAAGGCAGGTTTTTCAGGGCATAGAAAAAGACCCGCGCGACCGGCGCGCCGATATCATTGAAGCTGTCGAGCGCCCAGCTTTTGAGGTAGCCGGGTGCTTCGGCGGGAAGCGACCATAATGCGACCAAGGGCCATAGCAGCGAGAGGGTCAGTGCCAGCGGAACGCCTATCGCCAAGGTCTTGGCGGTGTGCAGTTCGCGGCAATAAAATACCGCAACCAGCACGGCAAGCATCAGGGTGATCGACATCACCGGGTCGGCGCACAAGCTCGCCAAGCCCAGTGCCACGCCCCACCACAATGAGCCTTGGATGGGCTTGTCGATCGAGCGAATCAGGCCGTATACCACCATCGCGACGCAGGCCAGTTGTCCCACTTCCGGCGTGGTTTCGTGGCCGCGCTCGGCCAGTCCAAAGCTGGCCAGGAGAATCAGCAGGGCGCCGTCGGCGAGAGTGCGCCCGTAGTCGCGGGGTTCGGGTTCGCCGCCGAACACAAATTTGAAAGGCTGGACCTCGGCACGCCGCCCCAGCAGATAACTGCCGTACCAGACAAAAGCACAGGTGCAGGTGAAGAACATGCCGGTGACAACACGTGACGCGTCGCTCGGATCGACCCAACCGTCAAGCAGGCGGATCGCCCATGCGCCCAGCCAATAAACCAGGGGCCCGGAAGTGGTGATGACCTTGCCGAACAGATTCGGCAGCAGCCAGTCGTGAATGCCGCCATTGACCATGGTCCACATCACGCCGAAGCCGATCGCATCTTCGTTTTTCCACGGGTCGCGGCCGAACAGCCCGGAAGCGGCGTAGATCACGCATAGTGCGAGCAATGCCGAACGGGGCAGTGCGCGGGTAGCGGAGGCGGACAGGCGGACAACAGGTCTCATTGAGTTATGTGCTGGTCAGCCCTTGGGGCTACATTCTGAAGCCGCATTCCGAAAAAAACTGGCGGGCGCAACGAACTGATATCGGGCAACCCGCATTTTAGCCGGGTCGGGTGCCTTGTGCCGTTTTACCGGCCGTTTTTGCCAAGTTACGACGTTACTGCGAATTAAACTGCCGCCGCAATAAAAAAGGACAGCCGAAGCTGCCCTTTTTTGCCACCGTCATCGTTTATTGTGCGCTCGAATTCAGCCCATGGACTGTCTCGGGAAGCGCACGCCAAGGTGCCGGTGCGACTTGCTTACTCCGCAGCAACAGCCTTAACCTTGCCGTCGGCGCGGGTGCCGAATTTCTTGCGGAATTTATCGATACGGCCTGCCGTATCCATAATCTTCTGCTGGCCCGTGTAGAACGGGTGCGATTCCGACGAAACTTCGATCTTGGCCAGCGGGTACGTTTTACCGTTGAATTCAGCGGTTTCGCGAGTCACGATCGTCGAACGGGTGACGAATTTGAAATCGTTCGAAACGTCAACGAACAGCACTTCGCGGTAATTCGGGTGAATGCCTTCTTTCATGGTCTTTCCTAAGTTACGTTGGGTAGCCAACTCACGTTAATCGGGCTGAATCCGCGGTTTTGACCCCGGTACAGTCGGATATTTCAATTTGACGCGAGTCACTTGCCTAAGGGTGGATACTGCATTTAGCGCAAAATTATGCCATAAAATCGGGCATTTGGCTCAATTTTATGGCTGGATCGGGCGGGGTATCAGCCGCCGCGACGCATCAAATCAAAGAATTCGCCGTTGCTCTTGGTTTGTTTGATCTTGTCGAGCAGGAATTCCATGGCTTCGACTTCATCCATATCGTGAATGAATTTGCGCAGGATCCAGACTTTTTGCAGAATTTCCGGCTTGATCAGCAGCTCTTCGCGGCGTGTGCCCGATTTATTCAGGTTGATCGACGGATAGACGCGTTTTTCAGCCAAGCGGCGTTCAAGGTGGACTTCCATATTGCCGGTGCCCTTGAACTCTTCGTAGAT
>JAMFSV010000074.1 GCA_026225455.1 Burkholderiales bacterium | reverse complement strand
TTTATCCGAGTGAAAATCACAAGCGCCAATTCTGGGGCAATTTCAGTTGGACAACTCCGGTCGGTACTGTGACCTATATTCCGGCTTTCCACACTTATTACACCAACGGCCAGCAACTCATCGGCAGTGTGATTCACCAGGATAACCTTGAAGGTTTTGATCAGATCCATACCGAAGAATTGCGGATTTCATCGCTTCCTGAAAGCCCCGTGAGCTGGGTGGCGGGTGCGATGTATTACAGCAACGCACTCACCAACAGCACCATCACTCATTGGATTTATTCGGGCGCGCTGACCTTCGATCAGGAATTGCACAAGCGTACCCAGGATGATGGCGCATTTGCCGATGTGATTGTGCCGCTGCCTGATGATTGGAAACTTACCGGCGGTGTTCGTTTCGACCATACTTATATCACCACCGACGAAAGCTATACGGCGAACGATGCAACCGCCGTTGGAAATCCCTACAGCTCGACTTGGTTCCTACCGGAAGTGCTCGACACTTCGACCTTGAGCGGCAGCGCAGGTCAGCGCACCTACGACAATTTCACTTTCCGAGCCCGCGTCGAAAAGCAGATCACACCGCAAAACCTGGCTTATGCCATTGTCAGCACGGGCTTTCTCCCTGGCGATGTGGCACTCAGCAAAACCGCTGCTGGTCCGGTCGCAATTCCTTACGATCAGGAAAAACTTACCGCCTATGAAATCGGCAGCAAGAACCGCTTCTTTAACAATCTGCTGCAGTTCAACGCCGATGCTTATTACTACAACTATACCGGCTTCCAGCAGACGGTGAACACCAGCGGCAATCCGCAAAATCCGTCATTCGCCACTTTGTCGTCGCCGGCACGCATGATCGGCGGCGAAGCCGAACTGATGATCCGGCCCACCGCGGCAGACCGGATTACCATCGCCTATGGTTACATCAACGCCTATTTCGTCAACCAATCGGCGCAGTTCCTTGAATATCAGGAGCAAACCCGCATTCCCGGCATCGCGCCCAACACGCTTAGCACCACGGTTGAACATTCCATTGAACTGCCCAATGGCTCGAGCATCCTGCTGCGCGACCAGGTGCGCTTCAAAAACGGCTATGACATGGCGGGCGTGACCGAAAGCGAAGCCTACGCACGCCCTTATGTGCATGTGGGTGACACGGTTATCGACGATTTCTCGGCGCCTGGAATGCCGCCAACGGCAAATACAGCGTCACCGGCTACATCAACAATATCGCCAATTCGCAATATCTGGCCAGCTCTTCGCTTGAAACGGCCAGCGGCAGCGACATTGAAGCTTCGGTGAGCACGGTCACGCCGCGTATCTTCGGCGTGACGCTGCACGCCTCCTACTAACCGGCTTGGGAGCGGCATTCATGCCGCTCCCTTCCAGCGTCCGCAAATGATAATGCGTCTCATTTCGTTTCGACGTTGATTTATAAAGCAGATTTTTGATCCGCCTCTCAATCATTCGCTTGACGCCCCCGCCCGATGCGGCAATTTTGCCGGCATGCGCGATTTCTCAACCCTGAACGAACGTGACCTGCTGGCCCTGGCGATCTCCAACGAGGAGGAAGACGGCCGCATTTACGGCGACTTTGCCCATGGGCTGGCCGATAATTTCCCCGACAGCGCCGCCGTCTACCGCCATATGGCCGAGGAAGAGAACGAGCACCGCCGCCTGCTGATCGACATGTTCGTGGAAAAATTCGGCGACCACATCCCGCTGATCCGCCGCGCCGACGTGCGCGGCTTCGTCAAGCGGCCCGCTTTGTGGCAGATCAAACCCCTACAACTTGGCCGCGTGCGCGATTACGCCACCGCCATGGAGCACGAAACCGCGCGCTTCTACCGCCAGGCAGCGCTGGCCAGCAACGATGCCGCGATCCGCAGGCTGCTCGGCGATCTGGCCGCCGCCGAGCTCGATCACGAAGCCGAAGCCCGCAACGCCACGGCCGAAATCCTTACCGAAGACAAACGCGAAGCCGAAGACGACACCGCCCGCAAATTATTCGTGCTGCAATTCGTGCAGCCGGGGCTGGTGGGGCTGATGGATGGCTCGGTTTCGACCCTCGCCCCCGTCTTCGCCGCCGCCTTTGCCACGCACAGCAGCTGGAACGGCTTCCTGGTCGGGCTGGCGGCATCGGTCGGCGCCGGCATTTCCATGGGGTTCGCCGAGGCGCTTTCCGATGATGGCAAGC
>JAMFSV010000073.1 GCA_026225455.1 Burkholderiales bacterium | reverse complement strand
GTATTTGGTGATAACTACCAAGAGCTGATAACGCTCACTACCACGGGTGTCGCGGTATCTGGCGTCGACTATCCATCTGGCCAAAGCCATTGGAATTCTATTCGACGCACGGCCGACGGAAAAAATTTGAGTTCTCTTGCCGGAAAAAATTCACTTCCGAAGCGCAGCGAAATTCGAGGAAAAAGAGTTCAGCCGATCGCAATAACGATCGGTGGTTCGAAACAAGATCTATGGGAAGGAACTTGGAAACAGCGCTTTAGCGATGCAGGTAAAGTGGGCACTTTCCAGGAAGCCGAGCTTGAGTTCGCCGTTGAGGCATATATGAACCCAGCCCTTAAATTTTGCGAGACAAACAATATCCGTTCAGCGCTTGGAATTGCCTTCGTAACTGCTTGTGCAATTCGTGGCGCGAAAAAGCAACTGTTGACAGCTGCGGCGACGGCCAACGGCAGCAAAGTTCCGTTCACTGATGGCGATGATGAAAAAAGCGCGCTCGAATATATCTCAAAATTAGACATCAAGAAAGTCAATTCTATCGGAGGGCTTTCGGTCCAACGTGATGAGATTGTTCGAGCGAAAACACTGCTGAAGGACGAGACAGGTTTTTTGGCTGAAGATCTGTATTACACCGCAACGTACACAACTGAATACGACAAATAACTCACGACTAAAAATACTATGAAGCTATCCAAATACCTTGGCTTGGTACTACTGGCACTTTCCATCGATGCATTCGCTGTCGATTGCAATAACCCGCCGGGAGGAACAGATCTGGCAAGTGCTCAAGCAAATTTTCGGTGCACCGAACAAACTCGCTTAGCAAACGATAAAAAGCTAAATGAAGTATACAAAAAACTCTTGGGCTCTCTAAAGGATGATCCGGAAAAAGAGAATTTCTCCAGAACTCAAATCGTGCCTGCGCAGCGTGCTTGGGTCGCATTTCGGGACGCTGAGTGTGATTTTCGAACCAGTGTCAATGGTGGCGCGCATCAGTGGTTGGTGGTCAATCGTTCGCAATGCATTGCGGATCTGACTGCCGAAAGAGTGAAGGCGCTTGAGACTTATCTTCAGCAAGCGCAATCCGAGTAGGCGGTTGACGACATCAGGCAGCACTAGCAGCGTGCCCATACCGGACAGCGGCGCTTAGTATGCTCCGCCCGGATAGCACCTCACTCAAGGGTAGAAAAGCTGCTGGCGCGAGCCTGAAGCGCATCGATACGCGTCGAAGAATTGCATTTCTCATGCGGCAGCAACAATCTCGCTTAGTCTGGACATCGGCCCAAGCTCGCTGGTCAAAAGGTTTTGATACGCAACAGCAATTTCAAATTGCGCACAAACCCGTAGATGTTCCTTGAGTTTTGGTGTGTGATCGCCTGGGACATATAGATGGATGACCTTGGCGCGATCCAGATAGTAAGTCGAATAAGCTAGCACCTGCCCAAGAGCATGCTTCCATTTGGTAAGGCTCTTACGAGCAAAAATAATCAGCGGCCACGGTACCCCTGCGCTCAATGTTGCGGGTCCACCAATGCCCTAAACCTAATTCTGACGTATAGTTTCAAATAAGTGAAAACAAAAAGCCTGTTCCCTTTGTTGGGACAGGCTTTTTTCTTATTTACGTTTTTTGAGCTTGCGCCAGACTTTCGCGAGGGGGATACATTTTGAAAATGTAAACAACAGGCAAAAGCCGCAACGCGACGCAACAGCGAGAAGGTATCTCTCCAGATGCTCTGGATTTGATAAAAGGCCAAGGCAATATCAGCCTTCTTCCAGGGCCTGCTCGATCAGCCGGATGATCTCCTCCAGCGCCCGGGTTCGCGGCACGTCTCGGTACCGTGCCGCTATCGCACCAGCCCTTTCCCGATATTGCGGGTTGCGCAGGACTTCGGGGAGCAGGTCGGCGAACCCACTTTCCACATGGGTGGGCATCAGGCCGAGGCCTACGCCGGCCGACGCCACCCGCTCGGCCACCAGCAGCTGTTCCATATGCGAGGGCAGCAACAGCATGGGCACCCCGGCCAGCAGACAGTCCATTGCCGTGCCGTGACCTGCGTGGGTAATGGCCAGCGTGCAGTCCGCCAGCAAGGGGCTCAGCTGCACGGGCTGTCGGTAGAGTCGCAGGCCGGGATGGCGGCAAGCCAGGTCCACGCCGAGGCCGGGAATGACCGCAATCACTTCGGCGCCGGTGGCCTCCAGCGCGCCCAGCACGGTATCCATCCAGGGATGCATGTACAGATACACAAAGAGGCGGGGTCGGCCAGATTGCGACCACGTCACTTGCTCGCCCTGCTCCGGCTCGGGCATAGCCCCCAGAAAGGTCGTGCCGGGTGGCCGCCACGCTGCGTAATGGTCCAGTTCCGGCAGGGTCAGGAGTCGGGTGTGGTCGGCGGTGAGTAGCTGGCTCAAGCTGCGCGGCTGGTCGAACAGCGCCTGTACCGTGCGCTCCACGCTGTCCTGGGTTTGCCTCTGTGCCTGGGCGGTGTCCGGCTGCCACGGCCGGAAGCATGGCGCAGGAGTCAGGGTCGGGGGTATGGTGAACCCGGTCCCCACCTGTACGGTACGGATGCCTGCTCGCCGGGCGGCGAGCAGGGCGAACGGGCTGTGTTCGATCACGACCAGGTCCGGCTGCAGCACGGCGTACAAGTTCTGCCAGGCCTGCACCATGCCACCCAGCAGATCGGGCTGGGTGGCGCCATTGCTAGCCAGGATGTCAGCGTAGCTGGCAATGTCCCGTCCCAGATCCGCCACCCCGGCAGGCGTCGGGCAGGCAAACCAGCGGATGCCGTGCGGCGCCAGATAACGCTGCGCCATAGCCATCGACCTTAACCCGAACATGACCTCATGCCCGCGCAGTTGCAACTGGCGGGCAATCGGCAGCAGGCGCCACAGGTGTCCATGATTTTCGCCAAGCTCCCAGGCGAAGACGATGCGGCTCATCGCGTCGGAAGAACCCGGCAGACTTGACATGCTATGACTCCATAGGGGGGATCGACTTCGATACGCGGGCATCGTACTACGGCCCAACGCTTCAAAGAAAAAAAACGCATTCCCTCGCTGTAGATAAAGAAAACCCCGCACAAAGGCGGGGCTCATGTTTACATTTATCGGTTACAAAACCTCAGAACGGAATATCGTCATCCATTTCATCAAACCCGCCACCCGCCGCCGGCGCACTCGGACGGCTGGCCGCGGCTCCGGCCGAGCGTCCCGCGCCCGCACCGCTGCCGCTAGCCACGCGTGCCGGGCGCTCTGCGGCCGGTTCGCGTTGCTGGTAACCGCCGTCGTCGCCGCCGCCCGCGCCGGCTGACCCGCCGCGGCCGCCGAGCATTTGCATCTGGTCGGCGACGATTTCGGTCGAGTATTTTTCGACGCCGGCCTGGTCGGTCCATTTACGCGTGCGGATCCGGCCTTCAATGTAGACCGACGAACCTTTTTTCAGGTATTCGCCGGCGATTTCGGCCAGACGGCCGAAGAACGAGACCCGATGCCATTCGGTCAGCTCTTTCATTTCGCCGCTGCCCTTTTCCTTATAACGGTCGGTGGTCGCGAGGCGGATGTTGGATACCGCATCGCCGCTGGGCAGATAACGGGTTTCGGGATCGGCGCCGAGATTGCCGACGAGAATGACCTTGTTGACGGATGCCATGAATTTCTCCAGTTAATTCGTTGATGCGATGTCGCTATATCGTGCCAAGCCAAGCGGGACCGGACCTAGCCAAGACCAAGTCGGGCGGCCCGCTCAGGCCGTGCGGGCCGGGTTGGCGGCGGCATGTGCCGGACGCGGCGGCGGCTTCATGGTGGCGGCAATTATAAGCCAGACCAGGACCAATCCTGAGCAGGCAAAAAATACCCCATTCTGGCCGGCGCTTTTCAATACCAGGCCGCCTAACGCGCCGCCCGAAAACAAACCCAAGGCCTGCGTGGTGTTATAGACCCCCATCGCCGCGCCTTTGCGCATGCCCGGCGCCAGTTTTGAGACCAGCGAAGGCTGCGAGGCTTCCAATACGTTAAAGCCGGTGAAATACACCAGCAACATCGCCGCCATCCACCACAGCGTATGGGGAAATACCGCCAAACACAACTGGCCGATCAGCACGGCCGTAATTGCGCCCAGCAAAATGCTTTTCATCTTGCCATGCTTTTCGCCGACGATAATGGCCGGCACCATCAGGCAGAACGACAGGCCCATCACCGGCAGGTACATCTGCCACGAAGAATCCAGCGGCAAGCCCTGTGCCACGAGGATTTGCGGCAAAATCACAAATAGCGCGGTCTGGGTTGCATGCAGCGCATACACGCCAAAATTAAGGCGCAGCAATTCGGGGTTGTGCAGCACTTCAAAAAACGGCGCTTTGACATGCACCGGGGGCGCCGGCGGATTCGGCACCACCCAGATCACCACCCCTATAGCCGCCACAGCCAACACGCCGACGGCGCCAAACAGGCCGCTCATGCCGATCCAGCGAAATACGATGGGCGCGGCGATAATCGCCACCGCAAACGACATGCCGATACTGCCGCCGACGATCGCCATGGCTTTGGTACGGTTGGCTTCGCTGGTCAGGTCGGCGATAAAAGCCGTCACCGCCGACGAAATGGCGCCGGCGCCCTGAATCGCGCGGCCGATGATGATCCACAGCATGTCGTGGGCGAAGGCTGCCACCAGGCTGCCGAACGCGAACAAAACCAGCCCGGCGATGATCACGGGTTTGCGGCCCAATTTATCCGAGGCCCAGCCGTAAGGGATATACAACAGCGACTGGGTCAGACCGTAAATGCCGATAGCCAGTCCGACCAGCAAGGCGTTATCGCCGCCGGGCACGGTTTTGGCATAAACCGAGAACACCGGCATGATCATAAACAGGCCCAGCATGCGCAAGGCAAAAATCGCCGCCAGCGACGTAGTCGCGCGTATCTCGCTCGCGCTCATACGGGTGGAAGGGACACGGGTATTCGACATCGGGTTTTACATCCGGAAGGAATGTGCAACGTTGGTGGCAGTGCGAATCGCGCTCGCCGGGTCGGTCCGGCGCTGGGCCGTCACAGTGGGACGCAAGCATCGACGCCGATAAAGTACGGCCCGGATTTCGCAGTCATTTTTGGCGAGGTTACGATGTCGTTGGCAAAATTGTCCGAAAACAGCACCGGCTTCCACGACCCTCGCGAGTCCTGCTCGGCCCCCTTTTTTATCCCGCTAACGCAGACGCAGCAAGATTGCGCAGGGTCGGCACCGAGCCTGACTCCAGCTTATCCGGACCCGGGGGACGGGACCGTATCAGAGATACGGGTACGGCACTCGCCAAAAGTCGCTATAGTAGCAGGTTTGGCCTCCCCGCTTTTCGATAGGCTCATGGAAGAAATCCGCATTCGTGGGGCACGTACCCACAACCTGAAGAACGTCAATCTGGACCTGCCCCGCCATAAATTGGTGGTGATCACCGGCTTATCCGGCTCCGGCAAGTCGTCGCTCGCCTTCGATACGCTTTATGCGGAAGGCCAGCGGCGCTACGTCGAGAGCCTGTCAGCCTACGCGCGGCAGTTCCTGCAACTGATGGAAAAACCCGACGTCGACCTGATCGAGGGGCTTTCCCCGGCGATTTCGATCGAACAGAAGGCAACTTCGCATAATCCGCGCTCGACCGTCGGCACGGTGACCGAAATCCACGATTACCTGCGCCTGCTCTACGCTCGCGTGGGCACGCCCTATTGCCCCGACCACCATCTGGCGCTCGAAGCAAAAAGCGTGTCGCAGATGGTCGATATCGTGCTGGCCATGCCGGAAGACACCAAGCTGATGGTGCTCGCGCCCGTGATCGCCAACCGCAAGGGCGAACACCTCGAACTGTTCGAAGCGATGCAGGCCCAAGGTTTTGTGCGCTTTCGCGTGCGCTCCGGCGGCGGCACCGCCAACGAAGGCGAAGCCAAGATTTTCGAAGTCGAAAACCTGCCCAAGCTGAAGAAAAACGACAAACACACCATCGACGTGGTGGTGGACCGGGTCAAAGTGCGCGCCGATATGAAGCAGCGCCTGGCCGAGTCGTTCGAAACCGCCTTGCGCCTGGCCGACGGCCGGGCCATTGCGTTGCAGATGGACGGCGGCGAAGAGCAGATGTTCAGCTCCAAGTTTGCCTGCCCGGTGTGCTCCTACTCCTTGCAGGAACTGGAGCCGCGCCTGTTCTCCTTCAACAACCCGATGGGCGCCTGCCCCGAGTGCGACGGACTGGGCCAGATCACCTTCTTCGATGCCAAGCGGGTGGTGGCTCACCCCTCGCTGTCGTTGGCTGCCGGCGCGGTCAAGGGCTGGGATCGGCGCAATCAGTTTTACTTCCAGATGCTGCAAAGTCTGGCCGCGTTCTACGAATTCGACGTCGATACGCCGTTCGAAGAGCTGCCCGAGCATATCCGCACGATTATTCTGTACGGCTCGGGCAAGCAGGCGATTCCGTTTGCCTATATGAACGAGAAGGGCCGCACCTCGATCCGCGAACATGCTTTCGAGGGGATTATTCCCAGCCTGGAACGCCGTTATCGCGAAACCGACTCGATGGCGGTGCGCGAAGAACTGGCCAAATACCAGAACAACCAGCCGTGCCCGGCTTGCGAAGGGACACGTCTGCGCCGTGAAGCGCGTAACGTCAAAATCGGCAACGGCGACAACGCCCGGGCAATTTATGAAGTCAGCGGCTGGCCCTTGCGCGAATCGTTGAGCTTTTTCATGACGTTGCGCCTCGACGGCTCGAAGCGCGACATTGCCGACCGGGTGATCAAGGAAATTGTCTCGCGGCTGAATTTCCTGAACGACGTCGGACTCGATTATCTGGCGCTGGACCGCAGCGCCGATACGCTGTCCGGCGGCGAAGCCCAGCGC
>JAMFSV010000010.1 GCA_026225455.1 Burkholderiales bacterium | reverse complement strand
GGCCGATTTCGACGTGCGCCACGGCCTGGACCGCGCTTCCTTGCTCGATTTATTCGCCTGGAGCGCGGAGCAGTTCGACAGCCGGCTGGCCGGTTCGGCGATCCGCCGCATCGGCCACGAACGCTGGTTGCGCAATCTTGCCGTGGCACTGGGCAATGCTTTGCGCGGACCGCTCGATGAGCCGATCCGGCGCGCGTTGGTGGCCGCTTTGCAGGCCCGTTTGCAAGATCCGTCGGCCTTGGTCAGAGAGCACGTCGTCTGGGCCCTGGCTGGCATAGAATAGTGATCGGCCCAGGGTCGCGAGGTGCAAGACGCAAAGGAGAAGCAGATGTATAACGCGGTAATCGAAGTCCCGTTCGGCAAGGTGGGTATCCGCATTGCCGACGGCGTGCTCAAGCAGATTCTTTACCTGCCTGAACAGACTCCTGAACTGGCGCCCGATAGTGCGCTGGCCAAACGCGCCGTGAAGCAAATCGAAAGCTATCTGGCGCATGCGGTGAGTCCGTTCGACTTGCCTATCGAAACGGTCGGCACCGCTTTTCAGCAGCGGGTGTGGCAGGCGATCAGCGAAATTCCCTGCGGCACGGTGCTGACCTACGGCCAAGTGGCGCGGCGCATCGGCAGTGCGCCGCGCGCCGTCGGCCAGGCCTGCGGCGCCAACTATTTTCCCTTGTTGATTCCTTGCCACCGGGTGGTGTCGTCATCGGGTATAGGCGGGTTTTCCAATCATGACGGCGATGGTTATTTTCGCAGTATCAAACGCTGGCTGCTGGCGCATGAGGGTGTCAGCTACACATGAGCGCCGCCCCATCCACGCCCGGCCTTGCCGATGCCGAGGAGCCGGATACGCCGGCTTATCGCGCCAGCCTGAACGGGATCGATACCTTTTGCGATGCGATCTGGCTCGAGCATGGTTTGTCCGCCAACACGCTGGAAGCGTATCGCCGCGATTTACGCCTCTTGGCTCAGTGGCTGGCAACGCAACGCGCGCTTGCGCTGGATGCCTTGGACGAAGCCGGTTTGATGGCTTATTTCGCGGTGCGGCGCGCCGATAAAGCGACCACCTCGAATCGCCGCCTGTCGGTGTTGCGCCGTTATTTTGCCTGGGCTTTGCGCGAACATCGGCTGACGCTCGACCCCACCCTTAAAATGCGGGCGGCGCGCCAGCCGGTCAGGTTTCCCTCGACCCTGTCCGAATCTCAGGTCGAGGCTTTGCTCAACGCGCCGAATCTGGACACCACCTTGGGCCTGCGCGACCGCACCATGCTCGAACTGATGTATGCCAGCGGCTTGCGCGTTTCCGAACTGGTGCTGCTCAAGACGGTCGAGGTCGGGCTGAACGATGGTGTCGTGCGGGTGATGGGCAAAGGCTCGAAAGAACGCTTGATTCCATTCGGCGCCGAAGCGCATGGCTGGCTTACGCGTTATCTGCAAGAGTCGCGGCCTGAGTTGCTGGGCGCGCGCGCCGCCGACGCGCTGTTTGTTACCAATCGCGGCGAGGGCATGACGCGCCAGGCCTTCTGGTACTTGATCAAACGTTACGCCCGTTTGGCCGACATCAACGCGCCGCTGTCGCCGCACACCATGCGGCATGCGTTTGCCACTCACCTGCTGAACCACGGCGCCGATTTGCGGGTGGTGCAACTGTTGTTGGGACATGCCGATATTTCAACCACCCAGATTTATACCCACGTCGCCCGCGAACGTTTGAAAACCCTGCATCAGCAACATCACCCGCGCGGCTGATGCCGGTTTCGTCGCGGCCCTTGGTTTCGTGGGCCGCCGCGGGCGGATACAATATCGCCCATCATGAGTAAAACCAAACACATATCGGAAACACCCGCGACGCAATTTCTGCGCCTGCATCAAGTCAATTTCGGCGAGCACCCCTATGACTATGTCGAGCACGGCGGCACCGGCGAGTCGGCGCGCCAGCTTGGGGTCGACGAACATCATGTGGTCAAGACCCTGGTGATGGAGGACGAGCACGCCAAACCGCTGATCGTCTTGATGCATGGCGACCGCACGGTATCGACCAAAAACCTGGCGCGGCAGATCGGGGCGAAACGCATTGAACCCTGCAAGCCCGAAGTTGCCAACCGGCATTCCGGTTATCTGGTCGGCGGAACCTCGCCGTTTGGCCTGAAAAAGGCCATGCCGGTTTATGTCGAGGCGGGTGTGCTTGAGATCGAGACCATCTATTTGAATGGCGGCCGGCGCGGCTACCTGCTTAGCCTCGATCCGGCCATCCTGATTCAGTTACTGCAGGCAAAGCCGGTGCACTGCGCCAGTACCGAATGAGCGGCCGGTTTATTGCACGGTAATGTATCGGCGTTTGTCACCATAGGTTACGGCTTCGAGCTTCGGTACAATTCACGCGACCCTGAATGCTCGACTCAATGCTAAAAAAAGGTGCAAGTAAAAATGATGCTTAATCTGGTTGCGGATCTGGTCGTGGTGGTGTTGGCCTATCTGATCGGCTCAATCTCGTTTGCCGTGATCGTGAGCGCCTCAATGGGCCTGGACGATCCGCGCTCCTACGGCTCGAAAAATCCCGGTGCGACCAATGTGCTGCGTAGCGGCAATAAGCTGGCCGCTGTGCTGACTTTGCTCGGCGATGCCTTCAAGGGCTGGCTGGCGGTGTTTTTGGTGGCGCATTATGGCGACCGTTTTAACCTGGGCGACGAAGCTGTCGCCTTGGCGGCGATCGCGGTATTTGTCGGGCATTTGTACCCGGTGTTTTTCCGCTTCAAGGGCGGCAAAGGCGTGGCGACGGCGGCGGGCGTGTTATTGGCGATCAACCCGGTGCTGGGACTGGCGACGGCGGCCACCTGGCTGATCATTGCGTTTTTCCTGCGCTACTCGTCGCTGGCGGCGCTGATCTCGGCCATTTTTGCGCCGGTATTCTATTTCTTTATGTTCGGCACCAGCAATGGCGCCGAGTTAAGCGCGATCTTCGTCATGAGCGCTTTGCTGATCTACCGCCACAGCAAAAATATCGGCAACCTGTTGCAGGGCAAGGAAAGCCGCCTGGGCGCCAGGAAAGCGCCCAAGGCGTAAGTCTGGTTGAGGCTACGGGTGAAAGTTAATCGCGAAAATTGTTGAAGTCCAGCGGGGTGTCGGTGACATCTTTGCGCAGCAGCGCCATCACCGCCTGCAGGTCGTCGCGTTTGGTGCCCGAAACGCGCACCGCATCGCCCTGGATGCTGCCTTGGACCTTGATCTTGCTGTCCTTGATCAGGCGCACGATCTTCTTGGATAAATCGCCGGATACGCCTTTCTTGATCGTGACCACTTGCTTGATCTTGTCGCCGCCGATTTTCTCGACCTTGCCGTAATCGAGGAAACGCACATCGACATTCCGTTTGGCCAGCTTTGAAATCAGCACGTCCTTGACCTGGCCGAGTTTGAAGTCGTCGTCGGCGAATAAGGTCAGATCGTTTTCCTTGTGTTCGATCCGTGCATCCGAACCCTTGAAGTCGAAGCGGGTCGAGATTTCCTTGGTGGCCTGCTCGACCGCGTTTTTGACTTCGATCATATTGGCTTCGCAGACGACGTCAAACGATGGCATGGTGTTTTTCCTTTAGATGGGGCGCTGAGCAATGGTAGCCGATGGTAGCTTGTTCCACCGCGCTCGCTATAATTGCATGTTGCACTATTTTACCGGTGCAGTCTGATTTGCCCAAGCTTCCAGGCACATCACCGTCATTTAACGGTCGATCGGTGCCCTGGGGCGCGGTACCGCAGATTGCCGTCGATTCGATTCGCTGAAACTAGATGTGCCGAAACCCATGGTTGACCTGAGCGCCGATTTTTCCTTATTACCCTACAACACCTTCGGTTTCGACGTGCGGGCGCGCTACGCTTGCACCGTGCGGCACCAAAGCGATGTGTCTGCCCTGCTGAGCGAGCCGCGACTGATCGGTTTGCCGCGGCTGGTGCTCGGCGGCGGCAGCAATGTGGTGCTTGCCGGGGCCTTCGATGGGGTCGTCTGGCTCATGCGCCTGCAAGGCCGGCGCTTGGTGCGTCAGGACGCGCAGGCTTTTTATGTGGAAGCGGCGGCAGGTGAGGTATGGCACGATTTTGTCGCCTGGACCTTGCAACAAGGCTGGCCCGGCCTGGAAAACCTGGCTTTGATTCCCGGCACCGTGGGTGCTGCGCCGATCCAGAATATCGGCGCTTATGGGCTGGAACTGGCCGAATATGTCGAGCGCGTGCGCGGGGTGGACCTGGGCACAGGCGAGAGCCGGGAGTTCGACGCGGCGGCTTGTCAGTTCGGCTATCGCGACAGCTTTTTCAAAAACCAGGGACGCGGGCGTTTTTTGATTGTTGCGGTCACATTTCGTTTGCCCAAGCAGTGGCAGGCGCGGGCGAATTACGCCGATGTGGCCCATGCGCTGACCGCACGCGGCATCGGCCAAGCGAGCGCCCAGGATATTTTCGATGCGGTGGTGGAGATACGCCGCAGCAAATTGCCGGACCCGGCCGTGATCGGCAACGCCGGTAGTTTTTTCAAAAATCCAGTGGTTCCGGCCGCGCAGTTCGAGACACTGAAAGCACGCGAACCGGGTCTGGTGTCCTATGTGCAAGCGGACGGCCGGTTCAAGCTGGCGGCCGGCTGGCTGATCGATCAGTGTGGCTGGAAAGGGCGCGCGCTGGGTGCCGCAGGGGTTCATCCACGCCAGGCGCTGGTATTGGTGAATCGCGGCGGCGCCGACGGACCGGCCATCCTGGCCCTGGCCGCGGCGATACGCGCCAGCGTGCACCAGCGCTTTGGCGTGGAGCTGGAAGCCGAGCCGGTGGTGGTGTGAGTTTTTGACCCTGCCGTCGTCTTGAATGGCCACTGCCTAAGCCGGTCCCGCCTTTACTGCAACCTTGGGTCGCGCCGGCTGAATTCAAAGACTATGCAGCACCTGCAAGCTATGCAGATCGTGAAACCACATATGGTCCGACACCAATAACGCGGCGACCCAGGCTGCCGCGACCACCAGCAGATCGCAGCGGCCGCTGTTCCACCAATTCAACGAATGCCGGCCAAAAATCCAGGGTACGCCCAGCGGATTCGGCCAATCGGCCAGCAGATGCATCAAGCCGCCGGCGGCGAAACCGAAGCTCAGGGCCGCGACCAGGTGCAGACCCAGCCAGTGGTACGACAGAATCAGCAGCGCGACCCAGCCCAGGCCCCAATGGGTCAGCGTCCTATGCGTAATCCAGAGCTGGCGTTTGCGCGACCACCAGGCGACTTCAAGCCAGTCCGGCGCGGTCGCGCCCGCCAGTGCCATCAAAAAACCGCACAGACCCGCGATGTAATGCGGCGCACCGCCGCCGGTGCGGCTGATGACGGCGGCGGCCATCAGTCCTGCGGCCCAGCCGGTGGCGTGGTGTGCTTTGTTGGATGCCATGAGGTTGTGCTGCGCAAATGCCGTGGAGTGCGAGTATAGCGGCAGACTGCGAGGTGCTTGGGCGTGACTTTGGCTGGCCTGGTTCCACGCCCCCAACAAGTCGGCCGCATTATTGGTCCAGGGCCGTGGCGCAATGCCTGCGCTCAGGGCCGGGGTGAGGCTGGGGTTGAGGCTGGGGTTGAGGCCGAGGCAGATGCTGCAACGTACCGGACGGATGCTTCGGCGCGCTGCAGCAGTTTAAAAATTTAAGCCAAGGATACAACTCAATAACTAAAGACGAGTCTTTAGTTATTGAGTTTGCCCAGCAGCAAAAATTCCATCAGGGCTTTTTGCACATGCAGGCGGTTCTCGGCTTCCTGCCAGACCACGCTTTGCGGTCCGTCGATGACTTCGGCCGTGACTTCCTCGCCGCGATGGGCGGGCAGGCAATGCATAAACAAGGCATCCGGCTTGGCGCGCGACATCATTTCGGCATCGACGCACCAACTGGCAAAGGCTTGTTTGCGGACTTCGTTTTCCGCTTCGAAGCCCATGCTGGTCCACACATCGGTGGTGATCAGGTCGGCTCCGATGCAAGCCTCGTGAGGATCGGGGTATTCCTGGAACGCGCCGCGCAACTCGGCCGGCACCAGCGACAGATCTATCTTGTAGTCGGGCGGAGTCGAGATATTGAGCTTGAAACCCATGATGTGGGCGGCTTCAATCCAGGTGTAAGCCATATTGTTGGCGTCGCCGACCCAGGTCACCGTCTTGCCGCGAATCGGCTCGCGGCATTCATAAAAGGTGAAAATATCGGCCAGCACCTGGCACGGATGATATTCGTTGGTCAGGCCGTTGATCACCGGCACCCGCGACGAATCGGCAAAACGCTGCAAAATGGACTGGCCGAAGGTGCGGATCATGATGATGTCGGTCATCCGTGAAATCACCTGGGCCGCATCCTCGATCGGCTCGCCGCGCCCCAATTGGGTGTCGCGCGTGTTCATAAACACCGCGTGGCCGCCCATTTGGTGGATGCCGGCTTCGAACGACAAGCGCGTACGCGTCGAGTTTTTCTCGAAAATCATCGCCAGGGTGCGGTCGTGCAGCGGATGATAGGTCTCGTAGCTCTTGAATTTATGCTTCAGGATGCGCGCGCGCTCGAAAATGTAATCGTATTCGTCGCGGGTGAGATCTTTGAACTGCAGGTAATGCCGAATTTGTTTAGCGCTCATGAAACCCTTGTGGTGCTCAGACGGGGGCAGCCCCGACTTGCCGCAGCTCCGATAGATAAGTCTTCAGAGCATAAAGGATTTTTCCGTCTTTGACGAGTTGGGCGGTGATGTTGCGCTGCTTCTAAAGCTGCGTTGGAGGGGCGGGTAAGTTATAATTATGCTGCGCTGCAATTTGGCGGACGGGGTCAATCACCGGTCCTGCCGGATATGTCAGCTTCAAAGCAGTCCACTAGAAAATGCGATATGGCCGACGAATCCCGAACCGAATACTTTATTCAAGGTGTCACGACTGCGGGTAAGCGATTCCGGCCCAGCGACTGGTCGGAGCGCCTGTGTGGTGTGATGTCGGCGTTTGGCCCCGGTGCTCGTGGCCCAAACGCACGCCTGTGCTATTCGCTATATGTGCGCCCCGTCATGCTGGGCGATATCAAATGTGTCGTAGTCGACGCACGCTTGAGAGATCTGGAGCCGATGGCATTTAGTTTCGTGATGAGTTTCGCGAAAGATAATGGCTTATTGGTGACGGAAGCTTGCTCACTGCCGGATGCCCCGGCGGTGGCGGCAACGCCTATCAGCCGCGCCGGCTAAACCGGCTTAAACCGTCGTCGCTAAACCGGCGCGCGTGACGCGTTGCGGTCGGCGGGTCACGCTGACACGACTGTGCCCATGTCGCCATGCCCAAGTCCTGCCCCACAGCCTTGACGGGCGCAATCCCACCGTTCTCCCGCGTATTGTGTTGCCGCTGCGTACCCTCTATCTCCCGCGAATAGCCAAGCAAAAAGCCCGCAACGCGCGGGCTTTTTGTTGAGACACAGGAAACAGGTGGGTCAGACCCTGCAGACTGGCTGCGGGCCGGAGCCCTTACTGTGCTGCAGCCGGGGCCGACAGGCCCTTGATCGCAGCTGCCAGGCGGCTCTTATGGCGAGCAGCCTTGTTCTTGTGAATGATGTTCTTGTCAGCGATGATATCCAGCGTCTTGGACGACTTCTTGAAAATCTCGTTCGCTGCAGCTTGGTCGCCGGTTTCGATAGCCTTGCGAACAGCTTTGATTGCGGTACGCAGTTTCGAACGCAATGCCGAATTGTGCGAATTGGCTTTAGCACCCTGACGGGCACGCTTGCGAGCTTGTGCGGTATTTGCCATGACGGTTCCTTATCCTGTTTCCTGTACCAACCAGCACTCGATATGCATCGAATGCCAAAAAAGAGAGTGCAGTGAGTGCGCTGGGCGCGCTCGGCTGACGGCAATAGACGGAAGTACTGACTGCATGCATCGCCACATTTGTGCCGCCACACCTTGCCACCGCCACACCCCGCACCCGACTTATTGCCACGCTTATTTGCCGACCTCGACGCTTTGAAGGGCCTACATTTAGCGCACTAATGCCTATGGGTGCATCTCGTGAACCGCGGAGTATAGCGCATTTTTTGCCCTGTTGGCAATTCTTGCGTCCATTCCCGCTACGAGAACCGTATAATACCGCCAACATGAATTTACTCAGAGCCCTTTTGACCGTCAGCGGCTTTACGCTGCTCTCGCGTATCACCGGATTGGCCCGCGAAACTTTAATCGCGCGTGCCTTTGGCGCCAGCCAGTATACCGACGCATTCAACGTCGCTTTCCGGATTCCCAACCTGTTACGCCGATTATCGGCCGAAGGCGCGTTTTCGCAAGCCTTTGTGCCTATTCTCGCCGAATTCAAGAACCGCGAGGGCCACGACGCGACCAAACTGCTGGTCGATGCGACGGCCACGGTGCTGGCCTGGGCGCTGGTGTTATTGTCGATTGCCGGGGTGCTCGGCGCCACCTGGGTGGTGTATGCGGTTGCCAGCGGTTTGCGGCCGGACGCGCAGGCGGCGGCGATCACCATGACCCGCATCATGTTTCCGTATATCACGCTGATTTCGCTGACGTCCTTGGCTTCGGGCGTGCTGAATACCTACAAGAACTTTTCCTTGCCGGCTTTCGCCCCGGTGCTGCTGAACGTCAGTTTTGTGGTGGCCTCGCTGTTTGTCGCGCCGCACCTGACGCACCCGATCTACGCCCTGGCCATGGCGGTGGTGGCGGGGGGGATGCTGCAGTTGCTGGTGCAGATCCCGGGCCTGGCGCGCGTCGCAATGGTCCCGCGCATCGGCATCAATCCCCTGCGGGCGCTGGCGCACCCGGGGGTGAAACGGGTTCTGATCAAGATGGTGCCGGCTACTTTTGCGGTTTCGGTGTCGCAACTGAGCTTGATTATCAATACCAATATCGCCTCGCGCCTGGCGCCCGGCAGCGTGTCGTGGCTGGCCTATGCCGACCGCCTGATGGAATTCCCGACCGCCTTGCTGGGTGTGGCGCTGGGCACTATTTTGCTGCCCAGCCTGTCGAAAGCCCATGCCGACGGCGACCCCAAAGAATATTCGGCCTTGCTCGATTGGGGGCTGCGCCTGACTTTTCTGCTGGCTGTGCCCAGCGCCGTTGCCCTGTTTGTGTTTGCTGAACCGCTGACGGCCACTTTGTTTAACTACGGGCGCTTTGGCGGGCACGACGTAATCATGGTGTCGCATGCGCTGACCGCCTACGGCGTCGGTTTGCTCGGCCTGATTCTGATCAAGATCCTGGCACCCGGTTTTTACGCCAAACAGGACATCAAAACCCCGGTCAAGATCGCGGTGACGGTGTTGTGCGTGACGCAGTTGTGCAATACCTTGTTTGTACCTATATTTCAGCACGCGGGGCTGGCGCTTAGTATCGGCGCCGGTGCCTGCCTGAACGCTTTGCTGTTGTTTATCGGCTTGCGCCGGCGCGGTATTTATACGCCGTCGCCGGGCTGGATGAAGTTTTTCGTACAATTGCTGGGCGCTTGCCTGGTGCTGGCTGCGGTGATGTTGTGGTGCCGCGATCATTTCGATTGGATCGCTCTGGGCCATCACCCGATGCTGCGCATGGGGCTGCTCGGGGCAATCTTGGGCGTGGTGGCCGTGCTTTATTTCGGTATGCTCTGGATCATGGGATTTAAATACACGGATTTCCGGAGACGCGTGCAGTGACAACCACTCGCATTCTTGAGTATTTCACCAGCCTGGTGGCCGAAGACGAGAGTTTTCCGCTGACTGAAGCCGCCTTGGCACTGGCTCAGGATGCGTATCCGGACCTCGACGTGCAAGGCATCCTGGCCGAAATCGATGCCCTTATGATGCGGCTCAAGCGACGCCTGACCAGCGATGCCGACGTGGTGCAGAAACTGCAGATGCTGAACCAGTTTTTCTACCGCGAATTGGGTTTTGCCGGCAATCTCAACGATTACTACGATCCCGACAACAGTTATCTGAATGTGGTGTTGAACAAGCGCCGCGGGATTCCGATTTCGCTCGCGGTGTTGTACCTTGAAATGGCCCAGCAAATTGGGCTGGCCGCGCGCGGAGTTTCGTTTCCGGGGCATTTTCTGCTGCGCGTGACGATGGCCGGTGGCGAAGTGATGATGGACCCGGTGAGCGGGGAAGCGCTTAACGAAACCGAAATGATCGAAATGCTGGAGCCCTTTGTTTCGGGCCCGGTGACCCACGGCGATTCGGTGTCGAAGACCCTGCGCGGCCTGCTGCAACCGGCCCGCCCGCGCGAAATCATGGCGCGCATGCTACGCAATCTGAAGGCCATTTACCTCCAGACCGAACGCTGGCAGCGCCTGCTGGCGGTGCAGCAGCGGCTGGTGATCTTATTGCCGCACGACATCGAAGAGCGCCGCGATCGCGGCATGGCCTATGCCCGGCTTAATTTTGTGCGGGCTGCGCTGGAAGACTTGCAGCTATATCTGGATGAGCGTCCCGAAGCCGAAGATGCGGCGATGATCGAAGCGCAACTGGCCGAATTGCGCCAGCGCGCTTCACATCACGACTAACATCACGACTAAGCGGCGGCTTAATGCTGGATTAAGCCACTGGATCAGGCCGCTGCGTCAAACCTCCGCAAGCGGCCTGGAGGCTACTTCGGCTGCATCCGGATCGCGCCATCGAGGCGGATCACTTCACCATTGAGCATCGGGTTCGCCAGAATCTGCTCAACCAGCATTGCATATTCGGCCGGCCGGCCCAAGCGCGAGGGGAACGGCACCATCGCCCCCAACGCATCCTGAACTTCCTGCGGCATGCCCAGCAGCATCGGTGTTTCAAAGATACCCGGCGCAATGGTCATGACGCGGATCGCGTTGCGCGACAAATCGCGGGCGACGGGCAAGGTCAGGGCGACAATCCCGCCTTTGGATGCGGCATACGCGGCCTGGCCGATCTGGCCGTCGTAGGCGGCCACCGACGCGGTGTTGATGATCACTCCGCGTTCGCCGTTCGCGGCCGGCGCGTTGGCGGCCATGGCGGCGGCGGCCAGGCGGATCATGTTGAAGGTGCCGATCAGGTTGACCGTGACGGTTTTGCTGAACAGGTCGAGCGCATGCGGCCCGTCGCGGCCCACGGTTTTGCTGGCGGGTGCGATGCCGGCGCAATTGATCAGGCCGCGCAAGGTGCCCAGCGCCTGAGCCGCGGCAACCGCTGCCTGGCCGTCTTCCTCGCGGCTCACGTCACATTTGACAAATACGCCGCCCAGTTCCGCCGCCAGCGCTTCGCCCGCGGCGACGTTCAAGTCGGCCAGCACCACCCGGCCGCCCTGCTGCGTCAGTGCCCGGGCCGTGCCCGCGCCGAGGCCCGAGGCACCGCCGGTAATCAGAAATACATTGTCGCGGATATCCATTTTGTCTCCTTGGTGAAAATAAAGCTTTTATACCGGGGGCGATTGTAAACCGTGCGCGCGGCGACACCCGCCGGGTCCATGAAAAAACGGCCCGCAGGCCGTCTTTTGTATCGTGCCAAAGCGAAACGTATTACTTCAACGCTTCGAACGCGCGGCTACGAATTTCGTCGACGCTGCCCAAGCCCAGGATTTTCCGGTATTGCGGTGCTTTTAGCGTACCGCTGCCGCCGTGACCGGCCCAGTTCGAGTAATACTCGACCAGCGGACGGGTCTGCGCGTCATACACTTCGAGACGTTTCTTGACCGTTTCTTCGCGGTCGTCGTCGCGCTGAATCAGGGCTTCGCCGGTTTCGTCGTCGATACCTTCCACCTTGGGCGGATTGAAGATGGTGTGATAGGTGCGCCCCGACCCCGGGTGCACGCGGCGGCCGCTCATGCGGATAATGATTTCGCTGAACGGCACGTCGATTTCGAGCACATAGTCGATCGCGACTTCAGCGTGTTTCATCGCCTCGGCTTGCGGAATCGTGCGCGGAAAACCGTCGAACAAATAGCCGTTGGCGCAGTCGCTTTCCTTGAGCCGTTCTTTGACCAGATTGATGATCAGGGTGTCGGGCACCAGTTCGCCCGCATCCATGAACTTCTTCGCTTCGATCCCGAGAGGCGAGCCGGCTTTGACGGCCGCGCGCAGCATATCGCCCGTCGAAATTTGCGGAATCCCGAATTTCTCTTTAATGAAATTCGCTTGAGTGCCCTTGCCTGCGCCCGGGGCGCCCAACAGGATCAAACGCATGATGCATCTCCCGATAATGTAAATTCTTTATAGTGGTGCGGGCTACAGCAAGCCGGTCTGCATCTGCGGGTGGAGGCGCCCGGCGCACGGGCTGCGGGCATCGCCCGTAGCCCTCGGCACGCAGCCGAAGTGTGCTCGCCGGGCGTCGCCGCGAGTGAGGTCCGCACGCTTGCAGACCCGCACACTCGCACCACCGCCACGGACAAACACTCGACCTTCAAATAGCTGGATTGACCTGCTGAATATCCGCCGCGGCAGCCTGCGCCAAACGGGGGAGATCTAAGCCCGGTAGCTGTGTGGAGCTGACCGTTCACCTGATTATGCCATGGCTTATGCGCGGCGCAGCGCGTAAATCGCCCGGACTTTGTCCAAATCGGCCGCGGTATCGACGCCGGGCGCGGGCGCGTGGTCTGTTACCAACACAGCGATGCGCTCGCCGTGCCATAAGGCTCGCAGTTGTTCCAACTGTTCCGCTTGCTCGATCGGCGCTTGGGCCAAGCTGGGGTAGGTGCGTAAAAATGCCGCACGATAAGCATACAGGCCGATATGGCGATAGACCGGGAACGGCGGCAGCCGGGTACTGAGCGCGCCCACATCGGGCCAGTCGGCGGCATAGGCATCGCGGCTCCAGGGGATGGGCGCACGAGAAAAATACAGGGCCACGCCGCGCGCATCGAGTACCGCTTTAACTACATTCGGGTTAAACAAATCGGCCGGGTCCGAGATCGGATGGGCGGCGGTGGCAATCGAGCACGCCGTCATCTGCACCAGATAGGCCGCGACGCGCTGGATCAGGGCCGGGTCGATCAGCGGTTCGTCGCCTTGCACATTCACGATCACCGCCTCATCGGCCCAGCCGAAATGAGCGGCAACCTCCGCCAGGCGATCGGTGCCGGACTGATGGTCGGGGCGGGTCATGACGCAATCGTAGCCGTGGGCGCGTACCACGCTTTGCACCTGCGCCGAATCGGTTGCTACCACCACCTGGCTGGCACCTGAAGCGCGAGCCCGCTCGGCGGTTCGCACCACCATGGGTTTGCCGTCGATATCGGCCAGCGGCTTGTTGGGCAGGCGAGTCGAGGCCAGCCGCGCCGGGACCACGGCAATGAAGGGGATGGACGGGGCAGCCGGCGCTGCCGGCGTAAGCGCCGCGGAGGTAGGCACCATCAGCTTAACGGCCTTGCGGATCGACCAGCGTGCCGGCCACGGTTTGACGCGCTTCGTCGACCAGCATGACCGGAATGCCGTCGCGAATCGGAAAGGCGAGTTTGTCGGCGTGGCAGATCAATTCCTGGGCGGCGCGATCATGTACGAGTTGGCCCTTGCATAACGGGCAGACCAGGATTTCAAGCAAGCGGGTGTCCATCAATTATCTCCACATCGGGCACGAGGCCGCGGCCCGGCATAGCCGGCTCGCAGCCTGTAAAAACGAAGCGCTCATTCTACTTTATCCGCGGCCCGCCCAGCCGTTTGCGTGATTTGTGCGTACGCTTTGGCCTGGCTGCGAGGTTTCAGTCTTATCTAGCGGCTCAACCTCAGCTTGGCCACGATCAACTCCAGCAAGGCCGTGTCGAGCGCGGCGTGAGCCGGCACCACCCAGACTCGCGGGTCGGCCCAATGGCATTTCACCGCATCCTTTTCGGTAATCAGGATAACCTCGGCGTCGCTCAGGTCGAACGGGTTGGCGGCGAAGCCGTAGTGGTCGGGCAACGCCAGCGTGGCGACGCTCAGACCCGCGGCGCGCAGGCTGGCAAAAAAACGTTCGGGCGCACCCATCCCCGCCGCGGCCAGGATGTGTTTGCCGGCGAACTGGCTGAGCGGGCGGATCAGTGTGGGCTGGTCGAGTTGCCAGGCGGCGCCCGGCTCGATCTTCAAGGCGTAGGTATTGGGCCAGGGCGGCAGGGCGGTAGCGTAAGGATTGTTGATCAAGGTGGCGTCGCGCCGGCGTTTCAGCGATTCGCGCAAAGGGCCGGCCGGCAGCATGAAACCATTACCGCCCAGACGGTGATCGAACACCACCAACTCGACATCGCGGCCCAGGCGGTAATGCTGCAGACCGTCGTCGCTGATAATCAGGTCGACCTCGGGGTGCGCGGCCAGTAACGCGCGGGCCGCCGCCGGGCGGTCGCGCCCGACCCAGACCGGCGCGCCGGTGCGGCGGGCGATCAAGAGCGGTTCATCGCCCGTCTCGTCGGCCCGGCTGGCGGCCGTGACGGCTTGAGGGCCGGGGGGGCGGGTATCTTCCCCGGTGCTGCGCGGGCCGGTTTGAGTCGCGGTTTGTGCCCCATAGCCGCGGGAAATCACCCCCGGCGTATAACCCGCGCCGCGCAGCGCCTCGACCAGAGCAATCACGGTCGGCGTCTTGCCGGTACCGCCGACCGTCACATTGCCGACCACCAGCACCGGCACCGCCAGCCTTTCAACGTGCAACCAGCCGCGCGCAAACGCCATCCGGCGTACCGCCGCGACGGCGGCAAACACCAGGGAGAAGGGCGACAACAGCCAGGCGAACCAGCCGCGCCGCTGCCAGGCACGCGTAAGCAGCGTTTCAAGCCGGGCGGAGAGAGTGTTCGAAGCTGACATGAGGTTCCAAATAGCGGCTACAGGCCCGGAACTCTAGCGCGCCCAGCCCCGCGCGGCAAGCTTTGCCACCGCCGCGATGGTGCTTGCGGGACACGGCGGCGGCGTGCGCCGGTTCCATCCACAGGCAAACCCCGCAAAGGTGTGTACAAGTTCGGGACAAACGGCTTAAGTCTTTGTCGGGGTTGCTAAAAAGTCGACTGCCTATTTTTTGAGCAGAGGCATGATGGCGGTGGAGCCGTGGCAGCCTGTGGATAACTCTGTGCAAATCTTTTTGGCCGCGCCAGCGGTCTAGGCATTTGTTTAAAAGTTTCACGCGGAAAAATTTTCTTTTTTTAGGTGAATTCAATGTAAACAGTCACTTACGGTTTTGGTTAACAAAAACGACAGGCCAAAAGGGCTGCCCCGGCTAGAATGCGGAATGTGGACATGTTTTTGCCGTCAGCTTTCAAACCTTACCGATGAACCCTGAATCCCGTACTTTTCCCGACTCCAGTTACAGCAATCCCCAGCCGCCCGCCGGCGACGGGGTGATCCCCGTGTCGGCGCTCAATCGCGCGATTGGCGCGGCGCTGGAGCGCAACTTTCCGCTGAGCTGGGTTTCCGGTGAAGTGTCGAATTTCACCCGGGCCGCCAGCGGTCATTGGTATTTCTCGATCAAGGACGCCGGCGCGCAGATCCGTTGTGTGATGTTTCGCGGTCGCGCCCAGTACGCCGAATTTACGCCGCGCGAAGGCGACCGTATCGAAGTTCGCGCCACGGTCACGATGTACGAACCGCGCGGTGAGTTGCAACTGAGTGTCGAAGCCGTACGCCGCACCGGTCAAGGGCGGCTGTTCGAGGCATTTTTGCGGCTCAAGGCCCAATTGGAAGCGGAAGGGTTGTTTGACCCCGAGCGCAAACGGCCGCTGCCGGCCCACCCCCGCACCATCGGCATTGTCACCTCGTTGCAGGCCGCCGCCTTGCGCGATGTGTTGACCACCTTGGCGCGTCGCGCGCCGCATGTGCGCGTGATTGTTTATCCGGCGCCGGTGCAGGGCGCGGGTGCCGCCGAAAAACTCGCGGCGATGGTCGAGTCCGCCAACCGGCGCGGCGAAATCGAGGTGCTGATTGTGTGCCGGGGCGGTGGTTCGATCGAGGACTTGTGGGCGTTTAACGAAGAAATACTGGCGCGTGCGATTGCCGAAAGCCGCGTGCCCGTGGTCAGCGGCGTCGGTCACGAAACCGATTTCACCATTGCCGACTTTGCCGCCGATATGCGCGCTCCGACGCCGACCGCGGCTGCGGAATTGGTCAGTCCGCAACGCGCTGTGCTGTTGCTCGATCTCGAACAGCGCCACGCTCGCTTGAGCCGGGTAATCCGCCGCAGCCTGGAGCAGCGCAGCCAGCAGCTCGACTGGCTGGCGCGGCGGCTGGTAAGTCCGGCGCAGCGGCTGGAACGCCAGCGCGAACAACTGCAACAACTGGCGGCACGCCTGAGCAGCGCGGGCGGTCGTCCGCTGCGCGATGCCGGCGCTCGCTTTGCCATGGCGCAACTGCGCTGGCGCCGTGCCCGGCCCGATCCGCAACGCGCTCAGGCCGCCGTGGCGCAATTGGCGGCGGGCTTGCAACGTGGTTTTAGCCGCCGCCACGAACAACGTCAGGCGCACCTCGGCCAGCTCGCCGCCAAGACCGCCCTGCTCAGTCCGGTGCGCACCTTCGAACGCGGCTATGCCGCTCTGCTGGACGCGCAAGGCCATGCGGTACGTTCGCCCGAGGCGCTGAAACCGGGCCGCACGGTCACCGTTTATCTGGCCGAAGGCGTCGCCGACCTGGGGATTGCCGATGTGCAGGCGCGGCTCGACGGCGGTTTGTAAGCACCGGTTTAAGCGCTATTTCGCTTAAACCCGCTTTAGATCCACAGCTTTAGCTCTGCTTTAAGCCGGCTTGGGAACCTATACCGCCGGGCTGACTCGTATAGAGGCAGGGCGACGACGACGCCCGCGCCTGGCGCGAAATTTTTGCGCCGGCGCAGCAGGTTTTGTGCCTGGCGGATGCCGGCAGCAGGCGGGCTGACCACTCCTTAATTCCGTTTAAACCTATTTAAAACCGTCGACGTCGTTTGCGAGCTTTTTCCAACTCGCCTACAATCAAATGCTCTAAAGCTTTCCCACTTCCCGATTGATTCGAATCGGCCACACTTGGCACTAGAAGGAAAACATCATGGCTCATACTCTCCCCGAACTGCCGTACGCGAAAGACGCGCTGCAACCGCATATCTCGGCTGAAACGCTGGAATTCCACTACGGCAAGCATCATCAGACCTATGTGACGAACTTGAATAACCTGATCCCGGGCACCGAATTCGAAACCTTGTCGCTGGAAGACATCGTGAAGAAATCGAGCGGCGGCATTTTCAATAATTCGGCCCAGGTCTGGAACCACACCTTCTATTGGCATAGCCTGTCGCCCAAGGGCGGCGGCGAACCGACGGGTCCCTTGGCTGATGCGATCAACCAACAATGGGGTTCGTTTGCCGCCTTCAAGGAAGCCTTCACCAAAGCCGCCATCGGCACCTTCGGTTCAGGTTGGGCCTGGCTGGTCAAGAAAGCCGACGGCGGACTCGATATCGTTTCGACCAGCAACGCCGCTACTCCGCTGACCACCGATGCCAAGCCGCTGCTGACCATCGACGTATGGGAACATGCGTATTACATCGATTACCGCAATGCCCGTCCGAAATACGCGGAAGCATTCTGGAATATCGCCAACTGGGAATTCGCGGCAAAGAATTTCGCCGCGTAAAGCGGGTGAGGGTGGTTGCGCTTGAGCGACAACCCCGCTTGAAAATTGCTTTGCCTGGTATGAAACAGAAAGCCCTCTTGCGAGGGCTTTCTGTTATCCGGGAAACGGTTGGAGTTTGCCGGATTTTTGTACGGCTTTTTATCTGTATCGCGTTGTGAGGCCAGGACCTGCCTGAAAAATACCGGGCGTGGAGGGTTGGGCGAAAGCGCCGCCGCCCAGCTTAATCAAAAGTGCAATGCCACCGCCAATAAACCGCTCACCACACCGATCGCAATCACCGCGCCGATAACCCCGGCGATCACCCGCGGCGGGAACACTTTGCGCGTCATCACCAGCGACGGCAGGCTGATCGGCGCAAGGGTCATCAGCAGTGCGCCGGCTGGTCCCGCGCCCATGCCCAAGGCCAGCATGGCCTGAATGATCGGCACTTCGCCGGCGGTCGGAATCACGAACAAGGTGCCGGCTACCGCCATCGCGATGATCCAGCCGAGGTGATTGCCGATGGCCGGGCTGATTTCCGGAAACAGCCAGGCGCGGGCGGCGCCCAGGATCAACACCAGCACCAGGTATTCGGGGATCAACTGCAGCGTCATGGTCCCGAGTTTCTTCAACCAGCGGGAAAATGACGGACCCTGATCGTCGCCCGCCAAGATCGAATCGAGTTGAGCTTGCGCGTTACGGGCTTCTTCGGGTTTGACCGCGCGGTTAATCAGATAACCCATGCCGAATACCAGCACCAGCCCTAAACCCAGGCGCAAACCGGTCCACTGCCAGCCGAGAACAAAACCCATAAAGATCAGCGTGGCCGGATTTAATACCGTATTGCCGAGCCAGAACGCCAGCGCGGCCCCCGTCGAGGCCTGGCTTTTGCGCAAGCCCACCACCACGGGGGCGGCGCAACAGGTGCACATCATGCCGGGGACGGATAACAGGCCGCCCGCGACCACACTGCCGAAGCCGGTTTTGCCCAGCAGACCGGCAATCCAGCGGCGCGGCAATAATTCCTGGGCGGCGGACCCGAGCAACAGGCCCAACACCATCGCTTGCCAGATTGCCTTGCCATAAGCAAAAGCGTAATCCAGGGCCGACTTGAATGAAGCGGCCGGCGCATGCGCCGCATCGCCCATCAAGATCGAATGACCGATGGAATGATGGCTTTGGGCCACGAAGGCGCGGTTGTAATAGGGAAACCACTTGACGTAAAACAGGCCGATCACCGCGATCGCCAGAAAAACCAGAACTCCCGTCAATGACGCCGGACGGTTTGGGGAAGTGCGGGCAGAGGTCATGAGCGTGGTCCGTGATGGCTGGGTCTGCACGCTGGGCTCGCGTGCAACGGTGTGAGTGATGTGCCAAATGCATGCCGAATGCGCGCCGCATGGCAGTCGTCACAGCGTAATGGCGCCGCAGTTTAACATTCTTCGTGCCCGCGAACTTGCCGCCGCGCCCATGGCAGCCTGCGTTTGCGTGGATTCAAGGCGCGCTCTTGAATGGAGTAGACTAGGCGGCCCCATGCTCCTTCGAGGTAAGCCTTATGTTGCTCAAAGCCCTGCGCGTGGGTCTCGGTCAGTTAATTGTGCTGGGCGACGCCGTCAGCCGTCCACGCCCGCAACGCCGTTCGGCGCAAGGTCAGCTTGCGGTGAAGCAAGCGGCGGCGCAATTGTCGTTGTATCAGTTTCGCGCCTGCCCGTTCTGTGTCAAGACGCGGCGTGCCCTGCACCGCTTGAACGTGCCCATGACTTTGCAAGACGTCAAAAAAGATCCGCTGGCGCGTGAGCGCTTGCTGGCCGGTGGCGGCAAGGTCAAGGTGCCGTGCCTGCTGATTCAAGAAGCAGGGCAGGCGCGCTGGTTGTATGAGTCCAATGCGATCATTGCTTATTTGGAGCAGCGCTTTGCCGGCGTGGTTTGATCTGCTTGGCGCGGATCGATGCGGCGAACGCAGCTTTGCTATAGATGCCGCCGACCCGATCTTGGGTCACGTCCGGTCCACGGCCGCCGCTGAGTGCCTCGACCAGTTCGCGCAGGTCTTCCTTGCGTAATACACCTAATGGGTCAATCCTGTCGCGTAGCAGGATTGACTACGTTGTGTGCACTCCTTTTGCCCATGAAAAACTCTCAACCCGTCGCCCTCATCACCGGCTCAACCTCCGGCATCGGTGCTGCCATTGCCCGTCGACTCTCGCGTGAGGGTTATGCCATTGTCCTGCATTCGCGCAGTTCGACTGAAGCGGGGCAAGCGCTGGCGGCTGAGCTTGGCATGGCCGCTTATGTGCAAGCCGACCTGGCCCAGGACGCCGACCGGGTGCGCTTGATACGCGAGGCGGTCGCCCTGTGGGGGCGGCTCGATGTGCTGGTCAACAATGCCGGGATCAGCCGCGTGATCCCGCATGCCGACCTGGCTGCGGCGACGCCCGAGGTCTGGCACGAACTGAATGAAATCAACGTGGTGGCTCCCTTCCGTTTGGTGGCGGAGGCCGAATCCGCCCTGCGCGAGGCCGCCGCTCGCGGCCGGCCGGGTTGTGTGGTGAACATTAGTTCGCATGCCGGGGTGCGTCCCAAGGGCGCCTCGATTCCCTATGCCGCGAGCAAAGCCGCGTTAAATCACGTCACCCGCTTGCTCGCGCTGTCGCTGGCGCCCGAAATCCGGGTCAATGCTATCGCTCCCGGACTGGTCGACACGCCGCTGACCGCCGCTTGGACCGACGCGCAGCAACTGTGGCGGGAGCGCGCGCCGATGCGCCGGGCCGCTAAGCCGGACGATATCGCGCAACTGGTGGCGATGCTGGTGGCTTCGGACTATCTTACGGGGGAAATTTTGCTTTCCGATGGGGGCCTTAACCTGACCTGAAAGAAATTTAATATGAGATAAAAAATTAATCTGTCATTAATAGGATGAAATTAAGGTTTTCCCTGATTGCGATGGCGACATTTATTTTAAATAAAATATTTTTTGCTCGCCAGTCACTATATTAGCAATGCTGAGAAACCTGACTATTACAAATATTCAAAGCATAAATTTTTGTAATAAGCAAATTATTTTACATCGGTGATTTATTGAGACTGGAGGTATAGCGAATTATTGAACTCATGGTATTAATCAATTGTCGCGATCCGGTTCAAGGTCTAGGATCCCTTTAATTGCATTAAATCACCAGCCGCTATGGACGCCACCGTTACGCCGACAATCCAGTCCGTGCCTTGCGCTGCGTTAGCTGCCGGCGTGAGCCCGGCGTTGCGCCCGGCGCTCGATAGCGACCGCGATTTTCTGCGCGAGGTGTTTATCAGCACGCGCGCGGCTGAATTTGCCGGCATCGATCGGGAGCCTGCATACATTAATGACTTGCTGGCGCAACAGTTCACCCTGCAGGACAGCTATTACCGACGTCATTACCCGCATGCGCATTTTGATCTCGTGACTTGCGACGGGGCTAACGTGGGACGGCTTTATCACCATTGGGGCAGTACGGAAGTGCGGCTGATCGATATCGCGCTGATGCCGTTTTATCGGGGTTCGGGCCTCGGCACTCAATTAATGCGGGCCTTGGTCGCCGAAGCGGCCAAGCGAGGGCTCGCGATAAGCCTGTATGTCGAAATGCAGAATCCCGTGCGCGCTTTGTATCAACGGCTCGGTTTTGTGAAATCGGGCGAAAACGGTGTCTATGAAATCATGCGCCGCGAAGCCGGCCCATCCCACCATGTTGTGCCGCAGCCAGGCTGCGACCGCGATTTGTCGCAGCTTTTCAGCCAGACATAGACCGGGGGCTGTTGCCGGATGACGGAGGGGCGGCGCGGGCGATCCTATGGCGGCCATGCGGATGCAATACACGATTGATCACGATGGATGGAGGAGGGGATGTCAGGTATGCCAACCCAAGCCGAGTTGCTGGCCTCGCTCGGCCTTGCTTTTTCGCTGACGCCGGAGGCAGGGTCCACTGTGGCCGATCAACCCCTGTGGCGCGTTCCAGCCACGCTTGCCGCGGTAAATGAAGGTATTGCCATGGACGAGACCTACGTGTGTTATTCGGCGACGTTCGATCTGCCCCAGGGCGTTTTTTTGCCGCAGGATGTTTATTGCGTGACGTCGCCCGGCGGCACTGCTTGGGATCTGCTGATCACACCCACCCGGCCGCGCGCCGACGGTCGCGCCACGATGTGCGCGGTGTTTCATATCGAGCGTCCGGTGCAGGCGCTTGCCGCTTCATGATGGTGCCGTCGTTGCTGCCTTGCATTTTTTTGCCGCTGAATAACGAACAACAACAAGGAGAATCAAATGAGTGATCCGTATCTTGGTGAAATCCGCATGGTGGCGTTCAACTTCGCACCGGCCGATTGGGCGCTGTGCCAGGGCCAAACCATACCGGTGGCGCAGAACCAGGCATTGTTTACGCTGCTCAACACAACCTACGGCGGCAACGGCGCAAGTAATTTTCAACTACCTAACCTGGCTGGACGCAGCCCGGTCGGCACCGGTACCGGCACGAATTTGACCCCGGTCAATCTGGGCGACTCGCTGGGCAGCGAAAAGGTCACCTTGACCAATGATCAGTTGCCTACCCACACGCATGTCATTACCGCGAGCGGTGGCGGTACGGTAACCGGCAGTGTGGCGATTCCCGCCACCACCAGCACCGCTGGCGCGCTGGAAACACCCGGAACCAACACCGTGCTCGGGCCGCCGGCCGCGGCTGGCCGCGCCGGCACGCTGTACAACACCAGCACCGCCAACACTACGCTGGCGCCGTTCAATATCACGCTGCAGGCCGCGGCTCCAGTGGTGACGGCGGCGAATGCCGGCCTGGGCTTGCCGACGGCGATCCGCAACCCGTATCTGGGCGTGAATTTCGTTATCGCATTGCAAGGTATTTTCCCCTCCCGCGGTTAAGCGCGGGAAACCGCCGCCCGGTGGGCGGCGGCACTAGTGTTATGCCGGGTGGTTATCATGAGTCTCGTCACGCAAATCCTGAAATGCTTCGCCGGTACCGACGCTCAAGCGTCCACGGTTACTCCGGCTGCGCTACTACTGCCGCTTGAACCGCGCATCGTCTATGACGCGTCGGTGGCGAGCCTGGTGGTGCCGCAGCACTCGCATGAAACGGGAGGTGTGCATGGGACGGCGCGCATCGGCGCGGCCGAAAGCGGCGAGTTCTCCGCTTCCGCTCAAATCGGCGCGGCGCGTTATTCGAATCAGGCCGCCGATCGTTCGACGAACTCGCCGATCACGACAGCCTCCGCGCAAATCGGCGCCGCCCGCGATGCGGCTTTGGCGACGGTTCCCGCGCCCACTGAAGTGGTGTTTATCGATTCCAGCGTCAGCGATTATCAAGCGCTGATTGCGGCGCTGCCGGCCAATGCCACCTATGTGATACTCGACCCGAATCAAGACGGGTTTGCGCAGATGGCCAGTTATCTGCAGGGCAAAACCGGCATCACCTCGATTTCGCTGATCTCCCACGGCATGGATGGCGCGATCCAGGCGGGTTCCTCATGGTTGACCAATGCCGACATCGGCGAGTATGCGGCCGACCTTAGCAGTATCGGCGCCAGCCTGAAGGCCGGCGGTCAATTTCAGATCTACGGTTGCGACGTGGCTGAGCAAGCCGATGGTCAGGCTTTGGTGCAGTCGATTGCCGGCCTGATGCATACCAGCGTCGCCGCCTCGACCGACAACACCGGTGCCGCTTCGCTGGGCGGTGACTGGACCCTCGAATATTCGACCGGCCCGAGTCTGGCAAAAGCCTTGTTCGGCGCCAACCTTCCCGCCTATGACGGTCTGCTCGGCGTAACCGACGAGACCTACGATGCCGACGTCGGCTTCGATACCCCGGGCGGCGAGTCGGGCACAACTTCGTTCACCTTGGACGGCATCACTTACACCACCGATCAAGCGGTCGAAAGCGTGGTGGATTCGTTTAACGAAAACCAGTTCGGGCCGCCGCCGCTGACCACTTCCAGCGCGCCCAACAATGGGGTGCTGTTTATGAACCTGGACGCCACGCCGCTGTCCAGCGTCAATATCAAGCTCAGTGACGGCGATCCGATGGCGTTGAAAAGTTTCGATATCGATGTGATTGCCGGGACATCGGTCTGGATCGAAGCCAACGGCAATCCCAACGATAAAATCGTCCTGACCACCGGCGGCGATGGCGAAGAAACCACTTTTCATGTCGATGTATCGACTAATTCGGCCTTTACCGGTATCACCAGCTTTACCATCGTCGACGTCGGCGACAGTTCGGGGGTCTTTCTCCCGACCATCGACAATCTCACCTACACCGACATGAATAGCCCGCCGGTGCTAGCCAAGGGCGGGGGCAACAGCGGTTTGGTCGAAGCCGATCCCCATAGCGGCAATACGCCGGTGGTGGTCGATAGCGGCATTACGCTGGCCGACGGCAACAGCACCGTGCAGAGTTCGGCTACCGTCACGATTGCCAACTTTGTTTCCGGGCAGGATGTGCTGGGTCTCACGCTCAATAGCGGGACGATGGGCAACATCGCCGAGAGTTTCAACACCGGCACCGGTGTGCTTTCGCTGACTTCGAGCGGCGGCACTGCCACCACCGCCGAATGGCAGGCTGCATTGGATGCGGTGACGTATAACGACACGGCGGCGTCGCCGACCACCACCACGCGTAATATTACCTTCAGCCTCAACGATCCTTACAGCACGAGTAACACCATCACCGAGACGGTGGCGGTTACACATACGGATCAAACACCGATCGTGACCGGCGCGGGCACCACCGCGGCTTATACCGCCGGTAGCGCCGCAGTGACAGTTGACAGCGGCATTATCGCAAGCGACAGCGACAGCCCCGATCTCGCTTCGGCGACGGTCTCGATTGGCGCCGGCTTTCAGAATGGCGACACGCTGGCTTTGACCATCAACACTTCGACCATGGGTAGCAACCTCACGGAATCGTATGACTCCAGCAGCGGGGTCTTGACCCTGACGGCGACGGGCGCTACCACTGTCGCGCAGTTCGAAGCCGCGCTCGACGCGGTCAAATTCTCGGATGCGTCCAGTGCCACCGGCGGCGACCGCACCATTTCATTTGTGGTCAACGACGGCAGCAAAAATAGCGTGGCGCTGAATCAGACGATCGACGTCACCGCCGTAATTCCGGTGGTGACCATGGATTCGGGGTCGACGGCATTTGTCGCTGGTGACAATACCACCTCGACGCCGGTAGCCATCGATTCCGGTTTGGTGGTGACTGACCCAAACAGCTCGACGCTGGCTTCGGCCACGGTCTCGATCGGCACCGGCTTCCATAGCGGCGAAGACACGCTGGCGTTTACCAATACCAGCAATACTACCTTCGGCGATATTGCCGAAACTTCCTACAACGCCGGCACGGGCGTGCTGACGTTGAGCGCTTCGGGCGGCGCTACCCTGGCGCAATGGCAGGCGGCGTTGGCCGCGGTCACCTATACCGACACGGCGATCACGCCGAATACCGCCACCCGTACCATCAGCTTTGTGGTCAACGACGGCATCAGCAGCAGTGCGGCTGCGACTCGCACCGTCACCGTGGCTGATACCGACCAGACGCCGTTGCTGAGCACTTCCGGCGGTGCCACGGCCTACCTTGGCGGCACGGCCGCGACCGCGATTGACGGCGGCGTGAGTGTCGGCGATCGCGACAATGCGACCTTGGCATCGGGCACAGTCTCCGTCGGCAGCGGCTTTACCAGCGGCGATATTCTGTCATTCAGCAATACCAGCAATACGACCTTCGGCAATATTTCGGCATCGTATGACTCTTCGACCGGTGTGCTGACTTTGACCTCGGCGACCTCGTCGGCAACCGATGCGCAGTGGGCGAGTGCCTTCGATGCGGTGACCTTCTCCGCCGCGGCGAGCACTGCCGCCGGCAACAGGACAATTTCGTTTGTGGTCAACGACGGCAGCGAAAATAGCCTGGCCGCGACCAAGACGGTGGCCGTGACTGTGCCGCCGGTGCTCACGCTCGACTCGGGTTCGGCGGTATTTACCGCAGGCGACAATGTGACCTCGACGCCGGTGACCGTCGATTCGGGTTTGACGGTGTCGGATGGAAGCAGTGCGACGCTGGCCTCGGCCACCGTATCGATTAGCGGCAATTTCCACAGCGGCGAAGATCAGCTCTCTCTCACCTCGAATAGCTCGACCATGGGAGATATTACCGGCTCCTACGATTCGACCAGCGGGGTCATGACCTTGACCGGCGCCGGTGCGACCACGGCGCAATGGCAGGCGGCGCTGGCTGCGGTGACTTATACCGATACGGCGATCGTACCGAACGCCGCAACCCGCACCATCAGCTTTGTGGTGAATGACGGTAGCAACACCAGCGCGACAGCAACCCGCACCGTCACGGTAACCGACACCGATCAGACGCCGGTAGTGGTTAGCACCACCGGCACCACGACTTATATTGGCGGCATGGCCGCGACCGTAGTCGATGGCGGTGTGACGGTCAGCGACCGCGATAATGCGACCTTGGCTTCGGGGACAGTGTCTATCGGCAGCGGCTTTAGCAGCGGCGATACCTTGTCGTTCAGCAATACCAGCAGCACCACCTTCGGCAATATTTCAGCGACGTATGACTCCTCGACCGGTGTGCTGACTTTGACCTCGGCAACCTCATCGGCAACCGATGCCCAATGGGCCAATGCCTTCGATGCCGTAACCCTCTCCAGCACCAGCACCACCTATGGCAACCGCACCATCTCGTTTGTGGTGAATGACGGTAGCGAGAACAGCGCCGCCGCGAGCAAGACATTCGATGTCGCCAATCCCGATCCGGTGGTGACCACCGATACGGGCTCGGCGGCATTTACCGCCGGCGACAACGTGGTGATCCAGACCCCGGTCGCGATCGATCCCGGCTTGACCGTGACCGATCCGGCCAGCTCGACATTGGCCTCGGCCACGGTATCGATCACCGGCAATTTTCACGCTGGCGAGGACGTGCTGTCGTTGGGCCCGATTGCCGGTATCAGCGAATCATATGATGCGAGCACCGGTGTCATGACCTTGACGGCCGGCGCGGGCGTGACCACAGCGCAGTGGCAAGCGGCACTGGAGGCGGTGACCTATACCGATACGGCGATCACCCCGAACACTGTCACGCGTACCATCAGTTTTACGGTGAATGACGGCAGCAACACCAGCGCGGCAGCAACCCGCACCGTTACGGTAGCCGACACCGATCAGACGCCCGTGGTGGTTAGCACCGCCGGCACCACAGCTTATATCGGCGGCATGAACGCGACGGTAATCGATGGCGGCGTGAGTGTCAGCGATCGCGACAACGCGACCTTGGCTTCGGGGACGGTATCCATCGGCAGCGGCTTTAGTAGCGGCGATATCTTGTCGTTTACCAATACCAACAACACGACTTTCGGCAATATTTCGGCGACGTATAACTCCACCACGGGTGTGCTGACGTTGACCTCGGTGAGTTTGTCGGCGACCGATGCTCAATGGGCGAATGCCTTCGATGCCGTAACCTTCTCCAGCACCAGCAGTACCTTCGGCAACCGCGCTATCTCGTTTGTGGTCAACGACGGCACCGAGAACAGCGTCGCCGCGACCAAGACGGTCGACGTGCTTAATCCGGCGCCGGTCGTCACCACCGATACGGGTTCGGCGGCATTTACCGCCGGCGACAACGTGGTGATCCAGACCCCGGTCGCGATCGATCCTGGCTTGACCGTGACCGATCCCGCCAGCTCGACGTTGGCCTCGGCCACGGTAGCGATCACCGGCAATTTTCATGCGGGCGAGGACGTACTGTCGTTGGGTCCGATTGCCGGTATCAACGAGTCATATAATTCGAGCACCGGTGTCATGACCTTGACGGCCGGCGCGGGGGTGACCACGGCGCAATGGCAAGCGGCACTGGAAGCGGTGACCTATACCGACACGGCGATTAATCCGGACCCCGCAACTCGCACCATCAGCTTTGTGGTCAATGACGGTAGCAACACCAGCGCGGCCGCAACGCGCAGCGTCACGGTAGCCGATACCGACCAGACGCCGCTGCTCAGCGGCGGCAACGTGAGTGTGACCTTGACTGCCAGCGGCGCCAGTTCGGTGGTGGCCGTAGCTCCTGCCCTGAGCTTGATCGATCGCGGCAATACGGCACTGGCATCCGCTACGGTCTCGATCGGCAGTGGCTTCGATGCGGGTGCGGATGTGCTCGGCTTCACCAATTCAGGCGCTGCGGTCGATGGCGATATAACATCGTCATATAACAGCAGTACCGGTGTGCTGACCTTGACGTCCGCCAGCCGGACTGCGACCGTGGCGCAATGGCAGGCCGCCTTGAATGCCGTCACTTACGGCGAGAGTTCGGCCAGTGCAAGCAGTGGTACCCGCGTCTTGAGTTTCTCGGTCAGCGATGGGGTGAAATCCAGCGTGGCAGTGACCGCTTCGGTGGTGGTCGACGCCCAGCAAATTACCGCGCATACGGTATCGACTCCGTCCAGTACTCCCGATTCCTCATCTTCGAGCGGCGGCGATGGAACTACCGCAAGCAGCGACGGCCCCTCCAATCCGCTGATCGTGTTGAGCACCTTCGACCCGTCCACGCAGGTCGGCGGGATTGCCCCGGTTCATACCACGACGTTTTCATCCGGCGGTGTGGGAGATGTGTTTGGTACTACCAGCGTGTCAAACCAACCGGGCCAGACACTCTCGAGCTTCACCTCGACCCAGCCGTCGTTTGCTCCGCCGCCCGGTGTCGAGCGCATTACGGTCGCGGCCGATCAGCCGTTTTCGCTGACCTTGCAAAACGCGATTCCCACGGCCACCGGCGATAGAAGCAGCGTGACGGTGCGCCAAGCCGACGGTCAGGTATTGCCGAGCTGGGTGCATTTCGACGCCACCACCGGCACCTTGAGCGGCACCGCGCCACCCGATGGTCCGCGGGTGATGCGGCTGGTGGTGGTGCAGCGCGACAGCGCCGGGCATCTCACGCGTCATGAGGTGGTGGTCAATCTGGGCGCGAACCAGGCCGCCCGTTCAACTGCCCATGCCCCGGCTCGTCCGGCCGCGCCGCCCGTGCCGCATGCGGCGGCACCGGCAGCGAAGCCTTCGCTCACCGCGCAATTCGAACGCCTGCGGCGCGAATTGCATGTGGCTTGAGCCGCACGCCTGGAACGCGACATCCATGACCGCCCATTATTCGATTTCTAAAGAGTGAGTAGACGAAGTGAAGAAAAACGCCATGCCATGCAGCACACACGCTCTTTCACTGGTGGCCGTCGCGGTCGCTGCTTTATGCCTATCCGCTTGCGCGATCAAACCGGCCCCATTCACCGATGCTGAATTGAAGCAGACGGCGCAAGCCGACCGCACCGCCATGTTCAGCCAGCAGCAACCGTTGAGCGGGCCGGTGACGCTGGATGAAGCGATGGCGCGTGCGATTCGGTATAACCTCGACCATCGATTGAAAATGATGGAAGAGGTGCTGGGGCAGAAACAACTCGATTTGTCGAATTTCGATATGCTGCCGAAATTGACGACCCAGGCCGGTTATACCAACCGCAGCGTGCCGTTGGCTTCATCATCGACCAGTTTGTTCAATCCCGGCCAAACGACAGTACCGCAATCCTATTCCAGCGATCAGAACGATCGTACCGCTGACCTTGGCTTTACCTGGAACCTGCTCGATTTCGGTGTCAGTTATTTCGAAGCCAAGGAACAATCCGATCGCGTGCTGGTGCTGGAACAGCGCCGCCGCAAGGTGGTGCAACTGATGATGCAGCAGGTCCGCGAAGCCTATTGGCAGGCTGCCGGCGCGCAGCGTTTGCACGACCGCATCGGCCCTCTGCTGGATCAGGCTCGGGCGGCACTGGACGATTCAAGGCAAGCGCAGCATGAACAATTGCGCGGGCCGCTCGAGACCTTGAACTATCAGCACGAACTGCTCGATATCATGCGCCAGCTCGAAACCATCAGCGACCAACTCGACGAGGCCAAGCCGCGTCTGGCATCGCTGATGGATCTTGAGCCGGGCAAGGACTTTACCTTGGCGCCGCCGGAAGGCCTCGGAGTACCGGCATTCAATATGCCGATGGAGCAGATGGAAGAGACTGCCCTCGAACGGCGTCCCGAGCTGGTCGAAGCCGGTTATAACGAACGCATCAGCTTGAATGAAACACACAAGGCGCTGGCCAAGTTGATGCCTGGTATCGAGCTGGAACTTGGCGCTCATTACGATAGCAATAGTTTCCTGAACTACCACGCCTGGCGCGCCGCGGGACTAAGCGTGAGCTGGAACTTGTTGAACCTCCTGAACCTGAAGAACATCAAGGGTTTGGCCAATGCCCAGTTGGAAGTGGCCAAGACGCAGCAATTGGCGCTGAGCATGGCGGTGCTGACGCAGGTTCATGTGGCCCGTACCGAGCTGGATGCGAAACACCGGCAATTCGATTTGCTCAAGCAAATGAACGACGTCGACCAGCAGATTCTGGTGCATACCCATAACGCGACGCAGGCTAACGCTCAAGGCAAACTTGAGGAAATCCGCGCCGCCACCAGCGCGATGATTTCGGAATTGCGCTTGTATCAGAGTTATGGCGAACTGGAAGGCGCGTATGGCCAATTGCTGGCGACCCTGGGCTACGATCCGATCCCCGATGCCGTGACCAGCTACGATCTTCCTGCCTTGGAACAGGCGATCGACCAGACGCAGCAACACTGGGCACAGCTCGGTCAGGGCGGGGCGCAATGAAGGCAGTGTCGGGAGTATGGAGCAGGCCTGCCTGCCGCAGCGTGATCGTCGCATTGGGTTTGTTGTACGCGCAGTGGGGCTGGAGCGCTCCGGCCGCCACCGCAACCGATGACAATCGGATTCGCACGCAACTGGTGGCACGCGATGAGGTCGAGCTGTCGAGCGAGATCAACGCAAAAATCGCCGCCCTGCCGTTTCGCGACGGCGATGCCTTCCGTGCCGGCCAGATGCTGGTGTCGCTCGATTGTTCCTTATACGCGGCGCAATTGCACAAGGCCCAGGCCGAAGCGGGGGCGGCGCATGAATTACTCGAAGTCGACCAGCGTTTGGCGCAGCTCCATTCGGTGGGTGAACTCGAAGTCGAGCAGGCCGACGCCAAGATGAAGGCCAGCACGGCGGAAGTCGCGTATATGCAGGCGACCGTGCAAAAGTGCGTGATTTCGGCGCCGTTCGACGGCCGAGTCACCAAGCGCACCGCCTCGCCTCAGCAGTTTGTCGAAGCCGGCAAACCGTTGCTGACCATTATCGATACCGGCCACCTCGAACTCAAAATGATTGTGCCGTCGAAATGGCTGGCCTGGCTGAAAGCCGGCCATCCGCTGTCGGTGCAAGTCGACGAAGTGGGCAAGACTTATCCGGCACGCGTGGCGCGCATCGGGGCGCGGGTTGATCCCGTGACGCAAACCGTCGATGTCACGGCGGCGCTCGCGGGCAATGCGCCGGAACTGCTGCCCGGCATGAGCGGGTGGGCGACTTTCGCCGCGCCCTGACCGTTATGGCTGCATCTCCCGAAGCGACGCAACAAGTCAGGATCGACTCGGCACAACTGGCGCTGCTGTGGCAGTTGGCGGCGCGCGCTCGCGCGGCTGCCACCGAGCAGATACTGGCATTTACCATCGTCAACGAAACGCTGTCGCTGGTGCCCTACCGCCAAGCCGCATGGTGGCACGGGCCGGCACCGGGCGCGGTGGCCGCGGTGTCGGGGTTGCCGCAAAGCGACCCCGGCGCGCCGTATGTGCAATGGCTCGCGGCATTGTGCCGCTCGTTGGCCAAGGACCCAAGCAAGACGGTCGAAGAGAGTCCGAGTCAACACACCCAGAGTCAACGCGCCTTCACCTCGGCCGACTTGCCGTTTGAGGTGGCGCATGTGGCCGATGAATGGGACGCTTGGTGGCCGGCTTACGGCCTGTGGGTGCCGCTCACCGATCGCGCCGGCCATCTGCTCGGCGGCTTGGTGTTTGCCCGCGATACCGCCTGGACCTCGACCGAACACGCGCTGATTTCCGAACTGGCGCAAGCGTGGGCTCATGCTTTTGCCGCGCTCGATCCGCGTCCGCCCTGGACCGCACGCATGCGCAACTGGGTTAAACCGGGGCGCAACTTGCGCCGCGCGCTGATTGTGTTGGCCGCGGTCTGTGTGATGCCGGTGCCCCTGACCATGCTGGCGCCCGCCGAAGTGACGGCGAAGGATCCGTTTGTGGTGCGCGCGCCGCTGGACGGCGTGATCGACCGGCTTTACGTGCAGCCTAACCAGCGGGTGGTGCCCGGCACACCTTTGCTCGGCCTGGAGGCCACCACGCTGCAGTCGCGGTATGCCATCGCCCGTAAGGATTTCGATACGGCACAGGAAGAATATCGTCAGACCGCGCAACTGGCCGTCACCGATGACAAGGACCGGCTCGACATGGCGTTGCGTAAAGGCAAGCTGGACGATAGCGCGGTCGAACTCGACTATAACGCACAACAACTCGCGCGAGTGCGTGTGACTGCCACGCGCGCCGGGGTCGCGGTGTTTGCCGACCCGAACGATTGGACCGGCCGCGCGGTGGCGGTCGGCGAGAAGATCCTGCTGCTGGCCGACCCGGCTTCGGTCGAGCTGACCGCTTATTTGCCGGTGGCCGACAATGTCGACGTCAAACCCGGCAGCACCTTGACGCTGTACCCGAAAAGCTCGCCGATGAGCGCCTATGAGGCGCGTATCGATACCGTGGCATATCGTGCCGAGCCGACTCCGGAAGGGGTGCTGGCCTACCGCATCAAGGCGACCTTCACCGGCGACACCCGCCCGGTCCTCGGCGCCATGGGTACCGCGCGGATCCACGGGCGTTGGGTGCCGCTGTCCTACTACGTGTTGCGCCGGCCGTTGACGCTGGCGCGACAGTGGTTGGGCTGGTAGCGGCAAAGTCGAGACCATGAGCACGCCCTCAAGCGCCACCCCCATCCCCGCGCTGACCCGCCTGCCGCAGTTGCGTCAGGAACTCACGCTGACCCGCGGCATACCTTCGCCCGAAGGGGCGCCGACATGGATGCTGCATGATCCGGCCGCCAACCGCTTTTTTCAGTTGGGCTGGCCGGCCTTCGAATTGCTCTCGCGCTGGGCGCTCGATGAGCCCGAAGCCATTGTTGCCGCGGTAAATCGCGAGACCACCCTGAGCGTCACGCTCGACGAGCTTGAGACCTTGCTGCGCACCTTGCGCCAGCAGAATCTGCTGCTGGCGGCGAGTGCCGACGACACCCGGCGGCTGCAGGCCAGTGCCGCGGCGGGACGGCTGACGGGCGGCATGTGGCTGCTCAAGCATTATTTGATGATCCGCATCCCGCTATGGCATCCGATGCCGTTCCTGCGTCGCTTTGCGCGTTACACCGAGCCGGTTTTCCGGCCGGTGTTCTGGGGTGTGGTGGTGGCCATTGCCGTCGCCGGATTGTTTATGGTGTCGCGGCGGTGGGATGAGTTTGTCCATACCTTCCATGGTTACGCGGACCTGCGCGGTTTGCTTTCCATCGCGCTGGCCCTGGCATTTGCCAAAATCCTGCATGAGTTCGGCCATGCGTTTACCGCCTATCGCTACGGTTGCCGCGTGCCGACCATGGGCCTGGCATTCCTGGTGATGCTGCCGGTGTTGTACACCGATACCACGGATGCCTGGAAAGTCCCCGATCGCCGCAAGCGCTTGCGCATCGGTGCGGCGGGCATGTTAAGCGAGCTGGCGCTGGCGGCGCTGGCTACGCTGGCGTGGAATCTGCTGCCGGATGGACCGGTACGGGCGGGTGCGTTTTTGCTGGCGACCACCACCTGGATCGGCACCCTGGCTATCAACGCCAGTCCGTTTATGCGTTTCGACGGCTATTTTCTGTTGTCTGATTGGCTGGATATGCCGAACTTGCACGACCGCGCCTTCGCTTTCGGCCGCTGGTGGATGCGTGAATGGCTGTTTGGTTTGGGCGATGCGCAACCCGAACCGTGCGCGCCACGGCGCCGGCGTTTCCTGATCGGCTTTGCCTTCGTCACCTGGTTATACCGGCTGACAGTATTTTTCTCGATTGCTCTAGTGGTGTATCACGCGTTTTTCAAAGCGCTCGGCATCGGCCTGTTCTGTATTGAATTCGGCTGGTTTATTGTGCGGCCGGTCGTACGTGAAGGCCGCGCCTGCTGGCAGCGGCGCGCGGCGTTGCGCTGGCGGCGGCAGACTCTGCGTAGTGCGATGCTGGGTGGCGGGTTGTTCTGCTTGCTGGTGTTGCCCTGGCACGGGGGGGTAAGTGCGCCGGCGGTGTTCGGTCCGCAGCAGGCGCAAGGACTGTACGCGCCGGTCGCCGGGATGCTTGCCGATCCGTCCGTCCCGGCGCATAACGGGCAAGCGGTGCATGCCGGAGAGGTGCTGGCGGTGCTGGTATCGCCCGAGCTCGACTATAAACTCAAGCAAGCACAAACCGAAGCGGCCTTGCAGGGCTGGGAAGTCGAGCAGCAAGCTTTCGATGAACGTTTGCAGCAGCAGGGCGTGGCCTTGCAAAAGCAACGCGATGCGGCGCGCCAGACGGTGGCCGGTTTGTCCGCGCAAATCGCTCAGCTGACGCTGCGCGCGCCCTTTGACGGCATCGTTGAAACGGCCGACGACGGGCTGGTGCCGGGTGCCTGGCTGCCGCGCGGGGCACGCTTGTTCGATGTGGTCGGGCCGGGTGTCACGGCCAGCCAAAGAGTGAAAGGAGATGCGTTTGTCGATGAGGATGAGGTGGGGCGAATCGCCGCAGGCGACGCCGCCGTTTTTGTCGCCGCGCTGCCGGAAATGAAGGCCTTGAAGTGCCGGGTCGAAGCGGTCGACCGGGTCAATCTGGCGACCCTGGACGAGCCTTATGTGGCCAGCCCCTACGGTGGTCCGATTCCCGCCGAACTGCAGCCAGGGACTCAGCAACTGGTGCCGTTGCGCGCCACTTACCGGGTACGTATCGGGCAATGTACGGGCAGCCCCGTATTGGCGCGGCAGATTGCCGGCACCGCGGTGCTGGGCGGTGCCCATGAGAGCCTGGCATGGCGCGGGCTGCGGGCTTTGCTGGCGACTGTGGAGCGGGAAGCAGGGGCGTAGGTGGCCGCTTGATGGGGCGCTTGCATCGCCGCCAAATAACGCCGAGGTTAACTTTCCCGCAGCAAAATCGGGTCTGTGCCGGCGGTATCCATCGGCCCCCGGCACCGCCAGTTACTGAATATACGCCTGCGGTTGAATCTCAAAGTCGGTGACTTTACCGCCGCGCAGTACCGAGAGCCGTATCGGGTCCAGGCTTTCCGTTTTAATGCTTAGCTTGAGGGCCGCGACCGTGTCGGCGGAAATGCCCTGTTGATTGATCGAAACGACTTGGTCGCCTTGTTTCAAACCCAGCTCGGCGGCGGGAGAACCTGCCGCGATGTAACTTACCGTCGCCCCTTTGCCTTCCTTGTATTGAAGGTTAAAGCCGGTTTTGTTGTAACGGGCGAGGGTAGGCGGGGTGGCCGTGCCGGATAGCTTTAACCAGGCGCGCCGGGTGCGGTAATCGAAGGTCAACACCGACGAGGTGAGTAATGCATCGCCGGCATCGGCGGCAAATTCGCTATCGGTATTGGGACCGCTCGAGAAGTTGGGGAAATAGGCAATCACATCGTTAAACGGCACGTTGCCCAACGTCACCTGAGCAATTCGCCCAAGCTTGATTGCGCCGCTGCCGCCCGTCCCCGAGATCGATGCGCCGGTGTCGTACAGTCTGCCCGGCATGGCTTCGGCATGGGCCTGGGCAAACGGCCGATTGACCAGCAAGGTGCCGTTGTAGCCCGTATCCAGCCAAAAATAACTCGGTACGCCGTTAAGCGTTGCCTTGACCGCCGGGATGGTGTGGTCGAGCGCAAAGGGCAGCGCATCGTGGTCGTCCAAGGTGCTGTCCGGGGTGAGCGCCAGCGTCAGAAGCTGTCTGGGAAAATCGAAGGTGGTGGTAAAACGCGCCAGGATTTCATAGCCGATGGCGCCGGCCGTCTGCGCGTCGAAGCCCGTGGAGCGTGCATCCATCACGGCGGAATATTGATCGCGCACATGTGCGTCGCCGATCCGGAGGTCCTCGATGCGTGCGAATTTTTCCGCGGTGGCCACGCCGGCCATCCCGGTTTCGCTGCCTGAGCCAGTCAGCTTCAAGCCCAGCGTCTTCGCCGTGGTTTTGGATAACAACAAGGCTGCGCCCGTATCCAGCAGGAAATTAAACGGGCCTTTTCCATTGATAAAAACGTCGACATGCGGTTGTTCGGTCAGGCGCATCGGTACGGTCGTGCTGCGGCCTCCATCGATCGAATAATCCGCCGTAAGCGGTTGCGCGGCTTGTGCCTTGGCTGCGACCAGCAGCGGATCGGCGTTGGTCTGTACTTTGTTAAAAGTCAGGTCCCAGCGATTGCCGTCGCGGTTGATCCAGCTTTGTTTGAAGGGAATGCCCAGATAGCGGCCTTTACCGTAGGCCGCATACGAGGTGGTTGCGACACCCGGCTCGTCTCTGCGGGTCCAACGCAGCGGCAGTTGGGTTTTGCCGGAGATCCAGATC
>JAMFSV010000072.1 GCA_026225455.1 Burkholderiales bacterium | reverse complement strand
GTCAAAGCCGGCGCGCCCGAAGATATCCTGTACCTGAGCCGCCCGCATATCGGCACTTTCCGCCTGGTCGGCATGGTGGAAAAAATGCGTGCGACGATACACGAACTGGGCGGCGAAGTGCGCTTCGAAACCCGGGTCGAAGATATCGATATCGAACAAGGCCAGGTGCGTGGACTGAGCTTGTCCAATGGCGAATATCTGCCTTGCGACCATGTGGTGTTGGCGGTCGGGCATAGTGCGCGCGATACCTTCGAGATGCTGTACCAGCGCGGCGTATATGTCGAAGCCAAGCCCTTTTCGCTGGGCTTTCGCATCGAACACCCGCAAGGCCTGATCGACCGCAGCCGCTTCGGTAAATTCGCCGGACACAAACAGTTGGGCGCGGCCGATTACAAGGTGGTGCACCATTGCAGCAATGGCCGGGCGGTCTACAGCTTCTGCATGTGCCCGGGCGGCACGGTGGTCGCGGCCGCGTCCGAGCCGGGGCATTTGGTCACCAACGGCATGAGCCAATATTCACGCAACGAGCGCAATGCCAACGCAGGGATTGTGGTCGGCATTACGCCGGAAGATTTTCCGGGTGGACCGCTGGCCGGCATGGAATTTCAGCGTAAATGGGAACAGCGGGCGTTTGAACTGGGCGGCGGCAATTACTGCGCTCCGGCCCAGTTGGTGGGCGACTTTATCGCGGCGCGCGCTTCCACTTCAATGGGTTCCGTGATCCCGTCGTACAAGCCGGGGGTGACCCCGACCGACCTCAGCACCGCCTTGCCCGACTACGTGATCGAGGCAATCCGTGAAGCGTTGCCCGAGATCGACAAAAAGATCAACGGCTTCGCCATGCACGATGCGGTGCTGACCGGGGTTGAGACCCGCACCTCATCGCCGATCCGTGTCAAACGCGGCGCGAACTATCAGAGCGTCAACGTAGGCGGTCTGTATCCGGCCGGCGAAGGTGCCGGTTATGCGGGCGGGATCTACTCGGCGGCCATCGACGGCATCGAAGTCGCCGAGGCGTTGGCTTTGAGCTTGATCGGCGCGGCGCAATAAACGGGGCGGGGGTTGAAGGTCAAGGCCGATCATTGAGCCAGATAGGCCAGCACACCCAGCCCCGCCGTCCGGCCCGCGGCAAAACATGCGGTCAGCAAATAGCCCCCCGTCGGCGCTTCCCAATCGAGCATTTCCCCCGCGCAAAATACGCCGGGTATCTGGGCCAGCATCAAATGCCGGTCCAGTGCCTCAAACGCCACGCCGCCCGCGCTGCTGATGGCTTCGTCCAACGGACGCGGGCGCACCAGGCGCAACCGCAGGGCCTTGATCGCCGACGCCAACTGCGCCGGATCGGCAAAAGACTCGCGGCTCAAACATTCGCGCAACAAACCCGCTTTCACGCCGGTAATGCCCAAGCGGCTTTGCAAATGACTCGACATCGAGCGCGCGCCGCGCGGATGCAAAACTTCCGCATGGACTCGCTCCGCACTCAAACCAGGAGCCAGATCCAGCATGATGTCGGCGTAGCCGTTGGCATTGATGCGCTCGCGTAGGGGCGCCGACAAAGCATAGACCAGGCTGCCTTCGATCCCCCCGCTGGAAATCACAAATTCGCCTTGGCGCCGGACCGCTTGTCCAGCAGCATCGGTCCAGCCGATGGCCACCGACTTGACCGGAGTTCCGCCAAAACGCTCACTGAAATGCGCACTCCAGGCAACATCAAAACCGCAATTCGACGGCTGCAGCGGCAATACCGTTACGCCACGTTGTCGCAGCAACGGCACCCAGGCACCGTCCGAGCCGAGCCGTGCCCAACTGCCGCCGCCCAGGGCGAGCACCACGGCATCGGCCGCCACGCCGATCTCACCCTCGGGGGTGGCAAAACATAGCGTGCCGTCGCGCCAACCCAACCAGCGATGGCGCATATGAAATTGCACCCCGGCACCGCGCAAGCGATGCAACCAGGCACGCAACATCGGCGCCGCTTTCATATCGGTCGGAAATACCCGTCCCGAGCTGCCGATAAAAGTTTCCACACCCAGGCCATGCACCCAGTCGCGCAGCGCTTGCGCGCCGAAGCCGTCGAGTAGCGGCGCCACCTCGGCGGCACGAGCACCGTAACGTGCCAGGAAAGGCTGCGGCGGCTCCGAATGCGTGAGATTCATCCCCCCTTTGCCGGCCAAGAGGAATTTGCGGCCCACCGAGGGCATCGCGTCGTAGAGCGCGACAGCCAGCCCCGCTTGCGCGATGACTTCAGCGGCCATCAAGCCGGCCGGGCCGCCACCGATAACGACCACGGTGGCGGTGGGAGCGGCAGCAGCAGCGGGAATGGACATACGCGCGGGTTCGGGTTGAGAGTAGCGAGACATGCTGTCTGTATACCCGATTCGAGGTGTGGCGATCCAGAAATATCTGCAAGAAAGCGAGACGCGAGCGCGGCCGCAGCGAGGTGTTGACGCCATCAGCCCCAGGCGGCCGATGGCGGCAGACTAGAAGCGGTAAGTCGCCCCCACTTCAGCGAAACGTCCCACGTTGTCGTACAACGACGGATCGTAAGGCACACCGTAAGACGGTGTCTGATACAGCGGATCGAACGGCGGCATTCTATTGAACAGGTTATCGATGCTGGCATAGACCGTCCAATGCTTGAATCCAGTGTAGGTGCCGGTCAAATTGAATTGGCTGTACGAGGCTACGCTGTCCGGCGTCAAACCCTGTTCTGTCATGGTGTACGGGCTGCTGTACAAGTAGCTCAGGGCGGTGTCGAACTTGCGGTAGTTCCAGTCCAGCGTCAGATTGCCTTTCCAGCGCGGGAAACTGGCGCCGAAGGGCTGGTTGGAACAAGCATCGTTGCCGGCGCAGTTGACACTTAGACCGCTGGTATCCTCCACATTGAAGTGCCAGACGTAAGCCCAGTCGCCGGACAGGGTAAAGCTGCCGATGTTGGTCGACACGGTTTTACGGAAGGTGCTTTCGAAGCCGTCGGT
>JAMFSV010000071.1 GCA_026225455.1 Burkholderiales bacterium | reverse complement strand
GGCAGCGGCCTGCCGCTGCCGCAGCGTTACTGGGCCATCCTGGTGGTCGCCATGGGTATCACCCTGGCCGTGCTCGATAGTTCGATCGCGAATGTCGCCTTGCCGACCATCGCCCATACTCTGCGCGCCGATGCCGCTGCCTCGATCTGGATCGTCAATGCTTATCAACTGGCGATCACCATCTCGCTGCTGCCGCTCTCGTCGCTGGGCGAGATTGTCGGTTACCGGCGCGTTTATCTGGCCGGACTGGCGTTATTCACGGCCGCCTCGTTGGGGTGTGCCTTATCCGACTCATTGCTCTCCCTGACCCTGGCCCGGGTAATCCAAGGCTTCGGCGCGGCGGGCATCATGAGCGTCAATATCGCACTGGTGCGCCTGATCTTTCCGCAGCGGCTGCTGGGACGCGGCATCAGTGTCAATGCTTCGGTGGTCGCCATTTCAACCTCGGTCGGGCCCAGCATTGCGTCGGCCATCCTGTCCGTGGCGCATTGGCCCTGGCTGTTTGCGGTGAATGTGCCCTTGGGCATTGCCACGCTGCTTATCGGCCGCCGCGCATTGCCCACCCAGGCACCGCAGAAACGGCGCTTCGACGTGCCCAGCGCGATCCTCAACGCCCTCACCTTCGGCCTGCTGATCATGACCGTCGACGGCTTGGGCCATGGCGAACATCGGCCGTTATTGGTCGCTGAAATCATTGCCACGCTGGTGATCGGCACCACCTTCGTGCGCCGTCAATTGTCGCAACCATCGCCCCTGTTACCGGTCGATCTGCTGCGCCTGCCGATTTTCTCGCTTTCGATCGGCACCTCGATTTGTTCATTCACCGCGCAAATGCTGGCTTTTGTCTCGCTGCCGTTTTATTTCCAGGACACCCTGGGTTTGAGCCAGGTTCAGACCGGCCTGCTGATGACACCGTGGCCCCTGGTGATCGTGGTCATCGCCCCGATCTCGGGCTATCTATCCGATCGTTATTCGGCCGGCGTACTGGGCGGCATCGGCTTGCTGACCATGGCACTTGGACTGAGCCTGCTGGCCACCCTGCCGCTGCATCCCCACACGCTGGAGATCATCTGGCGCATGGCCCTGTGCGGCTTTGGTTTCGGCTTGTTCCAATCACCCAACAACCGCGCCATCCTGGCTGCGGCCCCCCATTCGCGCAGCGGCGGCGCCAGCGGTATGTTGAGTACGGCACGGCTGACGGGGCAGAGCCTGGGCGCGGCGTTGGTGGCGTTGATCTTTGGTATTTCAGGGACTGCGGGGACGACCGTCACGTTGATGGCGGCGGCGGGGTTTGCCGCGTTGGCGGCGTTTGTCAGCTTGACCAGGATTAGGGCTCAGCCGCGGCAAGGGTGAGGGGCTTGCTGCTTGCTGCTTGCTGGTGCTTGCTTGCTGCTGTTGCTTGCTGGTGCTTCTATGGAGCTTGTTAAGGTATTGGTCTGCCGGCACTGCCCCTCGCCGGGGCGGGCCTTACTTTCTTTTGTCTTGCCAAAAGAAAGTAAGCAAAGAAAACTCGCTGCACTGCGGTAGGCGGTGGGACATATCTCAAGCGGCTGTGCGCTGGTCTCGGCTACCCATCATTTCTCTTCGATTCTTGGTTTTGGACTACCGCGCGTACTCACCATTTGGATATCGCTATTCCAAGGTCGTCGGCACGGTGGTCGGTCCTTTGAAGCGATTTCGATGGTTAAACGCCGAGTCGCGCACGCAGGCCCGCGCATAACAGCGCCCTCAGTTCGCAAATCCGAGGGCGTTGGTTACATGCTTACTCGGCTGCCGTTTAAGCAGCGACGGATAGAGCGACCCGCTTGCTATAACGCCGCCGGTAGTTCGATGAATTGAGAGTGCGGTTCGCAAATTCGAGGACATTGGTCAACCGATTATTCAGTTGCCGTGTATGCGGTGTGGCGGATCAAAATCACGCGTGCAATAGCGTCGCCGACAGATCACCGAATTGAGGGCGCAGTTCTGCGCCGGCCAGGGTGCGCGACTCGGCATCTGAGGCAAGATGAAGCTTCAAAGGACCGACCACCGTGCCGACGACCTTGGAATAGCGATATCCAAATCGTGAGTACGCGC
>JAMFSV010000070.1 GCA_026225455.1 Burkholderiales bacterium | reverse complement strand
GACAGCCCAACCCAGTTGCGTTGCGTTTGGCGGCCCATTACTCGATACGCTCTACATCACCACTGCGCGCGTCGAGCTTGAGGCCGAGGCTTTGCTGACCGACCCTCACGCGGGCGGTATTTTCAGCGTGAAGGTAGCCGCACGCGGCTTGGCGGAATCCCGCTTTGGCGGCGTTCCACCGGGTGTGCCTGCGCAACACAGTCAGTCACGTAGCATGACTCCATCATCATGAGGTTCAGTGCCGGGATCGATCCGCACTATTGTTGAAATCGAGAGGAAGCGCCATGACCACCGCCCATTCCGTATCTGCCGCAGCCAACCGCGTTCATGCCAACTCCAAGGCGACCGCTGAAGGCCCCGTACCCGGCGTGTGCGCGCCAGGCGATGCAGTACGGAGCGAATCCCGGTCGTCATCATCCGGTCGGGCGGGCAGTGTCAAGAAGCGCGCACGCAATCGCTGTATCACGCTTGAAAGCCCTTCGTTACGGATTGAAATCATGCCGGAACTGGGCGGTGGCATTGCCAGCTTCGACTGGTGCGACGGCGACACGCCGGTGCCGATCTTGCGCCGTTGTGCCGACCCCGCCGCCGCCACCGATCCGAATCAACTGGCCTGTTATCCCTTGCTGCCTTTTTCCAACCGGGTCGGCGGCGGCAGTTTTCAACTGGAGGGGCGCCGGGTCACCGTCCCGCGCAATCGCTCCGACGAAAACTTGCCGATCCATGGCGACGGGTGGCTGTCGCGCTGGCAAGTCGAGAGTCGTGAGGCGGGACGGATCAAGCTGAGCCTGGATCGCAGCGGCGAGTTGCCCTACGCCTATCGCGCGGCACAGACTTTCACCCTCGACGGCGCGAGCTTGAGCATCACCCTCGAAATTGAAAATACCGGCGACACCACTTTGCCTTTTGGTTTGGGTTTGCATCCGTTTATCGAACGCGATAGCGATACCTTGGTGGCCGCGCCCGCCAACGGGCTTTGGTTATCGGGCGCGGACTGGTTGTCGACCGAACATGTCAGAACCCCGCCGGCATGGCAGTTCGGGGTGGCGTATCCGTTGCCGGAAGTGCTGGTCAATCATGGCTTTACCGATTGGGCCGGGTGGATGACGGCACATTGGCCCGAGCGCCAATTGATGCTGACGATCCAGGCGGATACCCGTTGTTTTGTGCTGTACACGCCGCCCGCGCAAGACTGGTTTTGTTTCGAACCGGTCGATCACCCGATCAATGCGATGAATCTGGCCGGCGGCGCGGAGACGCATGGCATGACCTTATTGGCGCCGGGAGCCACGCTCGCGCGCACATTCAGCTTGACGGTCGAGCGCACCGGCGAACGGTCGCGACCGGTAGGACGACAGACATTCTTTTCGACACAGGACGATATTCAATGAGTCAAGACAAACAGGACGCCGCAGGCGTCGAGCAAGAGACCACCGGCGGCGCTGACGAACCGCAAAAATTGCGCAGCCAGGCCTGGTTCGGCATTCCCGGCAAGGACGGTTTTATTCACCGCTCGTGGATGAAAAACCAGGGCATTCCGCATGACCAGTTCGACGGCCGGCCGGTGATCGGCATCTGCAACACCTGGTCGGAACTGACCCCGTGCAATGCGCATTTTCGTGAACTGGCCGAATATGTCAAAAAAGGGGTGTACGAAGCCGGCGGTTTGCCGCTGGAATTTCCGGTGATGTCGCTGGGCGAAACCAATCTGCGGCCGACCGCGATGATGTTCCGCAATCTGGCTTCGATGGACGTCGAGGAATCGATCCGCGCCAACCCGATGGACGGCGTGATCCTGCTGGTCGGTTGCGACAAAACCACCCCGGCACTGCTGATGGGAGCGGCTTCCTGCAACCTGCCTAGCCTTGCCGTATCGGGTGGGCCGATGTTGAACGGCCGGTTTCGCGGGCAGATATTGGGCTCGGGAACCGGCGTGTGGCAAATGTCGGAAGCGGTACGGGCCGGCACCTTGAGCCAGCAAGCCTTTACCGAAGCGGAGTCGTGCATGAACCGTTCGCGCGGTCATTGCATGACCATGGGTACGGCTTCAACCATGGCTTCGATGGTCGAAGCATTGGGCATGGGCTTGCCGCACAACGCGGCGATTCCGGCTGTCGATTCCCGCCGTCAAGTTCTGGCCCAACTCGCCGGACGCCGGATTGTCGACATGGTGCGCGAAGACCTGACAATGGACAAAATCCTGACTCGTCAGGCTTTTGAAAACGCGATTCGCACGAATGCGGCGATCGGCGGCTCGACCAATGCCGTGGTGCACTTGATCGCGTTGGCCGGGCGCATCGGCATCGAGTTGTCGCTGGACGATTGGGAACTGGGTTCGGACGTGCCGTGCGTGGTCAATCTGCAACCGTCGGGCGAATACCTGATGGAAGATTTTTATTACGCCGGCGGTTTACCGGCGGTGCTGCGTCAACTCGGCGAAGCCGGATTGCTGCACAAAGAAGCGCTGACGGTTAACGGCAACACGCTGTGGGACAACGTCAAAGACGCCGAAAACTTCGATACCAAAGTGATTACGCCGCAGGAAACACCGTTCAAACCCAGCGCCGGTATTGCCGTGCTGCGCGGCAACCTGGCGCCGAACGGCGCGGTGATCAAACCGTCGGCGGCCACCGCCAGCTTGTTGCAACATCGCGGCCGCGCCGTGGTGTTTGAAAATGTCGAAGAACTGCATCATCTGGTCGACGACGAAACCCTGGACATCGACGAGCACTGCATCATGGTGTTGAAGGGCGCGGGACCCAAAGGTTATCCGGGCTTTGCCGAAGTCGGCAATATGCCGCTGCCGGCCAAGGTATTACGTAAGGGCGTGACCGACATGGTGCGCATCTCGGATGGTCGCATGAGCGGTACGGCTTACGGCACGGTGGTTTTGCACGTGTCGCCGGAAGCGGCGGCGGGCGGCCCGCTGGCACTGGTGCAGACCGGTGACATCATCGAGTTGGATGTGGCCCAACGGCGCTTGCACCTCGATGTCAGCGACGAGGAACTGGCGCGTCGACGCCTAGCCTGGGTCGCACCGGAGTCGCCCAAACGCGGCTACTACAAACTTTACGTCGACCACGTATTGCAAGCCGACCAGGGCGCCGACCTGGACTTTTTGGTCGGGGCGAGCGGCGCCGCGGTGCCGCGCGATTCGCATTAAAATCGGCTGGATGAAATAAGTAGCACAGCGTGTCGTGCAATGCGGCACGCTGGTTTCCTGGCAAGCGGTGACGCTTCCGCCGACGGGCAGGCCACCTTCCCGCCGGGCCAATGCGCTGGTTTTCCACCTGCGGGCGCGGCAATTCTGCGCGCCGGCCGCAGCGTAGGGCCGGCAGCAGGTAAAATGAAGCTTCTCGTCCATCGTTGCGGTGGATTTACCCGCCGCGGCAGCCCATTCAGACCTGACACATGACCTTTATCCAGAGCCTCAACGCCGCTTGGCGCACCAGCGGTTCGCTGCTGTGCGTCGGACTCGACCCTGAACCAGCGCGTTTTCCCGGCACTTTGGCCCAGCGCCCGGAGGCGATTTTTGAGTTCTGCCGCGCTATCGTCGATGCGACCGCACCTTATGTCTGCTCGTTCAAACCGCAGATCGCTTATTTCTCCGCCAACCGCGCCGAAGACCAGCTTGAAGCGCTGATCGCCCATATCCACGAAAAACATCCGGG
>JAMFSV010000069.1 GCA_026225455.1 Burkholderiales bacterium | reverse complement strand
GCTTGAGTCAGCACAGTACCGCGTAAGGCAGTCCTATTTTTTGACATCTCGTCGAACGTGCATTTTTCTAAGATAGTCTCTGGAGTTTAATCGAGACCGCTGCTGGGCCAACGCTGCCACGAACCGCCCAATTCCTCGCCCGCACAATAAGACAGAAAACCGGCATCGGCACAATAACACTTCAGTTCTGGAAAATAAAACCAGTCCCCGATCTGGCGGCAAAACCCATTTTCCCCAACGCGAAATTCCACGTACGCCGACGGCTTTCACTATAAATGAGTCGAGCGCTTTAACACGGCATTTTTATATAAGTTTATGAGCCTCAATTTCTTTAAGCATTGGTTGGCCGCCCCCATGACCGTCGGGTCCGTGATGCCCTCGTCACGCTATCTAGCCGACGCTGTGGCTGATGGAGTCGAGGGATTCGATGCGATTATTGAGGTCGGAGCCGGAACAGGAAGCATAACGAAATCGCTGATCCAGCGGCACCCGTCCGCCACACTGATGCTATTTGAGCTTGGAGATCGCCTCGCCGTCGAACTGAGTCGGAAATTCCCTCATGCCCATGTAGTCAGCGGCTCATTTCATGAGAATGTTTCACTGCTGCAAAATCTGCCGGCCAAGACCGTGATTGTCTCCGGCTTGCCGATGCAATCGCTTTCACCTCATATCAAGGCGCCAACGATCGCCCGTTTCGCCGAACTGTTATTGGCCAATAAAGCGCGCCGCCTGGTTCAGTTCACTTATCTGCCCAAAATCCCATTTACCGCCCCTCCGGGTTTGTGTTGGCGTCGCATTAAAACCGTCTGGCGTAACGTGCCGCCCGCCAATATCTGGCAACTCGCCGCAAAAAGCGAATGACAAGCGGCCTCGTCGCAAGACATCTTGCGGCAAGCGCAATCGATGGGCCCCAAAGACCTGGCACAGAATTTTTTGCATTAACACCAATACCGCACATAAATCATGAATGCTGTAATTATAAAACATAAAAACACTCTCTCCGTTACCTTGTTACTGGCCTATCTTTTTTCTCTATTTTTTTAAATTAATATAAAATCAGATGCCAGTAAATCAGATTTTGTTTCTGTTTTTTTAATTTTATCTTTTTTATTTATTACATTCAATCACAAAAAAACCTATATTATTCTTTCCATATTTCTCTCCATTGTTATTTCACTGGAATTATCTTTTGTCATCGTTTACGGCTCAAGAGTAGGAAGAGGCATCATTGCTTCGATAATGGACACCAATAAAAATGAATTTTTCGTGGAAACCCACACAATTATATTTCCATTTTTTATTATTTTAATTTCAACGCTATTAGCTCTCATTTTATTTAAAAAATTTACAAAAATAGATAAAAAAATCATCCCTTCGATTTCAATTTTATGTTTTTTCATTGGGATATCAAAAATTGGCTATTTTTATTACGATCACTTTTACAAACAGAACATATCGATTAATTACGAAAGCGTGAAAGAGGCATTTCAATCTTCACCGCAAATAATATATAATATGCAGCCACTGGTTTTCGGCGACGCTTTCTCTTTGGGCGAAGATCTGGTTGAGACCTACAATTTCAGCAAACATGTGGCACACAATAAAATAGCACAGGGAATCGTGTTTAACGGAGCGAAAAACTCGCCAGACAAAATAATTATAATAATAGGTGAAAGTTCTCTTCGAACACACTATCAGCCATATGGCTATGCGATAAACACCACACCCAATATAGAAGATATTTTTTCCACACCGAATTCGTGTTCCGTCAATGATGTCCACGCCTCCGCTCCGTAGACCAGGGATGCAATACGCATGAGCTTGACATTTTCAACGCCGCAAGATAATTCACCTTATTTCGCAAACAAGAATATTATTGAAATGGCAAAATCCGCCGGCTACAAAACCTATTGGATTTCATCCACTGATGAAAAAGGTTTTTATTCCAGCTATGTAGGGATGATATCGAGTTACAGTGATTTTTTCTCGGACAGAATTACAAAAAATGGTTTAAATACATCGATCGATGATATTTCTCTCATTGATGGATTCAAATCAATATTTAATAAAAAAGAAAAACAAATGATTTTCGTTCATTTGAATGGAAGTCACATGCCGTACACCAAAAGATACGATTCAATCGACGCCCATGCGATTACCGGGGCACCGAGCGCCATCTTGGATTATGACAGGAGCTTGCACCACACGGACAGACTCGTTGCATCGATCTATGATTTTTTGCATATAAACAGCAGTAATTATGTGCTGTTTTATTCCCCAGATCATGGCGAAATCATTGGCTTAGGGCATGGCTTGACGTTCGGCGGAACCGATCAATACGAGATACCGATGATGATGAAATATTCACACGGTGATTTTTGCCACGAAGTGGAAAAATATAGAAACAAAGATGGATATATCAACTCTTTTGCCGAGCACTATATCTTCAGCGAATTCATGGGTTACTCGGTTACATCGCAAGTCATCGACAATTATATGAAAGAGAGTCCTTTCGTTTATCATTCCGACGACAACGTCTACCACTATCCGTTCTTGCCGCAAAAATAGTTGGCATAACCAAAACTAAAGGCGGCACGAAGGATGGCGGTCAATGCAACCGCCCTCGCGATTCAAGCTGGCGTCAATTACTGAACAAGCGCCGCGCCACCGCCGAACCTGCCGGAATACCGGCTTGTTCGAGCCGTGCATAAAGCGTCAGCAATTGCTTCTCGATGGCCAACAGTGCCGACTCCGGCAAAGGCCGGCGCTGGTCGTCGACGACATGGGCGCCGATGCGTTGCGACAGCGAAGCCGCGTAATCGCACATCAGGCGAAACGGCAGGATATCTTCATCGGCCACGGGGACATCAAGCAGCAGCGTAATGATTTCGCCGCCTTTGTAGGTCAAATCATCGCGCAGGAAATTGGTATCTTCGAACTGCAGCATAAACACAGGATTTTGTTTTGCGTCCAGCTTCACAAAACGGGTGCCGTCGCGCGATAACAGCAAACCATCCTGGGCCGCGACGGATTGCACGTAATTCGCCGACCACGGTGCGCCGTCCGAGCGCACGTTGACCGACAACTGTGCGTCGCATTGTGCCGCAAAGCCGTCCAGTTCGCGCGCCATTTGCACGGTGTCAAGCATATCGGGAAAATCGGGGGCACCGTCGATCGCATCGGCCAGGAATTGCACCCCGGTCACAAATTCAGAAAACTCAAGTTCGTTCAATGCGCCGGAGCGATTGGCCAGTTGCACACTGGCACGCACCTCTTCATAACGGCCGCCGGCTTGCAGACTTTCCCACGAACTGGCTTGATCGGCGCTGCCTTCCAGGCGGCCTTCGATAAATACCGGCTTGCTGCCCGCACGGCGTAGGCGCTGCACCAGCGTCGCGAGTTTTTCATAAGACACCGGACTGCCGATACGGATCGGCACCACACAATCGATGCGACGGTCGATCACAGCGGGAGTAACTGCCGTCACAGGCGCTGCGGCCGCAGCAAGCACTGCTTCGTCCATCTCGGCCGGTTCGGCCACACTGCCTGTTGCGTCGTCATGCTTCTCGCCAAGCTCGCTGGGCCGGGTCGATTCGTCAAATGCCGGTGAGGCCGCACCTGGTGCCGCCGAGGTGCTGAAGGTCGGCTCGCGCCTCGCGCCGGTCGGTGCCGCGGCGTCAGGGTTGGAGGATCCGGGCTGGCCGGCCGGCGTATTGCGGTATGCCGCTACGGGAGCTGCTGCCGTTTCGATGAAAGGCCGGTCATCATCGGTATTGCCCGCGGTCACATGCGGCATGCGGGCAACGGGGGTGTCGAGATCGTCCGTGGGCATGGCGCGCGGCAATTTGCGCCGCACTTTGGCGCCCTGCCACGCGTTGTAGGCGACCACGGCCGCGATCACGACAACTCCGGCACCACCCAATCCGAGGTACAGCTCGTTCATGCATGCTCCACTATTTTGTTATGGTCCGACGCTGGCCGCGGGGCCTGGCTCAAGCATCAGGCTCAAGCGCCGGCCTCAAGCCGCGATCCGCGCAAGCCCAACGTTACCCGCATTCGCGCCACTCATCGGCCCGTTATATTCCTGGCTCAGATTCCGTTCTGGCTAAAACTGGACGCCGCTTCCATATCCACCGCCACAATCCGCGAGACCCCTTGCTCCTGCATCGTGACACCGATCAATTGCTGAGCCATTTCCATGGCAATCTTGTTGTGCGAGATAAACAGAAACTGCGTTTTCTCGGACATGGCCCGGACCAGATTGGCAAAACGTTCGGTATTGGCGTCGTCCAGCGGCGCATCCACCTCGTCGAGCAAACAGAACGGCGCCGGATTCAACTGGAACATGGCGAACACCAGCGCGGTTGCCGTCAGCGCTTTTTCGCCACCGGACAAGAGATGAATCGTCGAGTTCTTTTTGCCCGGCGGTTGCGCAATCACTTGCACCCCGGCGTCGAGGATTTCTTCGCCGGTCATCATCAATTTGGCTTGCCCACCGCCGAACAGACGCGGGAACAGCTCTCCAAAGTGACGGTTGACCTCGTCGAAAGTTCCTTGCAGCAACGAACGGGTTTCGCCGTCAATTTGATGAATCGCGTCTTCCAGCGTGGTGATCGCGCTATTCAAGTCGGCCGATTGGGCGTCGAGGAACTGCTTGCGATCACGCGCGGTAGTAAGCTCGTCAAGCGCGGCCATATTGACCGGCCCCAGCGCGTTGATGGCGTTATTCAAGCGCGTCACTTCACCTTGCAGATAAGACGCTTTCAAATCCGGGGTCAGCTTGGTCTGCAGCAGCGCTTCATCAGCCTCGGCCTGGACCAATTGTTCAGCGAACTGCTCGCCATTGAGACGGGCGGCCTGCTCCTTGAGCTGCAACTCGTTGATCCGGTCGCGCAGCGGCTGTTGCGAGCGCTCGGTCATCAAACGCATTTCGTCCAACTGCCGCAATTGCGCGGTCAGCGTATCGGATTCGATGCGCACCGCGGCCAGGGTTTCTTCCTTGACCGCGCGAATTTCCAGCGCTTCTTGCAATCCGGTATGGGCAGTCTGCTGATTGATGCCTTCGAGTTCGGCGCGCGCCTCTTCCAGCGTCCCGGCAAGCTGTTCGGCCTGCTCGGCGGCGGTGGCAATGGTGCGTTTGAATTCGCCGATCCGGTTGCTGATATTTTGCTGGTCGTACAACGATTGCTGGGCGGCACGCTCAAGGTCGCGGCCGCGCTGGCGTGCATCGGCCAGCGTTTCATCAAGTGCCTCGAAGGCCAGTTGATCGTCTTCAAAACGCGCCTGCAACTCGGCCAATTGGCCGTCGAATAATTCGAACTGCGCTTCCGACTCGGTACGCAGCGCGCGCTGCTCTTCGATTTGTGCCGCAATTTCTTCGAGCTCGCCGCGAATCTGCGTACTGCGCGCCATATACCGCTCGTGCGCCTGTGCCAGTTTCAGCACTTCCATTTGCAGCGCATGCACCCGCTGGGTGGCGCGTTCGGTCTGGGCACGCGTCTCGCCCAGCGCCTGGGCGGCCTGGGTATGGGCGGATTCGGCCCGCATCGAGGCGGTGCGCGCCTCGTCGGCCAGCAATGCTTGCGCCCGGACCTGTTTGCCGAGGTTTTCGATTTCCTGGGCCCGAGCCAGCAAGCCGGCCTGCTCGGAATCCGCAGCATATAAAGCCACCCCGGCGCGGGTGACCAAGTGTCCCGCACGCACCACAAATGACGCGCCATCCGGCAATTGCGTCCGCGCAGCCAAGGCCTGTACCAGGTCGTCGGCGACAAAGGTTTGTGCCAGCCAGTCGTTCAACACGGCGCGCAGGCCCGGTTCTTCGACGCGCACCAGCGACATCAAAGGCCGCAGGCCGGCCGGTGCCTCAAGCGGACGGCCGGCGGATGGGGGCGAGAAAAAGGCCAGTTTGGCGGGCGGCGCATCGGTGGCAAAGGCCTTGACCCAATCCAGATTGGAAATTTCCAGGGCGGCAAGACGTTCGCGCAAGACCGCTTCGAGCGCCGCTTCCCAGCCCGCTTCAACATGGAGTTTTTTCCACAGGCGCGGCAAACCGGCCAGCTCGTGTTTTTCGAGCCAGGGCTGGATCTTGCCTTCCGTTTGCACACTTTCCTGCAATTGCTTGAGGGCGGAAAGCCGTGCGTCGAATTGGGCAATCCGGGCGCTTTCGGCCTGAACCCGCTGCTGCGCTTCGCGACGCGCTTCGTCGAGCCGCGGCACGGTTTCTTGCGCTTCGCTCAGACGGTCTTGTGCATCGCGCAGGATTTCTTCGTTTTCGGCCAGTTGCGCACGCGAGGCTTCGAGCAGGATCTCGTCGGGCGCATCCAGGCCCCGCGCTTCGAGCTTCAGCCGTTCATCGCGCTGTTGCAATTGCTGCAATTGCTGGTCGGCATTGCGCTGATGCACCGCTTCAAGCTTGAGCGCCTGTTCCGCTTGGGCAATCTTGGCGCGCTGGTCGCTCAGGCCGCTTTGCGCATCGCGCCACTTGGCTTCAAGCGCCGGCAGTGCGTCATTGGCGTTGAGCGCCGCATCCTGCGCTTGTGCCGTCCGTTCCTCGGCCTGGGCCAGCGCTTCTTCAGCGGCTTCGAGGTCGCCGCGAGCACGCTCGGCCTGGGCCAGCCATTGCTCGCGCTGCGCCGTCAGGGCGGCAATTTGCGCCTGCACCCGGTTGCGCGATTCGACGATAAATTTGATTTCGTCTTCGAGCCGGCTGACTTCGGAGTTGGCTTCATACAACGCGCCTTGCGCGCCCTGCACCGCATCGGTTGCGGTGTAATACGCCACCCGTACCGTCTCAAGTTCGGCCTCGACCTCGCGCAAACGCGCCAGTTGCGCTTCGAGATCAACCTGAGCCAATTCGATCGCGCGCTGCTGGCGTTCCTGTTCGGCCAGCGCTTCATTTTTGCGCAACAGCCATAACAGGCGCTGCTTTTCCTCGCCATCCGAGGTCAATTCGCTAAAGCGCTGGGCCACCACCGCCTGGGCTTCGAGTTTTTCGAGGTTGCTGCCCAATTCGCGCAAGATGTCTTCGACGCGGATCAGGTTTTCGCGGGTATCGTGCAAGCGGCTTTCGGTTTCGCGACGCCGCTCTTTGTATTTGGAAACCCCCGCCGCCTCTTCGAGGAAAATCCGCAGTTCCTCGGGCTTGGCTTCGATGATGCGGGCAATCATGCCCTGCCCGATAATCGCGTAAGCACGCGGGCCCAGGCCGGTACCGAGGAAGATGTCCTGGATATCCCGGCGCCGGGCGGGCAAGTTATTGATGTAATAGCTGGAAGTACCGTCCCGGGTCAGGACCCGTTTGACGGCGATTTCGCTGTATTGGCTCCACTGACCGGCGGCGCGGCCGTCACCGTTATCGAATACCAGTTCGACGCTGGCGCGGCTGCCCGGCTTGCGGGAAGTCGAGCCGTTAAAAATCACGTCCTGCATCGATTCGCCGCGCAACTCGGAAGCGCGCGACTCGCCGAGCACCCAGCGCACGGCATCGATGATATTGGATTTGCCGCACCCATTCGGGCCGACCACACCGACCAGTTGCCCCGGCACTTGAAAGTGGGTCGGGTCGACAAAGGATTTGAAGCCAGCGAGTTTAATCGAGGACAGACGCACGGCGATATCGCTGTTTAAAGTTAGTTTTAAATCGATTTTTAAATCGATCTTTAATAATAAGCGCCCGCTTGACGCCTGCATGATGCATGCCTGACATTACCAGGCCACGGCCTTTAGGCTCGTTCGGCACCACACGGCGCCTGAGGGCGCTCGCAAACCATGCTCCGCATCATACCATCGCCGCTTTGGCCGATGGCCTATCCGGCGGGTTTTCACGGTGTAAACAGCTAGCCAACACGGCGGACAGCACAATACACGCGCCCCCGATCGCTTCACGCGGCCCCGGCACTTCCCCCGCCAGCAACCAGGACGAGAGCGCGGTCACCACGATTTCGAACAGCATCACCAGCGCGGCGCGATTGGCCGCCACCCGCACCAGACCATGCTGCACCAGCAAATTCCCCAGCGCAAGCGAAACCCCCATCGCCAGCACCAGGCCCAGGACCGGTCCCAGATGAAACGCGACCGGCACGCTCAGCACATGATCGAAGCGCGAAACCGCGAAACCGAACCCGGCGCTGCCCAGAAACACCAGAAACGTGCGGACCTTCGGCGTCACCGTCGGCCAGGTTTGGGAAATTTTCAAGGTCAGGACATTGTTCATGGCATAGCCCATACCCGCCACCAGACCGGCCCAATCCGCGGCACTCGCGGGAAAAGGCAGGCCGCTTTGCGGCGACCAGAGCATCAAGCCGGCGCCGCATAACGATAGCGCGCCCAAACAGGCGCCCGCTGGCGTCAACCGTTCGCGCAACATCAGATGGGCAAACAACGCGGTCCATACGGGCGACAGATAAAAGAGCAAACACACCCGCATGACTTCGCCGTGGATTACACCCCAGGTAAACCCGATATTGGTCAAACCCGCGGCCAGAATCAACGCCAGGATCAAACCGTGGCGGGGAATCCAGCGTAGCTCACGCCCGGCAAAACACGCCATAAAGACACACGCGGCCAAGCCGGTCCAGCCGGCGGCAAGAGCGCCGCTGACTCCGAGCCCGGCAAGCATGCGCAGCGGATACCAGATCACGCCCCAGACGCCTGCACCCGCCATGATCGCCAGCATCGCCCCCAGATCGGAGCGGCGCCGGCTCATTGCAACCCTCCGGTCAATCCCGCGATAAGCCGGTTCCAAACGTCAAACAACAAGCCAAACTCGCGCGCGGCAAGCCGCGAGGTATAATTTTTAGCTATAACCTGCATCCAACCCTCCGCTGGTGCAACATCCGTTGATAAGCGGTCTTCGTCGAGCGGTAGATGATCCGCCCCTCGACACCGGGCCGCCTTTACCGCATTACAGTCTATAGGCAGTCCCCGCGCATGAATCCTTTACTCGACAGATTGCAGACGTATCCGTTTGAAAAGCTCAAAACGCTGTTTCAAGGTGCCACGCTCTCGCCCTCGGCCGCCGGCTTGCGCCCCATCAGCTTCGGCATCGGCGAACCCAAACATCCGACGCCGCAACTGATCAAGGATGCGCTGATCGCAGCCCTGCCGGGCCTGTCCAGCTACCCGGCCACCCTCGGCACCGACGCCTTGCGCGGCGCCATCGCCGATTGGATCAAGACCCGCTTCCAGTTGTCCGGCATCGATGCGGCCACCGAAGTGCTGCCGGTCGCAGGCTCGCGCGAAGCCCTGTTTTCGTTTGCTCAGGCGGTCGTCGACCCAAGCCGGACGGACGCCATCGTGCTCTGTCCCAATCCGTTCTACCAAATTTACGAAGGTGCCGCACTGTTGGCCGGAGCGCAGCCCTACTTCGCCAATAGCGACCCCGCGCGCAATTATGCGTGCAATTACGCCGAAATTCCCCCGGAGATTTGGGCTCGCACCCAACTGATGTACGTCTGTTCCCCGGGCAACCCCACCGGCGCGGTGCTGACCCTGGCCGACTGGCGCGAGATTTTTGCCTTGTCGGATCAGCATGGTTTTGTGATTGCCGCCGATGAATGTTATTCGGAGATCTACTTCGACGAAGCCGCGCCGCCGCTGGGCGCGCTGCAAGCGGCGCAGATGTTGGGACGCGGCTTTGAGCGGCTGGTGACCTTCTCCAGCTTGTCGAAACGTTCGAACGTGCCGGGCATGCGCTCAGGTTTTGTCGCAGGCGATGCCCGTCTGCTCAAGCAATTCCTGAAATACCGGACTTATCACGGCACGGCGCTCAGCCCGGTGTTCCAGAGCGCCAGTGTGGCCGCCTGGCAAGACGAAACCCATGTGAGAGACAATCGCGCCAAATACTTGAGCAAATTCCAGACCGTCACGCCCCTGTTGGCCGCCCACCTGGAGGTAAAACTGCCCGACGCCGCATTTTATCTGTGGGCCCGGGTCGATCGGCTGGGAATCGACGACACCGAATTCGCCCGGCGCCTGTACGCCGACTATAATGTGACCGTTTTACCCGGTTCCTATTTGGCGCGCGATGCACATGGCATCAACCCAGGGCGCAATTTCATCCGCCTCGCCCTGGTGGCGGATGTCGAAGAATGCATCGAAGGCGCACAACGCATCGTCGAATTCTGCAAACGGTTTTGAGCCGGCCTATCCTGCCGCAGGCCACCGCAGCTACTCGCCACGCCACACGCATGGCGAGTAGCTGCGTATTCCAGATCCGAATTATTTTTAACTGATCCTATTAAAAAAGAAGCCAGCCATGTCACAACATCTCCAGCAAATCATTGACCTCGCATGGGAAAACCGCGCGGAGCTGACGCCCAAAACGGCATCGGCCGAAATCCGCGACGCCGTCAGCCGCGTGATTGCACAACTCGATGCGGGTGCGCTGCGGGTGGCGCAAAAACAGGATGGCGAATGGATCGTCAATCAATGGCTGAAGAAAGCCGTGTTGCTGTCGTTTCGACTGACCGACAATGCGGTCATGCCGGCCGGCGGTTTTACCCAGTTCTACGACAAGGTGCCGAGCAAATTCGCCAACTATACCGCTGAAGATTTCGCCGCCGGCGGCTTCCGCGTGGTACCGCCCGCCACCGCGCGGCGCGGCGCCTTTATCGGCAAGAATGTGGTGTTGATGCCCTCCTACGTGAATATCGGCGCTTATGTCGATGAAGGCACGATGGTCGATACCTGGGCCACCGTCGGCTCATGCGCGCAAATCGGCAAGAACGTGCATCTGTCAGGCGGCGTCGGCATCGGCGGGGTACTGGAACCGCTGCAAGCCAATCCGGTGATTGTCGAAGATAACTGCTTTATCGGCGCCCGCTCCGAAGTGGTCGAAGGCGTCATCGTCGGCGAAAACTCGGTGATCTCCATGGGCGTGTTCCTCGGTCAAAGCACCAAGATTTACGATCGCGAAACCGGCGAAGTATTTTATGGCCGCGTGCCGCCGGGTTCGGTGGTGGTACCGGGCAACCTGCCCTCCAAGGACGGCAGCTATAGCCTCTACGCCGCGATCATCGTGAAGAAGGTCGATGCCAAGACGCGGGCCAAGACCGCCATCAACGAACTGTTGCGGGGCGATTGATGGAAATCCTGGTCTACGGCATTCCCAATTGCGATACGGTCAAGAAAGCGCGCACCTGGCTTTCCGACCATAGTCATGATTATGACTTTCACGACTTCAAGAAAGCCGGTGTCAGCGAGGCATTGTTAAACGCCTGGCTGAAGGAAGTCCCGCTCGACACCTTGCTCAACCGCCGCGGCACCACCTGGCGCACTTTGTCGGATGAGCAAAAGGCCGCAGCCGAGCAGCGCGACGGGGCGATTGCCCTGATGCTGGAAAAACCATCGATCATCAAACGCCCGGTGGTCACGGTCGACGGCCAGGTTCGTGCCGTCGGTTTTACTTCCGATGTTTACGCCGCCCGTTTTCCCGCCTGACACGCCGCGAGCGCAATCGGGTCGCGGCGGTCAAGAAAGTAGCTGAAAACCGCGGCCCGCCTCAATGAATTTCCCTGGATCGATAACACGCACCATGTCTGGCACCCTCGCCCTCACCGAAGCGCTGATTTCCCGTTCATCCGTTACCCCCGATGACCGCGATTGTCAGGCGCTGATTATTGAACGCCTTGCCGCCATCGGCTTCGCCTGCGAGACCATCGCCTCGGGCGGCGTCACCAACCTGTGGGCGATGCGGCGCGGTACCGCGAGCGACGCCAAGTTGCTGGTGTTTGCCGGACATACCGATGTGGTTCCTACCGGTCCGCTCGACGCCTGGCAGTCGAATCCGTTTGTTCCCACTCAGCGTGACGGCAAATTGTACGGTCGCGGCGCGGCCGATATGAAAACCTCGCTGGCCGGTTTTGTGGTTGCCAGCGAAGAGTTTGTCGCAGCTCACCCGCAACATCGCAACTCGGTCGCCTTCCTGGTGACCAGCGACGAAGAAGGCCCGGCCACCGACGGCACGGTCAAAGTAGTCGAGTGGCTGGAAGCGCGCGGCGAAAAGCTCGACTATTGCGTGGTCGGCGAACCGACTTCGGTGAATACGCTGGGCGACACGGTGAAGAACGGCCGGCGCGGTTCCTTATCCGGCAAACTGACGATCAAAGGTGTGCAAGGGCATATTGCCTACCCTCATCTGGCCGACAACCCGATTCATTTAGCTGCGCCGGTATTGACCGAATTGGTGGCGGTCGAATGGGATCGCGGCAACGAATATTTCCCCGCGACCAGTTGGCAAGTGTCGAATATCCATGCCGGAACGGGTGCAACCAATGTCATCCCAGGCGCCGTCACCATCGATTTCAATTTCCGCTTCTCGACCGAGAATACCGTCGACAGCTTGCGCAATCGCATGCATGCCATTCTCGACACCTACAAGTTCGACTACGATCTGGCCTGGACCGTCGGCGGTTTGCCGTTTCTGACGCCGCATGGCGAATTATCCGCCGCCTTGAGCCGCGCCATCCGCGATGAAACCGGCGTGGAAACCGCCTTATCGACCACCGGCGGTACCTCGGATGGCCGTTTTATCGCGCGGATCTGCCCTCAAGTCATTGAGTTCGGTCCGCTCAACGAGAGCATCCACAAGATCGACGAGAACATCGAACTGGCCAGTATTGAACCGCTGAAGAATATCTATCGGCGGGTACTTGAGCAACTGGTAGCATAAGCGCGCCGCGCCACTCCACACTTTACCCAGAACGCCACCATGAACCATCCCTTTACCACTTTGCGCGATTTCCTGCGTTACGCTGTTTCGCGTTTCAACGAAGCCCAGCTCTCGTTCGGTCATGGCACGGCGAACGCTTACGATGAAGCCGCCTACCTGCTCTTGCACACCTTGCATTTGCCGATCGATACGCTTGAGCCGTTTCTCGATGCCACGCTGCTGGAAGCCGAACGTGACGCCGTGCTGGCAGTCATCGAGCGGCGTGCCACCGACCGCGTCCCGGCGGCCTATATTACCGGCGAAGCCTGGATGCACGGCTACCGCTTTAGCGTTGACGAACGTGTGATCGTGCCGCGCTCGCTGATCGGCGAAGTGCTGCATGACCGGCTCCATCCGTGGGTCGACGCACCCGAGAATATCGGCGCGGTACTTGAACTGTGCACCGGCTCCGGCTGCCTGGCGATTCTGGCAGCCGATGCGTTTCCGAATTGCGAAGTGGATGCCGTCGATATTTCAACCGATGCGCTTGAAGTCGCGCATCAAAATGTCACCGACTACACCCTGGACGACCGCATCGCGCTATACCACGGCGATCTGTATGAGCCTCTGCTTGAGTCGCTGGACGACGGCAGCGGCGAGCGTCGTTACGACCTGATCATCAGCAACCCGCCGTACGTCAATGCCGAGGCGATGCAAGCCTTGCCCTCGGAATACCTGCATGAGCCGCACTTGGCGCTGGCGGGCGGCCTGGATGGGATGGACATCGTGCGGCGCATTATCGCCGATGCGCGCCGCTGGCTGACCGACGACGGTATTTTGCTGATCGAAATCGGCAATGAGCGAGCCCATGTCGAAGCCGCCTTCGGCGGTCTGGACTTGACCTGGGTCACCACCAGCGCCGGCGACGACGCGGTGTTCCTGATTCAAGCCCGCGACTTGCCGCAATAAGTGACGTCCCCACCACACCGGCCAGGCCGCCATGTCGTCTGACCTGCCCCTCTTCGGCATCGCCCTGCTGGCCCTGCATGTGCTGGGGGCGGTTGCCGCCTGTCATGCAGTGCTGAATACCCGCACTTCGCAGGGCGCCATCGCCTGGGCGGTGTCGCTGGTGGCGGTGCCCTACCTGACTTTGGTGCCGTACCTGTTTCTCGGGCGCAGCAAGTTTGCCGGCTACGTCGATGCGCGACGGCTGGGCAACCAGCGCATGCGCAATCTCACCAGCAAGCTCGACCGGGGCGCGCTCGAAGCCGCCCTGGAAGTCCCGAGCCGCTTGATCGGCCAGCGTGCCACCAAGGCATTGATCGGCTTGGCCGGCACGCCGTTTGTGGCAGGCAACACAGTCAATTTATTAATCGACGGTACGGCCACCTTCGAGGCGATTTTTGCGGCGATAGAGCAAGCGCAAAAATATGTCATCGTACAGTTTTTTATTATCGAGGATGACGCGCTGGGTCAACGCCTGAGCGATGCGCTGATCGCGAAAACCCAAGCCGGCGTGCGGGTTTATTTCCTGTTTGACGGCATCGGTTGCCATGAGCTGCCCAGCGCCTATATCGATCATCTGCGCGAGCATGGCGTCGAAGCCCATGCGTTTTCGACCACCCGGCATTTCGTCAACCGCTTCCAGCTCAATTTCCGCAACCACCGCAAAATCGTCATTGCCGATGGCCGCATCGCCTTTGTCGGCGGCCATAACGTCAGCATCGAATACCTCGGATTGGTACCGCCGCTGGCGCCCTGGCGCGACACTCACGTCCAGGTGGAAGGTCCCGCCGTGGGCCCGATCCAGATCTCATTTGTGGAAGACTGGTATTGGGTAACGGGCGAGCTGCCGCAAGTCGAATGGCCCGAAGCCGCACCGGCCAAAGACGCCGGCATGCATTGCCAAGTGATCGCCAGCGGCCCGGCGGACGAACAGGAAACCTGTCTCTTGTTTTTTGTCGCCGCGATCAATGCGGCAACCCAGCGCATCTGGCTGACCACACCCTATTTCATTCCCGACCAAGCGGTCTCCGCGGCCTTGCGCCTGGCGGTGTTGCGCGGTGTCGATGTGCGCATCCTGATCCCGAGCCGGCGCGATCATATTGTGGTGTTCGCGGCCTCAACTTTGTACGCTTACGATGCCGTCCGCGCCGGGGTGCAGATGTACCGTTACCAACCGGGCTTCGTGCATCAGAAGGTGGTGCTGATCGACGATGTGGCGGCCTCGGTGGGCAGCGCCAACCTGGACAATCGTTCATTCCGGCTTAATTTTGAAATTACCTTGCTCACCGTCGACAAGGGTTTTGCGGCCCAGGTCGAAGCCATGCTGACGGACGATTTTGCGCTGGCCACCCGCATCGAACGCGGCGGTTATCGGCGCGCGGCAGGCTGGAAACGCGTTGCAATGCACCTGGCGCGGCTATTTGCGCCGGTGCTTTAGGGCCTGCTCACGCATCGGACAAAATACCGGACGGGTCATCGCAGCAACATCGACCGTCAAACGACCGCGCTTCAGCTTGCCGCATCCGCCTTCAGCAAGGCTTCAATATCGGCACTGATCGCTTCAGGTTTGGTGGTCGGCGCATAACGCTTGACCACCTTACCCTTGCGGTCGATCAGGAACTTGGTGAAATTCCATTTGATCCCTTCCAGGCCAAGCAAGCCGGGATGTTCCGCTTTCAGGTAGCGATACAGCGGATGGGCATTGTCGCCGTTCACTTCGATTTTTTCGAACATCGCAAACGAAACCCCGTAATTGCGCTGGCAGAAGGTACCGATGGTTTCGGAACTGCCCGGTTCTTGCCGGCCAAACTGATTGCAAGGAAATCCGAGAACCCGCAAACCGCGCTCGCTGAATTGTTCATGCAGCGCTTGCAGGCCGGTAAATTGCGGCGTGAAACCGCAGGCGCTGGCGGTATTGACCACCAATAAAACTTGGCCGCGATATTGCTCAAAACCGATTTGTTCGCCTGACAGCGAGCGCGCCGAAAATTTGTAAAGCTCCGTCATCAAGATTCCCCTTAAAACAAAGTCGTCATGAACTCGTACCCGGACCCGCATCGGCCTTACAAGGCTGAAGTCCAGGATGCGGGTAAATTTTGACCTTACTTTAACAGAGGTCGTAACAAGCGCAGGCCGCAGGCGAAAAATTCGTCCATCATGTGAGCGAGGTGCGGGCCGGACGCTGTCCGCCGGCGCCCGCGTAGGCATGAGTTCAGCCCGGTCAGACCCGCTGGATCTTGTTACCGCGCGCTGTTGCGCGTTGGGAGAGCACCCAGTTGTAGGCCGCGCCGCCAAACAGCAAAACACTGGTCGCCAGAAATACCGAACGCATGCCGAAGTGCGCCCCCAGCACGCCGCCCAGCAGCGGACCGCTGACCTGCCCGGCATATTGCGCCGACTGGGAATAGCCCAGGATATTGCCGCTCACCGCGTCGGGCACGCTATGCCGGATCAAGGCCGTGATGCACGGCAACAGCCCCGCCAGCGCCATCCCCATCAGGAATCGCAGCAAGATCAATTGCCAGCCGGCCGTGACAAACGCTTGCGGAATCAGCAGCACGGCAGCCGCGAGCAAACACACCACCACCACTTTCCAATGACCGATGCGATCCGCCAGGCGGCCGATACGCGGTGCCGCCAAGATGCTGCCCAGCGCCGCGGCCGACATCACCAGGCCGGAAACCAGCACCACCTTGGACGGATCGGCCACCAGTTGCGCCACGTAGACCGTAATAATCGGCTCGACCGACATATTCGCCAGCAACAGCAATAAAGCGGTCAGCAACATCGCCAGCACCGGACGCCGATCGGGAATCTTGGCCCAGGCGCTGCCGACATGACGTGCCGCTTTGCGCTGCGCATTGGTTTTATCTTCGCGGATCAAAAACGAGGTCGCCAGGAAGGCGATAAAAATCACGCCGCCGGCAAAAAAGAAGGTGTTGCGGATGCCGACCAGACCAGGCAGGATACCGCCGACCAGCGGCCCCAGCAAATTGCCCGCCAGCACACCGGTCGACAGCGTGCCCAAGGCCCAGCCGGTACGTGCCTTCGGCGTTTGTGTCGCCACCAGTATCATCGAACCCGAGGCATAGCCTCCGGCCAACCCGACCAGCAGACGCAGCGCCACCAGTTGATAGACATTGTGCGCCAGCCCCATTGCCGACATGGCGAGCGCCATGCCCAGGCTGGCACGCATCAGTATCAGCTTGCGCCCGTAGCGGTCGGCCAATTTACCCCACAGCGGGGCGACCAGAGCCGCAGCCAGAAAGGTCACGCTAAAAGCCACGCTGGACCATTGCACGATGGCCGCGGGCGACGTGACACCGAGATGCTGCACGTAAATCGGCAGGAACGGCAACAGCAAGGTCATGCTGAGAATAGTGGTAAAGGCGCCGAACAGGCAGACGTACAGATTGCGCAACCAATAGATTGAGCCGTC
>JAMFSV010000068.1 GCA_026225455.1 Burkholderiales bacterium | reverse complement strand
CGCGGCCGGCGTTTGGGCTCAGGATGCGCCGCACAAGCCGCTCCAGCCCAGCCCGGAGTTTGCCCAATTCCCGCGTTATGTCGGGATCCTGGGGTCGCACAAAATCGAGTTGCTGCTCGGCCCCAAGAGCGACGAACCTTCCGGCTTGCATGGCGAATATCATGTGCTCGACACGGGCGCCGTGGTGCTGGTGGCGGGCGATCGCGACGGCGATACGCTGGCGTTGGAAGAGTCGGATGACGGCACTCACATCACCGGGCAATGGGTCGGTCAGTTCAGCAACAACGGCGGCCTGAGCGGCGACCGGATGAATGACGACGAAACCGAGACGCTACCGTATACCTTGCACCTTGAGCCTCGCGCCGCCGCACAATAATATAGCTCTGCGCGCGTCGGCGCCGAAGGCCGGGCGCCCAGTCGAGTGCGGTCCAGCGGAGCGCCGCCCGGCGGAGCGCCGCCCGACGGATTGCCGCCCGACCTATTTCGCGATATTGGGTGGCGTCTGTGTGGTGCCTGGGTTACTTTTGAATTGCCCTTAAGCCGCTGTGTATTTATCAGGAATAAACATGCCACGTACTCCGAATCGTCCCGCCATATTGGCACCGCAAACCGCATTGCTGCATCACGAGGATCAAATCACGCCAGGGTTTTCGGCTTTTGTGACTCCGGTCACGCGCGCTTCGACGGTGGTGTTTCCCGATCTGGCGGCGATGCGTGCCGTGAAATGGAACGACGACAGCCAATGGCGTTACGGTCTGCACGCAACGCCCACTTCGCTGATTCTGGCGCAACGCCTGGCGACCATTGAAGGCGGTCAGCATGCCTTGCTGCAACCGTCAGGTTTGTCCTCCATCGTGAATGTCTACTTCGGCATCGTGCGGCAGGGCGATGACGTGCTGATACCCGATAATGCCTACGGCCCCAATCGCGAACTCGGCGACTGGCTGACCCGGGATTTCGGCCTGACGGTTCAATACTACGATCCGCTGATCGGCGCCGGCATCGAAGCATTGATCAAACCCAATACCAAACTGATCTGGCTTGAAGCACCCGGCTCGGTCACCATGGAAATCCCCGATGTCGCGGCGATCACTGCCGTTGCGCGCCGCCACGGCATCGTGACGGCGATCGACAATACCTATTCGGCCGGTCTCGCGTTTAAACCATTCGAACACGGTGTCGATATTTCAGTGCAGGCGTTGACCAAATATCAATCGGGCGCCAGCGACTTGCTGATGGGAGCCACCATTACGGCGGACGCGGCTATCCATTTCCGGCTCAAGCGCGCGCGCATGACTATGGGTATCGGGGTATCGGCTGACGATTGTTCGCTGGTGTTGCGTAGTTTGCCATCGATGAAAGTCCGCTTCGAAGCGCACGATGCCGCCGCCATGACGCTGGCTCGCTGGCTGAAAAGCCGCGCGGAAATTGCGGCTGTGCTGCATCCGGCGTTTGAAGATTGTCCGGGTCACGCGCAGTGGAAGCGCGACTTCACCGGCGCGGGCGGTTTGTTTTCGGTGGTTTTCGATGCGGCTTATAGCCCCGCCCAAGTCGATGCGTTTGTCGAAGGGCTGGCCTGGTTCAAAATCGGCTGGAGCTGGGGCGGCATGCATAGCCTTGCCATGCCTTACAACATTCGCGAGATGCGCTCGGCTACCGCTTGGCCATATGAGGGTACGCTGGTGCGCTTTTTTGTCGGGCTTGAAGATGTCGGCGATTTGCAGGCCGATATCGAACAGAGCCTGACCACCCATCTGGTGGCCTGATGAAGCACGGTCGGTGACAAGCTTGAGGCTTATACCGACCGGCATAAAGCCGGGTCTTGCCGGGGTTTTACGTGCTTCTTCAGCGTGCTTCTTAGGCTTATTTCTTAAACCTGGGTTTCAGACAAATAAACGCGGCAGTCCATCAAGCCCGACATGGTTGAAGGCCACGCTGGCCGCCGCACGCACCACGGGTTTGGCGTGATAGGCCACCGACAGGCCCGCTACCGCCATCATCTTCAAGTCGTTGGAACCGTCGCCCAGCGCAATCGCGCGGGTGGCGGGCAGGTCCAGCGCGGCACAGGTTTCCAGTACAAAACGGGCTTTGGCCTCGGCATCGATGATCGGGCCGACGACCGCGCCCGTCAATTTGCCGTCGATGATTTCCAGCGTATTCGCCCGGCTGTAGTCGAGGCCGAGTTGCTGCTGCAAACGCTCGGTAAAAAACGTAAAACCACCCGAAACCAGCAGCGTTTTCAAGCCGGCGGCGCGCGCCTGGTCGAGCATGCTGACGGCACCTGGCGATAAGGTCAGGCGTTCGGTAAATACATGTTCCAGCGCCGCCGCATCCAGGCCTTTAAGGAGTGCCACCCGTCGCGTCAGGCTGTCGCTGAAATCGCTGATTTCGCCGCGCATCGACGCCTCGGTGATAGCTGCGACTTGATGCTTGAGACCGCAGAAGTCGGCGATTTCGTCGATACATTCTATGGTGATCAGCGTCGAATCCATATCCATGGCGAGCAAGCCGTAATCGGACAAGCGCTGGGGCTCAATCCAGGCAGCATCCAATTGATGGGTGGCGCAATAAATGGCGATGTCGTCGCGTTGTGCCGGATCGGCCCCAGTGAAACGCCAGGCATACGCATCGATCACCTCGGTGCGGGTGCCGCGGGCCAGGGCGGTCAAGGGGCGGCTATGCTCCGGGGCAAGCGCCGCGGCACTCTGGATAACGAGATTCATAGGGAAGCGGTTAAGAGTTACGAAAGGTATGCGCGCTCGTCGGTCGGCGGCGGGTGCGCAAAGCAAAGCGCCTCATTGTAACGGTAAGAGGTCTGACGGGGTGGGTCGGGGGCTTTGGTCACGGGGTATTTAGAGTCAAAGAGGCTGATTCTGCGGGGCCGCCGTGCTTCCGTTGGTCCTAAAAATACTAATGTCGCCAAGTGCTTAACTTCTATCGGTGACAATGAATTCCCGACCCTATCTCGAAATTAAGCAAACCTCAATTCGGCTCGATTGATTTAAGCCGGAATAAGGCAAATTTATTTTAGGTGCAGGTCGATATATTTTGTAAATTAACTTTAGGTGAAATTCATGATAAAAATTATCGTGCCCCTTATTGCTTGCATGCCTTTATTGGCTATCGCAAGCACCAATACTGCCTGGATCAACCGCTGCGATGGGCATCACACCCAGTGCGACGGTGGCCAGGCCGGGATTGAACATATGTTGCACCAAGTTAATTTTCTCAATGCCAAGCATGTCGTTTTAAATTACAACGCATCAAACAGCGATATCGCCAAGCAAGCACAAGCTGCGCTCAAAAATGAAAATTCTTCCGTGGCAGTCATGCTGCAACCGGGCGAAGCTGTAACTAACGAAGGTGTTGAAGCTGTCATCACGTTTTAAATTTATTGGCGCGCCATTATCTCTCGGCCTGATCCTGGCGCCATTGGCCCGGCGGCAAGGCATCGAATTTCTGCCAGACCCGCCGCATCTGCCTGGCTGAGCCAAAACCCGAGCGTTCGGCTACCCGCTCCAGATCCAACGACGAACCGGCAAGCAGTTCGCGAGCCAGCGCCACACGCAGGCGATGGATGTAATCCACCGCATTGGTCTGCGCGAAGTCCTTGAACAGCCGAGCCAAATGCCGCTCGCTGCTGCAAGCCAAAGCCGCCAATTCGGGCATGCTCCAGCGGCGCGCGGGGTCGGCCGCCACCGCATCCTGCACCCGGTGCAAGGCCGGGTGCAGATGGTTGCGTCCGGTCAGCCAGGGCGATAACTGCGGATCGGTACCGCTGCGGCGCGTATACACAACCATATTGCGCGCCACCGCGGCGGCAGTTTGCGGACCGCATAGATCCGCCGTGATTTGCAAGGCCAAGTCGATGCCGGCCGTCACCCCCGCACTGGTGCTGATACTGCCGTCACAGACAAATAAACGGTTATCCAGCACCTTGGCGGTGGGTGCGATGGCTTGCAGTTCGGCGCAGTCGGTGTGGTGCGTGGTGCATAAGCGGCCGTCAAGCAAGCCGGCGCGGGCGGCGATCAAGGCGCCGGAGCAAATACAGGCGATCGGGCGATGGACGCCGGCCACGCGTTTCAGCCAGTCGACGGTGTGGGCGATCTCAGGTGTTTCGCCCGCGGCGGCCTTGATGACGTCCGGCATCGTGCCGCCGGCCGGCGCGAGGGCCGCCGATCGTCCTGTCGGCGTGCCGGAAATCGGGTTGCCGGGCTTGATCGACCCGGTCAAGAACACCATTGCCTCGGCTTCCAGTTGGTCCGGCAGCTTGGCCAGATTGTTCAAGACCAAGCCTATCGAAGTATCGATCCGGTCCGTCGCGCTCACGTAATGCAGCTTGAAGAGCAGGGGCTTACCATCCCGCCCCACGGGCCGGCAACGATTCGCCATGGCAAATACTTCGGCCGGCCCGCTCAAATCCAGCAGCAGGGTGTTCGGCAGCAGCACGAAATAAATCTCGATGAGACGCATCGGACGGTCCGGTTGAACGCTCGGGGTTGAGCAGCTTAGGCAGCGTGCGCCGGCAGCGTAGCCAGCACTTGTTCTACGGTGAGAATGCGAGCGAACCGGTCGGCCAGCACCAGTTCAGTACGCGCTTTGATGTCGTCCGCGCTATACGTGACCCCCGAACCCGCGTGGGTCATCGGGAAAGTCAGGGTGGCTTCGGTAATGTAGTCGACCGAATAACCGCTATCCGACGCATGGCGGGTGGTGGTTTCACAACATTGTTCGGTGCGGATGCCGCTGATGATAAGCCGGCGGATGCCGCGCTGCGTCAACCACTGTGACAAAGTTGTGCCATTCATCGCGCTATGGACGATTTTTTCGATGACGACATCAGGCTTGATCGAAATGCCGTTCAAGGTTTTGACCCAGCCCGATGCATGGGAAAAAGCCCCCTCGGTTTCGACATGAAAGATTTGCACCACGGGTATGCCGCGGGCGGCACAGCCATCGATCAGGGCCTGTTGTTTTTCCAGGTAAACCGGTACATCCCGGGTCGTCCAATAGGGCCGATGCGGAAAAGATTCTTGCACATCGATTACAAGCAGGGCGGTATCAGTCATTTATATTACCTCGGGCTGGGTGGGAAAGCTAACATGGATCCCATATTAGTCAGGCTTGCGGTCGGAATATAGCCCTGCGTCAGACCATTAAAAGACAAATTCGGACATTTGACTGCGATGATATTGATGCCGCCTTAAACAAGCTGCTGCGGACCGGGCGTGTGCCCTCTACAATGAGATGCCGACGCGCTTGAGCGTGCATTTGAGCGTACTTCGAGAAAATTCTCGGCCGCGGGAGCCGCAGCCCAGGTTTGAACTCAACGGGTCTTACCGCCAAGCGTTCCCGCAGGAGACAGCATGACTTTTTTGCCCGGACAGGCCGCCCAAATCGCGCGTGACTTCGATTTGCGCAAGCTCGATACCGCGTTTTATACCGACCCGTTTCCCTACTATCAGGCTCTGCGCGAACACGCACCGGTTAAATGCCTGCCCGACGGCTCTTATTTCCTTACGCGATACCGCGATATTCAAGCGGTCTACCGCGACGCGGCCACTTTCCGTTCGGACAAGACGCTTGAATTCAAGCCCAAATATGGCGCCTCGCTGTTATATGAACACCATACGACCAGCCTGGTATTTAACGATCCGCCGCGGCACACCCGGGTGCGAAAAATCCTCTCCGGTGCGCTGACGGTACGCGCTATCGCGGCCATGGAACCGGGTCTGGAGAGTTTGGTCGATGCTTTGCTGGAGCGCATGCAAACACGCACCGCGCGAGGAGAAACCATCGATCTGATCGAAGATTTCGCGGCGGCTATTCCGCTCGAAATTATCGGCAATCTGTTGGGCGTGCCGCATGATGAACGGGCGCCGTTGCGTGCCTGGTCCTTGGCCATTCTCGGCGCGCTTGAGCCTACGCTCAATGACGCCCAGTTGGCGCAGGGCAATCGGGCAGTGGCTGAATTTATCGATTATTTAAAGGGTTTGGTGGCGCAGCGCCGGGCCAACCCCGGCGACCCGCAAACCGATATCCTGACGCGCCTGATTGCAGCCGAACCGGGCCTGCCCGCCGACGCCGAGGTTAACCCGGCGGATGCCAAGGCCGGCGGCTTTGAACACCTATCCGAAGCGGAATTACTGCACAACTGCATTTTTATTCTGAATGCCGGCCATGAGACTACCACCAACCTGATCGGCAACGCCCTGGTGGCGCTGACTCAGTGGCCCGAGCAGAAGGCGCGCTTGTTGGCCGAGCCGGATTTGGCCGCCGGCGCGATCGAAGAATTCCTGCGTTTCGACAGCTCCAATCAACTCGGTAATCGCATCGCTTCGGTCGACGCCGAGATCGGCGGCGTGGCCATTGCCGCGGGCACCGGCATTACCTTATGTATCGGTGCCGCCAATCGCGATCCCGAGCAGTTTGCGCAGCCGGACCGGCTCGATCTCGGACGCAACCCGAACCGCCACCTGGCCTTCGGTTTCGGCATTCATCAATGCGCCGGCATGAGCTTGGCACGGATGGAAGGGCGGATTGCGATCAGCCGTTTTTTGCAGCGTTTTCCGCATTACAGCTTGGCCGGTGAACCGTTACGCGGCGGCCGCGCGCGGTTTCGCGGGTTTGCCGCGGTGCCTGCTGCGCTGGGCGCCACACCATGAACCGTGCAGTCATGTAGCCATGCAGTCGTGCAGCTATGACAAGCACCCGCGGCACCAAGATGATGGATACGCTCAAGCCTTGCTTGCCGTGCGCGCCACCAGCCGCTCCGCGCGGAAGCGATGCTCCGGACTGAACAACCGCCAGTAGGTAGCCAGCACCGCCAGGGTGGTGCCGAGCGCGGAGGCCGCCGCGATCAGGAACATGATGACGATTTGATAACGCACGGCTTGCAGGGGAGACTGACCGGCCAGCACCTGGCCCGTCATCATGCCGGGCAGGCTGACTACACCAACCACCGACATGGCATTCAGCGTCGGGATCATCCCGGCGCGAACCGCTTGTATCGACGGCAGGCGCGCGGCTTCCCAGCGGGTCGCGCCCAACGATAACAACAGGTCGACCTGCTCGCGCCGGGCAACCAGTTCTTCGGTCATGCGTTCCAGCCCCAGCGAAACGCCGGTCAGCGTGTTGCCGAGTATCATGCCCAGAATCGGGATCGCATACTGAGGCTCATACCAGGGGCGAATCCGGATAATCACAAACAAGGCAATCATGGTCACCAGCCACGAACTGAGCCAGATCGATACCATCCCGTCGACCCGCATGCCGCGATAGGTACGCCCGCCGCGCCGGCTTGCCGCCAGCCCGGCGATGACGGTCATCAGCATCATCAAGCCGATCACGATATACCAGCGGTCGAAGCGGAACACCCAACTCAGGATATGGCCGACCAGCAGCAATTGCACCACGGTGCGCACGCTGGCCCAGAGCAAACGCCGAGTCAGCCCCAGTTTGAGCAGCAAGGACAAGATTCCGTTGATCAGGATCAGCGCCGCGGCAAGAGCGAGCTGGGTATTGCTGAGGTTCAGGTAATCCGCGTTCATGGAATGCTCACTTGCGGCTTAGGGGAAATCGAGTCGTTCGGCTGAACCCGGCCGGCCTGCAAATGCAAACTTCGGTTGCTGATGCGCTCGGCCTGGGCTGGATCATGCGAAACCCAGGCCAGTGCGCGGCCGGGTACCGCGGCAAACCACTGATCGACCATTGCTTCGACGATGGCTTGCGAGGCGGGGTCCAGCGACGCCGTGGGTTCATCCAGCAGCAAGACAGTGGGTGCCAGTTGCAGTACCCGTATCAGGGCTGTGATTTGCGCTTCGCCACCCGACAGTTCGCCGGCATTTTTCTGTAGAAACGATGCATCGCGGCCGGCCGCCGCCAGCAAGTTCAGCACAGTCACCGGCGAGTACCGGAGGTCGCTGTAGATTTTTAGCGCAAACGGGGCATGCAGGTTGTCGGCAACCGTGCCGTCCAACATCGTGGCGCGTTGTTTCAGGTACGCCACCGAACGGCGGTAGCCGAGTATCGTCTGACGGTTGACCGCGACACCGCACCAGCGGATCTGACCGCCGTCCGGCGCATCGAGCAATGAGAGCAAGCGCAGCAATACACTTTTCCCCGCGCCAGACGGGCCGGTCACGGCAACCCGATCGCCGCCATACAGTTGTAACGACACTGGATACAACAGGCACCTGCCGCTGGCGGATGCATGCCGCTCAAGCTGATGCGCTTCGATGAGCACACGATGCGCGTCAATCGAGGATGCAAGCGGTGAATGAGGCATGGAGGAGGGCTTGGGAAAATTGAATCAATAATGTGAGAAAGATCCGCCGGCGTTCCTGCGGGGATTGCGGCGTTGCGCTGCGAGGCCGACCATTTTTCCGCCTGGCGCCGCGATTCATTGAAGCCGCCTATTTTAAGCGGATTCAGGAGATTTTCTTTATCTGCAGGCCTCGCCATGCCTCACTTTAATCACTTAAGCCACCCATCGATGTCGCGCCTGCGGGAACAATCCGGCCGGCCGGAAGTCCATGTTACAAAGCTGGTAACAAAGAGAGTCAGGTCGCCGATGCGGTATCCTCCGCCTTCACCGGCTCAGATAATGCGCCGCAGCGAGACAACACACGGTATATCGCGTGTGATTAAAATAAAATTAGGGAGCCCGTTATGCCTCGAATCTGCCGATGGTTAGTTTATGTGATTGTCGGACTGATATGCGTGGGCATGATCTTTGCGGTCCTGGTGACTACGGTCAACTGGAATTTTGCGCGTCCTTGGCTGAGCCAGAAAATTTCGCACTCGATCGGGCGCGATTTCGACATGCGCGGCGATCTGCGCTTGAGCTGGCGTTGGCACTCGTCGGCTTGGGCCGGAGAGCCGGGGCATGACTTCGGTCTGCCGGTTTTACATGTGAGTGCGCAGGATTTACGCGTTGCCAACCCGGCTTGGGCTCGGCAAGCGCAGTTTGCCACGCTCGATGCCTTGGATCTGGATTTGGCATTACCGCCTCTGCTGGTGCATCACGTGGAAATTCCCATGCTCAGTCTGAGCCAGCCTCAGATTGATCTCGAACGCACCGCGGACGGCCGCAATAACTGGACGTTTCAAACGGAAAATTCAAGCACTCCGGTGGCCTGGGTGCTCGACCTGGGTGTGGTTGAGTTTCCCACCGGCAAAATAAATTATAGCGATGCGCGCGAGCGCACCCAACTGCAAGTCGACGTCAATACCTTGCGGCAGGCGATTCCATTTGCCGATACCTTGGCCGAAGTTCACGCTTTGGCGGGACATAACCCGGGTGCGGCGTCTGCGGCGGCGGGCACGGGCGCGGCACCCGTTCAACCCTATGCGCTGAGTTTGGCGGTTCAGGGACGCTATCGCGGTAACGCGGTTGACGGCCACGCCAAAGTGGGCAGCGTGTTGACCGTGAACGACGCCCATCATCCGTTCCCGGTTCAGGTCGATTTGCATTTCGGCGCGTCGCATATCATGTTGGCCGGGACCCTGGTCGATCCGGCACATCTTGCCGCACTGGATGTGCGGCTGGGTCTGAGCGGGGCGAGTGCGGCCAATTTATATCCGCTGACCGGGCTCAATTTACCCGATACGCCGCCGTTTTCTACCGACGGCCGTTTAGTCGGCACACTGAAACCCGGCGCGCTGTCGCTGCAATATGATAATTTCAAGGGCCGCGTCGGCGGCAGCGATTTACACGGCACATTGTTTTACCAGCAACGTCAGCCCCGCTCGCTGTTGAGCGGCTCGCTGGTGTCGAATCTGCTGCAATTTTCCGATCTGGCGCCGCTGGTCGGGGCCGATTCCAACGCCAGCAAGGCCAGTCGCGGCGATACTTTCCGTCAACCGGACGACCGGGCGCTGCCGGCCGAGCCGTTTCGCACCGACCGCTGGAATGCGCTGGATGTGGACGTCACCTTTACCGGCCAGAAAATTGTGCGCTCGGCCGATTTGCCGATCCAGAACCTCAGCACTCACCTGACGATGATGGCCGGTGTGTTGACGCTTGATCCGCTGCGCTTTGGCGTGGCGGGCGGCACGCTTGACAGCAGCTTGCGCCTGGACGGCAGCGCCGAGCCTCTGAAAGCCCAGCTTAAGCTGGCGGTGCGGCATTTGAAACTCAAGCAGTTGTTTCCCAACTATGAAACCAAACAAAGCAGTTTTGGCGAGATGAACGGCGACACGGCATTGTCGGCAACCGGTAATTCGATCGCCCAGCTTGCCGCCGCATCCAACGGCGAGCTTAAGCTGGTGGTGACTGACGGCACCATTTCCAGCACCCTGCTGGAGGAGGCCGGCTTGAATGTCGGTAACGTGGTGATCGACAAACTGTTTGGCAACAAGGACGTGAAGATCAACTGTGCGGCCAGCGATTTTGTCGCCACCGACGGCATGTTGGATACGCGTTTCTTCGCCCTGGATACCGAAGATGCGTTGATCACCACAACCGGTTCCATCAACTTGAAAAACGAGCAATTGAACCTGACCGTTCGCCCGCAAACCAAGGGGGTGCGCATCTTGTCGCTACGCTCGCCGCTCTACGTCAAAGGGACTTTCAAGAAGCCCGATGTCGGGGTCGATACCTTGGCGCTTGCCGTGCGCGGCACCGCGGTAGTCGGTTTGGCCCTGCTGGTGCCGCCGGCCGCGATCCTGCCTTTGTTGTCGCCCAGTCATAACGAGAATCTGCCCTGCGCGAAAATCATCGAACAGATGCATACCGCCTCGGTGGCGCCGCCGGCCGGTCAGCGTGAGCGGGCCAAAGCACCGCTCGATGTGTCCGCGGTGAAGGCGGTACCGGCGAAATAAATCCGTTTAACGCGCGTCGCGAAAGATATCGCCGGTGCGCAATGGCGGGCCGCTGCCGCCGAATTCGGCGAGTATGGTTTCGCGTGCCCGGCTGGCAAAGATCAGAAAACCGAGGCCGCCGCTCTCGTACCAGTAACCGCCTTGTTCCAGGCCGGACGCCGCTTGTTCCAGGGCATTGGCGATGGATTCGAGGCAGGCGCGCACCAGTACCGCGTCGTCGGGATAGGGCGGCTGCACGCCGCGCACTTTGCAGATCAGTAAATCCAGCCCCGGCAACACTTGGGCATAGACGATGGGCGGATCTTGAGTACGGGCGCGGGCGATTTTGTTGCCCAGTTGGGCAAAGCCGTCAAAGCGCTTGAGTGCCGCCAGAAAATGGGCGGCAGGTTCCGTCATATTGACGCTTACGTATTTCTTGGGGGACGGCATAAAAAGCGCCTTTCAAAAGAACACATCGACGAAAATATTCACTACCGGCCAAGCAAGCCCGTGTGTTCAGTATGCCTAATTCCGCGGGAAACGGCGACCGAAACGGGCGGCCGCCGCATTTCCCTTTCTATTTCCCCTGCCGATTCCCAAGCCCCAACTATATGGGGTCAATGACCTGCGGTAATTTCGCCCGATCTGATGCCTTCGGTGCCGCGAGTCTGGCTTTACGGCTGCGTCTGGCCGGCCTTCAAGGCATCGCGGATTTCGCGCAACAGCAACACGTCTTCGGGTGTGGGAGGAGGCGCCGCCGGTGCCGCCGGTTGCGGCGCGCGTAATTTATTGATCCCTCTGACCATCAGGAAAATGATGAAGGCGAGAATCAGGAAATTGATGGCGACGGTAATAAAGCTGCCGTAACCGACCACCGCAACCCCGGCTTTTTGCAATTCGGTATAAGAATCCGGATTACCTTTGAAGGTTGCCGGTAATTCGCCCAGGCGCAGGAATTTATTGGAAAAATCGAGACCGCCGGTGGCGAGGCCTACGACCGGCATGATCAAATCCTTGACGATGGACGTCACGATCCCTGAAAACGCACCGCCGATAATCACACCGACCGCCAAGTCGATCACATTGCCTTTAACGGCGAAATCCTTGAATTCTTGCACCATACCCATAAAAAACCTCCCGGAATTTGACTGAAATCTCGCGGCGCCAGTTGCGGCAGAGATGCGTTCACCCAAGGCAGAACTGTCCGTTGAGACTATGCCTCAAGCAACGGCACCGAAGCCGCAGCGTTAATGGAATCATAGTCGACCCCAAGCCTGGATGGGCAAAAAGCATGCAGGCGCAACAGCATGGCTTGCCAATAGTCGAATTCTGGCGTATCCGGGGCACTCTTGCCAAGGATCCGTGAATTTACCTCGCCGCCTCGTTCGCAGCGATATTTAGCGCCCAAAAAAAAGCCGCTCAGCGTCATGCTGAGCGGCGTGCCGGGTAGACAAAAGGGTATAAAACAAGCTGATGCAGAGTGCCGCAGGTTGCTCGCGGCTACGCTTCAATCCGGTTGATGGGTCGGTACCAGCAGTACCGGGCGCGTCGAGACGCGTACAAAACGTTCGGCAACACTGCCCAGCATCAAACGTTTGAAGCCACGGCGGCCGTGCGTGCCCATCACCACCACATCGGCATTGGCGGCTTGCGCCGAGCGCTCGATTTCGTGCGCGATATCGTCGCCCAACTGTTCCACTTCAACCACCTTGGCATTCGGCTGCAAACCGGCTGCCTGGATTGCCAGCGTGGCGTCGGCGCAGACGCGGTCGCCTTCTTCTATCAGAGCCTTGCGCAATACCGAAGGATCGTAATAGCCGGCGTCGTAAAGAATCGGGGTGTTATCCACCACATAGAGTGCCGTGAGGGTGGCGCGGCAATCCTGGGCCAAGTTGATGGCTGCGGTTAAAGCATGTTTTGATGCGTCGCTACCATCAACCGCCACCAAGATATGTTGGTACATGGCTTGTGCTCCTGACTGTATATATTCTGCAGTGTGCGCCACCATGCCGCGGCGATCAATGACTTAGATCAAGCTTGGCGAATTCGGCCGGTGGCGTGGGGCGGTCACGGGGCGCTGGCTGTCGCCGGCTGATGGGGTGGCGGACTTGGCGATTGATTCGGCGATTTAGCCGCAGCCTGGTTTTTGCGGCTTTCTTCAATCACCACGGTACAGGTCTGACCTGCGGCCAGGGTCAGCCCTTGCGGGATCTCGTCGAGTTGAATCCGCACTGGAACGCGTTGTGCCAGACGCACCCAATTGAAGGTCGGGTTGACATCGGCGGTCAGGTCGCGGCTTTGCGGATTGTCGCGGTCATAGATGCCGCGGGTGATGCTCTCGATATGGCCGCGTAGATGCTCGCCGCTCATCAATTCGATTTTGGCTACGTCGCCGATATGCAGGCGCGGCAACTTGGTTTCTTCGAAATAACCATAGACCCAGAAGGAATGGCTGTCGATCAAGGCCAGCCGTGCCGACCCCGCCGTGACGTAGTCGCCGGTTTGCAATTGCAGGTTGGTGATATAACCGTCAACCGGCGACACCACCCGGGTTCGTTCGAGATTGAGTTGCGCGCCCGACAACTGGGCCAGCGCAGCTTGATAGTCGGCATAGGCCGCGGCGGCATCCAATGACGCATTTTCGCGTTGTTCGGTCGACACCACCATGCTGTTCAGATCGGCGCGGCGTTTGGCATCCTGGCGGCGCATGTCCCAGTTGATTTTTTTCGCGTCGACGGCGGCTTGAGCCTGGGCCACCGCGATCTTGAAGCGTGCCGGGTCAATTTCCATCAGCAGGTCGCCGCGATGCACCCATTGATTGTCGCGCACCGGCAAAGCGACCACCGCACCGGAAACATCGGGCGCGACGTTGATCACATAAGCGCGAACCCGGCCGTCCCGGGTCCAGGGGCGGTCCATATAATGTTGCCAAAGAGTATGGGCGACAGCAATTGCCGCTGCGCAAATCAGCAGGGTGGCGAGGACGCGAAAGAGTTGCTTGATCAGCATAGTCTGGGGGTAAAAACAAAAATTAAAAGCGAGCCGGCTGGCATGACTCGGCGTTTCATCGTGCTGCGATTCTTCCGTTGCGATGTTTGGGGCGAGGCCGTATTCCCAGGTGGCAGGAGCACGACACGAATTTAACGATAGGTGGTTAATCCCAGCGCGCCGAAAACACAGACAAACATGCTGACCCGAAACAGCGAGGGGTGCCAGACCAGGCGATAAAACCCGAGATAGGCCAGCACCCGGTCCAGCAGCCAGCTCAGCACCACGCCGCCGAAGAACAAGGCCAACAGCACCGGGACATAGGCCCCGAATAGCGTAATATCATGAGGCATGCGGCTCTCCGATTGGGGTTTCGCGGAAATCGCCGCCGCCCGGCAGCGGTGAGCGCGGGTCGAGCAAGGCGCTGCGCATAAAATGCAGATAACTCACCAGCCGCAGCAAGCGCTGGCGCTGGCGTACCGGCAGCGCAGTGGCTACCGTGGCCGCCGTGGTGCTTAGCCGCGGTTCGACCCGCTCGTCCGTCATGCCAGGCAGCTTGGCCTCGGTAACGGCCGGGGCCACGCCGCTTGCGCTCTCGTGCAACGGCGCCAAGGCCATGTCGCCGGCTTTCTGTTGCACATGGGCGATGGCGGTAGCTGTAGAGGCCAAGGCGCGGCGGCGGTTGGCCACGGTGGGCTTGTCAAATAGCCGCACCATATCGTCGCGCAAGGTCCACAGGGGTTTGGGCCAGTCGCCTTGTCGCGCGAACGCGGCTTCGGCCACCAGTGCGGCGGTCTCGCTGCGTAATTCGATCATCGCGTGACCGACCTCAAGCGTGACAAACATCCAGGCCAATGCGACTTGTTGTGCATCGGGCCGATCTTCGATCAAGGCGCCCGCTTGGTACATCAGGTCGCGCGAGGCACTTTCAAAGCTATGCTTGACCTCTTCGCGCCGGCCAATACAGGCGGCCACCACTTGCTGACGCAGATCGCGCACGATGCGTTTAAGCCACCAGCCGCTGGTCGGCGGCAGGATCACGCCGAATGCCGCGGCGGACAGCCCGGTGGCAATAATAATGGCGATCAGGTCGTTGAAAAATCCCACCGGGTTATACACCACGGGATTGTCAGGCACCGCGCCAAAGCCGAAAAACAGGAGGAAGCCGATCCCGACACCAGCCCAGCGCGGTTTGGTGGATAAGCATAAAGCGGCAATCAGGAACGGCGCCAGGACCACCGCCAGCATGGCAAAACCATCGGCCTGCGGGGCCAGTATAAACGCCGCCACAGCGCCGGCGGGCAGGGCGATGATGGCGCCCAGCAGCATCTGGTAAGCGGTACGAAAGGGGTTGATAGCAGTTGCTGAAATGGCACACACCACGCCCGCGAAGATGGTGGCCAGGCCGCCGCTGGGCCAGGCGGTTGCGTACCAGAAGAAGCACACGGTAAACAGCGCGAGCGCTGCGCGCAGACCGGACACCGTGGTGGCGAACAAGCCGGTCTTCGGCACATAAGGCCGGGTTGCGATGCCGACGGGGGGCAGGGTCTCCGCGAGCGAGGCGTAAGTCGCGGTGTAAGCGTGCAGCTCGTCGACAAAACGGTAAAACAATTCGGCCGCGGTATCGAAATCCAGCAAAATCAGCGCACCGATTTCTTGTGTGGTCAGTGCGACCCGTGTGCCGGCGATACGCGCGGGCAGGGCAAGCCGGAACAGGTCCAGGCGGTGGGCCGCGGCGCCCGCGTCCGAGGCTTGCAACACCGGCGTTTCGGCGGGGTTGAGCTGCTGCGCGATCTCGCGCAAATAAGGTTCGAAGGCGTCGAGTACCAGACGCACCTCGGCATGGTCGCGTGTGCGCAACCGATTGAGCGTCTGATGCAAGGCATGCAAGCGCGTCGACACCGCCATAAAATCGCTGTTGAGCTGGGTCAGGCGGCCGCTGCGCAGGCGGATTTCCGGGTTCTCGAACACCCCCATGCTGCGCGCCGCCTCAAGATTGATCACATCCGAGATAAAGCGCAAATTGGAGGCCTCGATACCGGCCCGATCGATGCGGCCCGAGAGCGAGTCTGAAATAAATTCGACGAAGGAAGTAAAGCGCGCCCGCACCACGCGCGGAATGGTGTTCGACACATGCTGCGGAAATACCACAGCGCTCACCACGGTGGAGACAATCACGCCCAGCGACACTTCGGTCAGACGCGTGACCGCCGCGATGAAAATGCCGGAAGGGGCGTCGATGGTGGGAATGCCGATGAGGGCTGCGGTATAACCTGCGAGGACAAAACCATAGGAGCGGAAATTACGGTTGCGCGTGGCGCCCGCGGTACAGAGCGCGAGCCAGCAGGTGATCGCCAGCAAAAATAATGCGTGCTCCTGGGGAAATAAGGCAACCAGGCTTAGCGCGACCAGTGAGCCGATGACGGTGCCGCCGATGCGATAAAAGCTTTTGGCCAGTACCGCGCCGCTGTGCGGTTGCATCACGATAAACACTGTCAGCATGGCGGTGCGCGGCTGCGGCAACTCAAGCCGCATAGCCAGCCATAACACCAGGATCGCCGCGCCGAAAGTTTTGCCTACATGCAACCAACCGGGAGCTGCGGTCAGCGTCCAATCGGCCGCGGCGGCGCGCCAATCGGCAATAAAACCGCCGCTGGCCGGGGGCGATGCGGCATTCATTGCGCCAACTCGAGATGCGGCGAAACCGGTGCGCTGGTGCTGGCGTTGCTTGAGCGAAGAGGTGACGGCGTGTCGCTTGTCCTGGGCGTGGCGGCGACGGGCGGTGCGGCGGCCGCAGTTTCCGCGTCCAGCACGCCGCCGCCCAGCGCGGCCATCAGTGCAGCATAAGCATCAAGACGGCTGGCCATGATGCGCTGCTGATTTTGTTCTTCCATGACCAGATGCGTTTGCGCATTCAGCACATTGAGATAATCGGTGAGTCCGCGGCGAAAACCTTCGCTGGCCAGCTTATCGCTGGTGCGGGCGGTTGCCAGCGACTGCTCGACCTGGATTTGCTGGCGGTCCAGCGCGCGCAGAGTGACCAATTGATCGGCGATTTGCTTGAGCGCGCCCAGCACAATCTGGTTATATCGATCCACCTCAATGTCGTAGTCCGCCGCAGCAGCGCCGAGCTGCGCTCGCAGCCGGCCGCCGTCAAAAATCGGCAGCGACAGAGCCGGCCCGGCCGAATAACTCAAGTCGTTGTGACCGAGAAAAGATAAAAATCCGCCTCCGACCGGGCCGCCTGCCGCGGCGAAACCGCCCGCCATCACCGATAAATTGATGTTGGGATAAAACCCCGCTTTGGCCGCCGCAATACCTTTACTGTCGGCTTCTATGCGCCACCGCTGCGCAACCACGTCGGGACGATGCCCGATCAAATCCAACGGCAAATTGGCCGGCAAGCCAATCTGCACCGTTGCGCTCAGCGCCGGGCGCAATAAGCCGTCGCCGGCACCTGGGCCTTGGCCGATCAAGGCCGCGAGCTGATTGCGCTGCAAGCTCAATTGTTCGTCCAGTACGTCGATCTGACGCTGGGTTTCGGGCAGTGGCGTTTGCGCCTGGCTGACTTCAAGCTGGGTGCCGATGCCGCCTTTCAGGCGCGCATCGGCAAAATCGAGAATACGTTGCTGCTCCGCAAGAATGCGTACCAGGTTGTCGCGCAAGGCATATTGCAGCGAGAACCCGATATAGGACCGTACAATATTGCTTTCCAGATCGAGTTGCGCGGCGCGGGCATCGGCGGCGGCGGCGTGAGCTTGATCCAGGCTGCGGCTTGCCAGGCTTTGGTTTTTACCCCACAAATCGAGGTCGTAGGAGAGCCCGAGGGTAACGGTGTTGTTCCAGGTATCGGCACTACCCAGCAAACCAGGACCGTAAAAATAATTGTCGGGCCAGTGTTCGCGCGCAATCGATGCATCGAGTTTGAGCTGGGGCGAGAGCGCCGCCCCGGTGCCCGCCGCCATGGCGCTGGCCAAGCGCACGCGGGCAGCCGCCACGGCCATGCTCGGGCTGTCGGCCAGTGCCTGGGTGATCAGGTGGTCGAGTTGCGGATCATGCAAGGCATGCCACCACTGGCTGTCCGGCCAATCGGCATCGCATGCCGCAGCTTTGATGGCGGCCCCCGCATCCAAGGTATTCACCGCCAGTGGGGCGTCCACCGGAGCGATGCCATGCGTGCCGGCACAGCCCGCGATTATTGAACAGATCGCAAGGAATAAAGCCACCCGGATTCTTCCGCACACCTTGGAAACCACTTTGATTCCTTTGCGACGAGCCATTTAAAGCGCTCGATTCTAGGGCTAGGCCCTGAGTTTTGTAAGACAGAAAGTTACAAAGGTTTATTACAAAGCGCGCAACAATATTGCTGGTGTTTTGCGTAACAATACCCCACTTACCCGCTTGCTTAAAGAGCCATTCCCATGGATACGCTACAAAACATGCGTGTCTTTATGCGCATTATCGAGGATGGCAGTTTTACCGCCGCCGCCCGATACCTCAATACCACTACGCCGCACGTATCGCGGGCGATTTCGGACCTTGAATCTCATTTGCGCACCCGCCTGCTGAATCGCACGACGCGCCGTCTTGCCCTGACCGAGGCGGGCGAGCGTTATTTACAGCGGTGCGAACAGATTCTGGCCTTTGTCGATGAAGCCGAAGCCGAGGCCGGCGATGCGCAAGCCCGGCCCGCCGGCACCTTGCACGCGCATGCGATGACCAGTGCCGGCTTGCGTTATGTGATCCCGGCGATTTCCAAATACCAAAAGGAATTTCCCGAGGTCAAAGTCGACCTGACCTTGGCTCAGCGTATTCCCGATTTATTCGACGAAGGCTACGATGTTTCGCTGGTCATGGCGACCGACTTGCCCGACTCGGGTTTGATCGCGCAGTACCTGGGCACGACCCACAGCATCCTGTGCGCGTCCCCTGACTATCTCGAACGTTATGGCGTACCGAGCCTGCCCCAGGATTTGCAGCAACACAATTGCATGCAGTTGATGACGTCTATTTTCCCTCCGGATAAATGGGCGTTCCGCGGCCCCGGCGGCGATCAAGTGGTGCCGATCGCCGGTTCGTTCCAGGTCAATGTCGCCGAATCCATGGCGGTGGCGATACGCGAGGGTATGGGCATCGGCACCGTGCCGGTCTACTCCGCGCTCGATGGCTTGCGGCGCGGCGATTTTGTGCATGTGATGCCGGAGTATGAGTTGCTGCATATGAATCTCTACGCGCTTTATGCCTCACGCCAATATCTCGATGCCAAAATCAAAACCTGGGTCGACTGTTTGCGCAACTTGATCCCGCAGATGTTGGATGCCGATGCCGTGGCACTGGAGGAGTTGCGCGGTGTGATGCATCTTTAGCGAGCCGGCACTGGGCGGCATTTATCCGCCATGCAACAAGATATTTCCCTTTTTTTCATCACGGGATGTAAGGTAGGGCGATCTGTCACGACCAAGCTATATATCGTGCACCGGAAGCTTGCCATGTCCACCTCCCGTTCTATTTTCAGTATCTATTCCCGCCGCTTGGGCCTGCTGTGTGCTACCTTGGCGGCCGTCTTGGCACTCTCGATGGCCAGTACCGAGTCCGCCCGGGCCGCGGCTCAGTGCTCCGCCGCGAGTGCCCCGCAACGTCAGGCGCTGGTCGAACTCTATACCTCGGAAGGTTGCGATAGCTGTCCGCCGGCCGAAAACTGGTTGAGCCAGATAGGGGTGTCGACCCCGGGCATTGTGCCGTTGGCGCTGCATGTCAACTACTGGGATAACCAGGCTTGGCACGACCGCTTTGCCGAACCGGGTTTCACCGACCGTCAGCAAGCGCTAAGCGAACGCAACGGCAGCCATATCGTGTACACCCCGGAAGTCGCGCTGGCTGGTTTTGAGCTGCGCGATTGGCATAGCAAGTCGGACTTTAATGCTGCTTTGGCCAAGGTGAGCGCTCAACCCAGCGGTGCCGAGATTCATCTCGACTTGGCTGGGACCGGAGCGCAGACTGCGCTCAATGCCAGCTTTGTTCAACATTCGGGGGGATCGGCCTCGGCCCCGGCGGCGCAAGCTTTTGTTGCGGTCTATGAAAACCGCTTGGTCAGTCGCATTGGCGGAGGCGAGAACGGGGGCGCGACCCTGCATCATGAATTTGTGGTGCGTCAGTGGGTCGGCCCGGTGCCGCTGGTCAAAGGCAGCGCTCAGATTCAACAAACGCTTAATTTGGCCCCTGACGGCGGTATCCCGGAGCCGGACCGTTTTGGTGTCGCGGCTTTTGTCCAGGCGGCCAACGGCGAAGTACTGCAGGCGCTTGCGCTGCCGGCTTGCCATTGATTTATGCAAGTTCTACAGTGCAACTCAATGAATAGCCAAACAAGTAGAGCGAAAGAAGTCACCACAAGGCCGCTCGATACGGGCGCGCACCACAAGGCGAGGACATATGACACACGAGACTGAAGGCGCGAGTCAGGATGAAAGTTACCGCGGCACTATCGCCGCGCCCGCCATACCCAAGCTGAAACCGCCGCTGATCAACCCGGTCTGGGTCCGCGTGACGCATTGGTGCACGGCGCTGGCGGTGGTCTTGATGGTGCTGTCGGGTTGGCGCATTTACGATGCCTCACCGGTGTTTCACGGTTTGACTATCCCGCCGCAGTGGACCCTGGGCGGTTGGCTGGGAGGCGCCTTGCAATGGCATTTTGCGGCGATGTGGTTGTTGTTTGCGAGTTTCCTGGCCTATTTGCTGCTTAATCTTTTCACCGGACGTTTCCGCAGGAAATTCTTTCCCTTGTCGCCTCGCGCGGTCATCCAGGATTTGTTCAAAGCGCTGACCGGACGACTTGGTCACCAAGATCTGAGCCATTTTAATGCAGTGCAAAAGCTGGCTTATATTTCCGCGATCATCGCCTTGATCGTCATCGTGCTATCGGGTCTGGCGATTTGGAAATCGGTGCAATTTTCCTTGTTGCGGGATTTGATGGGCGGTTATGACAATGCCCGCATCGTGCACTTCTGCGCCATGGCTTTTATCGTTTTATTTGTGCTGGTTCACGTCGTGATGGTGGCGCTGGTGCCACGCTCATTGCTCACCATGTTGCGCGGTCGCTAGGAGACGAGTATGACTACCCGCAAAAAAACCTCGTTGTTGATCGACCCGTCGCTGGATCGCAAATTGATTCTCAAAGACGCGGAAAAAGAACTCAAATTGCCGACACGGCGTTTGTTTGCCAAACGTGCTTTAACCCTGGGCGGTTTGTCGATGCTGACTGGCTGTCATTTGACCGACGAGAAGTCGGTATCGACCTTTCTCACCGCCGTATCGCGCTTTAATGACCAAGTGCAAGGTTTGCTGTTCGACCCGCATAAGCTTGCACCTGAATATTCCGAAGCCATGCTGACTCGGCCGTTTCCATTCAACGCGTTCTACGATATCGACAGCGTGCCCGAAGTGAACGGCAACGATTACAAGTTGGAGATCAGCGGTTTGGTGCAAGATAAACACACGTGGAATTTGTCCGAGCTTTATGCTTTGCCGCAGACCAGCCAGATTACCCGGCATATTTGCGTTGAGGGTTGGAGCGCCATCGGTCACTGGGGTGGAACGCGTTTTAGCGATTTCCTGCAACGCATCGGTGCCGATACCACGGCCAAATATATCGGTTTCAAATGTGCCGACGATTATTATGAAAGTATCGACATGGCGACGGCGCTGCACCCGCAGACTTTGCTGACCTTTACCTATGACGGCCAGACCTTGCCGCCCAAATACGGCTATCCGATGAAGTTGCGCATGCCGACTAAATTGGGCTACAAAAACCCCAAGCACATCACCGCGATGTTCGTCACCAATACCTATCCGGGCGGGGATTGGGTGGATCAGGGGTATAACTGGTTTGGCGGCTCTTGAGATCGATCGGTCAAGAGGCGCGAGGCAGGGGGTATTTGCCCCGCTTACTCGAAAACGCAGCACCTGCGTGAGCAGGTATTGCGGCTCGGTTAACTCCTCGGCCGATGTCGGCACATACGACGTGTTTTCTATCGATTAATTGAGCGTGCCATGCGCGCATAGGTATGCCGCTTGCCCCGGATCGCGATGCTATAAGCCATGATGTTTTCGGGCAAGGCCATCCCGACATAACCTGCATCGCCGAGATGGTGTAAGTCGGTGCCGGCCATTTTGCACATCAAGGCAATCTGCCGGATGGTTTCCACGTCGGCACCTTCTTGAGAGGTGCCGATTGTCGTCAGCGTCATGACCCCAAGCTGGTGAGCGTGACTGATAAGCTGGCGCGCGTATTCCAGCGTAATACCCGGAACCGTCCCAGGGGCGGGTAACAAGATGACATCGGCGCCATGCTCGACGAATTCGGTGATATCGGATTCGGTGATTATGTTTACGGCGGCCTCTTTCTGAATGCCGGAGGCATGCATTTTTCCGGCGATCAGAATCAATGTGTCGCCCACTTCGCGCTTGATTTCGCGCAGACTGCAATTGATTGCGCTATTGGAAACACCGTTTCCTGGATTGCCGGTGAGCACCAAAAATTGAACCCCCAAGGCGACAGCTTTGCGTGCGTTATCCGCAGTCGCCAAACGTCCTTCCTTGATCGACCAGAATTCCTGGTTACCGGGTGTGAAGCCGGGGTCTACCGGTTCAAGATTAATGCCGATAACTCGTCCAGTCAGGCGCTTCAACTCATGCAATGTTTCTTGCGCGGAGATTCCTGCGGGCATGGCATTGATGCACGGCTGGCTTACGTCGAACATATTCAGCAGAAGTAAATCCGCACCCTGGCTTGCGGCAAATTCGGCGTTGGTGATGTTGAACAGCATGGGCTGTACCGAACCTATGGTTTCCGCCAGTAAAATTCGGCCTTCGCTGGAACGCAGCGCATCCAGCAAATCGGCTTTGGATATATTGGACAGCTCTGAGAAATCACAATCGAGATAGCGTTTGTGCAAAAGTAACTCCTATGCATGGGGGTCTCACACCCGCCGCACAGTGCAAGAGTGACATCAAGGTTTGGCGTGAGCCGGCTGATATCAATTTTTTCCTATACGCCAGACTTCCCCACGAAGACTGATGTTTCACGGAGTACACCTCGTATTTCCTCGGCAATCAGGTCAGCTTGCGGGCCGATAATGACTTGGACACTGGTCTGCCCCTGTTTGAACAAGCCGCGTGCGCCGGCGGTTTTTAGCGCCGCTTCGGATACCTTGCCGGCGTCAACCACGGTAAGACGCAGGCGCGTGGTGCAAGCGTCGACCCAGGTCAGATTTTCAGATCCGCCCAGGGCCGCGATGTAATTGTATGCCCGCGATCCGCTGCCGCCCTTGGCCGCCGATCCTGTTGCCGTGATCGAAGGCGAGCCTGGCGCGGACGCCTCGGAGGCTTCATCCGCCGTGAGCGGCTCGCGTCCCGGGGTAGGCAAATTTTTCCAACGGATGAAAAAACGGAATATGCCATAGTACAAAACGGCATAAACCATGCCCAGAGGCAACAGCCACCAACCTCGGGTGGAGAGGCCAAAGGACAGGATGTAATCGAACACACCGGCCGAGAAGGTAAAACCGAGATGAATCCCCAAGGCTTGACAGACCGCGAGTGACAGGCCGGTCAATAGGGCGTGAATCGCATATAAGGCTGGAGCGAGAAAAACAAAGGTGAATTCAACCGGTTCGGTGACGCCGGTCAGGAAGGTGGTCAGTGCGATCGAAAATAGCAAACCGGCAATCATCGGCCGGCGGTCCTTTGGCGCTTCGTGGTACATCGCCAGGCAGGCCGCCGGTAAACCGAACATAAAGACCGGGAAAAACCCCGTCATGAAACCGCCCGCAGTCGGGTCGCCGGCAAAGAAGCGATGCAAGTCACCGGTGGCGACGATGCCGGCGGGCGAGGTATAGGTACCGAACACAAACCACACCAGGGAGTTGAGGATGTGGTGCAAACCTGTGATGCGCAGGAGGCAATTAAGCACGCCAAAGACAAATACGCCTAACACGCCGGCCGTGATCAGCCATTGGCCGGCCTGATTGATCAGGTTTTGCACCGGTTGCCAGATAAAGCCCAGGACGATGCCCAGCAATAGACACGCCAGTCCGGTG
>JAMFSV010000067.1 GCA_026225455.1 Burkholderiales bacterium | reverse complement strand
TTGTTTCGGTATGGTTCTGGCGGTACTTGCCTGCGTTGCCGAGGGCGCGGCGATGGTATTTCCCAGCGAAGCCTTCGACCCCACCGCGACCTTGCGCGCGGTGTCGGAAGAACGCTGTACCGCGCTCCACGGTGTGCCGACCATGTTTATTGCGCAGCTCGACTTGCCGGAGTTTGCCGACTACGATTTATCCAACCTGCGCACCGGTATTATGGCCGGCTCGCCGTGCCCGATCGAGACCATGAAGCGGGTGGTGGCGCAAATGCATATGAGCGAAGTGACCATCGCCTACGGCATGACCGAGACCAGCCCGGTATCGTTCCAAAGCTCCACCACCGACCCCTTGGAAAAACGCGTGACCACGGTCGGGCGGATTCAGCCGCATCTTGAGGTCAAGCTGATCGATGCGCTGGGTGAAATCGTACCGGTGGGCGAGAAAGGCGAATTGCTCACGCGCGGTTATTCGGTGATGCAAGGTTATTGGGGCGATGAGGCACAAACCGCGCTAAGCATCGTTGACGGCTGGATGCATACCGGCGACCTCGCCACGCTCGACGCGCAAGGATATTGCAATATCGTCGGGCGGGTCAAAGACATGCTGATACGCGGGGGAGAAAACGTTTACCCGCGTGAGGTCGAGGAATATCTGTTCCGTCATGCCAAAGTACAGACGGTCCAGGTGTTCGGTGTGCCAGACGCAAAATACGGCGAGGAAGTCTGCGCCTGGATCGTCCTGAAACCGGGCATGAAAGCCACCGAAGCGGAAATCCGGCGCTTCTGCGAAGGCCAGATCGCGCATTACAAAATTCCCCGCTATATTCGCTTTGTCGACGAGTTGCCGATGACCGTCACCGGCAAAGTGCAGAAGTTTGTGATGCGTGCCAAGATGATGGACGAACTGCGGCTTGAGGCCGATAAAACGGCTTGACCGCAGCCACCCAAGTTTATCCATTCCGTCACCCATGCGACCATGTCCGTTCCCGAATTAAGCCGCCGCCTGCTGTTGCGAGACCGCGTGATCGCGGTCGTGGGATGGTCGGCCCAGCCTGGGCGCGCCAGCCACTCGGTCAGCGCTTATATGCACGCCCACGGTTATCGTTTGGTCGCGGTGAATCCAGCCTATGCCGGTCAGGTGGACGCCATGTTGCATGGCCCGTGCCACGAAAATCTTGCGCAAGCCTGCGCGGCCCTGGCCGGGCAGGGCGTCAAAATCGACATGGTCAATGTGTTTCGCCGTGCTGAAGCGGTGCCGCCGCTGGTCGACGAAACGCTGGCGATCGGGGCGCGTTCGCTATGGCTGCAACTCGGCGTGATCCATGACGCCGCCGCGCATCGGGCGCGGCAAGCCGGTCTTGAGGTGGTGATGGATCGCTGCCTCAAAATCGACCATGCCGAGTTGTTGCGCGCGAGCTTGTTATAAGCCGGTTTATAAGCCGTTTGTGCGCAGGCATGCAGGCGACCTCGAATTCCGGGGCTGCACGGCCGCCATGCAATGCTCGTCCCGCAGAAAACGGATACGATACTGTTCCGCAGTAAGCTTGCCCTGCCTCGCGCCACCGGCCGGCCAGGATCTACCCCCTTTCACCATGAAATACCCTGAATTGCGCCGCGTACGCGGCGCACTCAACTGCTTTGGATGAGGAATACGCTGATGACGATAGATGCCGAATTGCTCAACTATTACACCCAGCTGGCCGCGGACTTCGCGCCGCTGCAGGACCCGGCGCCGGTTGAGCGCCGTCAGCGTTTTCGCGACATCGCCGCGCGTTATGCCGTACCGCGCCCATCCGGTGTGACCGTGCGCGATCTGGTGTTGCCCTTGGAGGGGCGCGAGTTGAAGGCCCGGCTGTATCAGCCGGCACATGCCGAGACGACGCTGCCGCTGCTGGTGTATTTTCATGGCGGCGGCTGGGTCATCGGCGATCTCGAAACGCATGACCACGCGGCGGCTTTGCTCGCGGCCGATTTGGGTGCCGCGGTATGCAGCGTCGATTATCGTTTGGCGCCGGAATTTCCCTATCCGGCCGCCAGCCTTGACGCGATTGATTCCATCATGTGGTTGGCCGAGCACCGGGCGCGTCTGGGTTTTGCCCAGGATACGCTGGCCGTGGCCGGCGACAGCGCCGGGGCGCATCTGGCCGCGGGCGCGGCACGGGTGGCGAACACCCGGGTGCCGGGCATCGTCAAAGCGCAATTTTTGATTTACCCCGTGGTCTCGCCGGAAATGGCGACCGCGAGTTATGCCGCCAACGCCAACGCTCCCGGTCTAAGCGCCGCCGATATGGTGTTTTTCTGGGCGCAATTTTTGGCCGGACAGGCAGTTGCTGCCGACGACACCTGCGTCAACCTGTTGGCGACCGCACCCGCGCGTCAGCCGGCCGACGCCGTGGTGATTGTCGCCGCCAACGATCCCCTGCATGACGAAGGGTGCGACTACGCGCGTTTTCTTGAGCAGCACGGCGCGACGGTCGAGCTATTCGACGCCGCCGACATGACCCATGGTTTTGTCCGTTTGCAGACTGAATCGGCGGCGGCACGCGCCTGGATGGCGAAGGCGGCGCAGGCATTCAAGACTTGCTGGGCGCAGGCTTGATGCAGCATCGCACGTAATCATTTGAGCCACTTGTCGATCACGGTTTGAAATTCGCCGTCAGCTTGCGATAAATGCAGCCACTGATCGACATACTGCTGGAACACCACGTCGCCGCGTGGCAGCAGATAAGCCTTTTCGCCATACTGAAACGGCTGATCGAGATGCACCGAACACAGGCCTGGATTCAGTTTCTGCTGCAATAAGGTCTCCGAAGTATCGGTTACCATCACGTCGGCCTGCCCAGCGGCAATCTGTTTAAAAATCGTCACGTTGTCCGGATACACCGTCAGATTCGCCAGGGGCAAAAATTGCCGGGCGAACTTCTCATTGGTGCCGCCCGGGTTGACGATGACTTTGACGCCGGCCTGGTCGATTGCGGCCACCGAGGTATAACGCTTGGCGTCGGCACAACGCGCGATAGGCGACTTGCCGTCGACCATATAGGGTGCGCTGAAGAAGGCGCGCTTCTGCCGCTCCAGGCTGGTCGAAACCCCGCCGACACCGATATCGCACCGGCTGGTGAAATCGTCCATCAGCTTCGACCACGAGGTTTTCACGTATTCGGTTTTGACCTTGAGCGACTTGGCCAGCGCTTCGGTCAAATCGATGTCGATTCCTTCGAATCCACCGTCGGCGCGCTGAAACGAATAAGGCTTATAGTCGCCCGTGGTGCAGGCGCGCAAGGTACCGCGGCTGATAATCTCATCAAGCCGTGACGGGGCGGTCTGCGCCGCGGCCGGAGCAGAGCCTCCGAGCAAGGCCGCGCCTAGCGCCAGCATGCCGCTCAATACACGCAAAGCGGTCGAGCGCCGGAGGCGGATTGAAACAAGGCGGATCGGCATGGGGTCTCCTGGAGGGGCTTATTCGAGTTTTGTCGCGGCTTCCGGGTACAGCTCGGGCAGCAGGAATTGCAATGCATCCAGCGGCAAGCCAAAGCGCACCGGCCCCAATGGCGTGTCGCTTTGCAACAGACCCGTGGCTAGCAAGCGTGACAACAGCGAGCGCGCGGTACGTTCCTGCAGCCCGGTCAGTTGCGCAAATTCCCGGCGGGTGACCGGCCCCGACGCAAACACATGATATAGCGGCAAAATCGCTTCCGGGCGCAGCGCTTTGTCATGTGCCGAACGGAACATGATGAGCGCCTCGATACGCCGCTTCATACCGTCCAATTCAAGCATACGGCCCATAAAGTGAACTTGGTCGGCACAGATATCGAGAAAGAAATCTATCCACTCCACCAAGCCCGCTGTGGTCAAATTGCCCCGGCCGTCCAGATCGCCTCTGCGGGGCATATCGGCATTGTGCAGCCGGGCATAATAGTCGTCGACGGAGCGCGCCAGGCCTCGGTTGGGTGACCACATACCCTCGGATAACTTCCACAGCGCACAATGGCTCTGCAAGCGGATCGCACGTCCGTTTCCATCCCTGAAAGGATGGACCCATGCCGCGCGATGATGTGCGCAGGCGATGGTAACCAACAACACATGCCATTCCCTGGGTTTATCGCCGCTGCGGTAGACCTGATCCATACGCTCGAGAAAACGCGGCACAGAAGCCGCGGTTGGGGGAATATGCCGGCCAACTTCGACGTCCTCCTGACGCAGTTCGCCCGGGACGATCACGTGGCCGTCATCGGTGGTCCGGTCGGATTCATTTAATCGCGCATAGAGTGCCTGATGCGCGGCGCGCAAGAACCCGGACGATAGGGCCGATTCCCCTGCCGTTACCTGGTTTTCCAGCAAGCGCTCCGCCTCGATATGAGCCAGTGCCACTCTTTGCAAATACGCTACGGCGGGCTGGTCGGAAAACTCTTGGTGCAGCGCTCGTTCGATGTTGAGTGGATGAGTGCCCTGTCCTTCAATCCGGTTGCTGTAGTACGAGTTCATCGAACGCACCAGTTCCCGCACTGCGGCACGGGCGGAGGGATGAGCCGCTGCACTGAGCTGGCTAGATGAGCGAGCGATATCGATCGCCCGCTCTATCGACGATGCGGGGATGAGCGACGGAATCAGCGGTTCGAATTGGGCGGGAGAATCGTACATTGTTGGCATAATTTTCCGACTTTTTTGCCGTTATGATTAATCAATAAATTATTGATTAATATAGAAATATTACGCCAATAAGCTTGAATTTAAAACTTAAATTTGCCGACTTCGATGCCGACTGGATGAGGTTGCCGCAGTTGAGACCAGGGCAAGCTTGGGCTCGAGCCGCAATTCCCCTTGTCGCAGGGTAAAAAAATGATCGATGGCACCTGTTCGCCGAACGGTGCTCGGGTAGATGCCGACGGTACGATCCCGTTGCCGACGCGGTTCAGTCGACTTGCGCTCGAGGAAATGCATCGATTATCTGAGCGCGGTCACGCGTTGCTTATTGCCGCGCCTGCGGCTATCCCACATGCTGCGCTTGAGGGTCCGTGCGCCGCGGGAAAATATCTGTAACCTGATTAAATGCATGGACATAATCATCGCTCGCATTATAAATTGTGTGCTGTAGTATTTTTCACTCCCACAATATCGATAAAAATTAACCGCTGCCCTGGCAAATTCAGCGTTGGGCCGCCTTGATTCTTTCACTAAGCTTTCATTTTATTAAATACGGCTTGGTCGATAGTTGGGGGCGTCAGGGTAGAAAAATGTTTTTAAAAACGCTAAAAACGGAAAATAGGAAATTGCATGAAAAGCACATATTCGAAATTCATCTCCCTGAGCTGCGCCATGCTGTTGTGCAGTTGCGCGGCCTTGCAGCAACAGAGCGGCGGTTCTCAGCAGCAGCCGCAGCAGCAGCCGCAGCAGCAAGCGCAACCTGCTGCCACGAATAATACGCAGTCGAGTACCACGGCGGACGGTCGCCATATCACCAAGGTCCAGGTCGGCGATCTTGAAGGCGAAATCATCGGCACCCCGGCCAAGAACAGCAAATTCGCCAAGCTTCGGATCGGCATGGGGCAACGGGAAATCGCGGATCTGATCGGCCAACCTAACGATAGCCATTCATATGCCACCGGCAAGGCATTTATCCCGTTTTATTTCGGCAAGGATATGTATCGCTTTGAGCAGTTCTACAAAAAAGAAGGGGCGCTTACCTTTGAAGGCGGTGGTCTTACGGGTACCAGCGGCAGGTTGATTCGTATCGAAGTCGATACGTCGGCAACCGGTTACGCACACGACGACTGATTAAACCGCGAAGAATAAGCTTGAAATCCGGCCGGACTCATTCCGGCCGGATGCCGACCGCCTCAATCGCCCGCTTTTTTTTTGCCCGATCTCATCCCGTCTTTATCTCCCGATAAAGCGCCGGGCCGTGGAATACGCGGAATATTTCAAAAATCCCCGCTTGTCATCTGCACGCCATGTTCAGGCTTTAGGGTTCGTTATTCCATGCCCTGCGTTAGTGCCTACCCATGCAGTCAGAAGCCGCCGGCTCAAAACCTGTCGTCAGATCAAAAACGCTCTACGCCAGTATTGTGCTGAATCTCGTCCTGATGACCCTGCAAATCGTGATGGGGCGCTCGACACATTCGGATGGTTTGCTGGCGGACGGTGTCCATACCTTGGTCGATTTGATTGCCGACGCACTGATGCTGGCGGCTTTCAGCCTCAATGCCAGGCCGCCCGGCCGCCGTTATGACGTACGTGGCAGCTACGATGCCTGGGCTGCGCTGGCGGTGGGGGGCTTGCTGATGGTTACCGGCGTTGAAATGCTATGGCATGCAAGTCAATGGCTCGGCAGTGTCCCGCATCCGTTCCGCGTCGACATGGCGGCATTGTGGGTGGCGGTTTTTGCCTTGCTGGCCAAGGAGACGCTGTTTCAGTGCATGGTGCGCGAGGCCCGCCGCATGCAATCGGCCATATTGCACGCGAACGCCTGGCACGCACGCTCGGATGCCGTGTCGTCGCTGCTGGTGGTGCTCGGCATTACCGGCAATCTGGCCGGGCTGAGCTGGCTGGACGAGTTGGCTGCCGCCTTGATCGGCCTGATGGTGTTGCGTCTCGGCTGTAATTTTGCCTGGAGCGCGGTGCAGGATTTATCGGGCCGGGCGCTGAGCGGTAGCGCAGCGGAAGAAATCGCTCCGCGTTAGAGTAGAGCTTATCGTCAAGTGTCGTGCTCAAGCGTGATGGCTCGGGCCCTTTCGGCGGTATCCGGACATTGGACTTCGGCAATACGCAACAGCGCTTGTCCGGCGCGCTGATTTCATCCTTACCAGCCGGCAACGGATCTTGACGAGTGGCAGGCCGAAGTCCGCGGTACCGCCTCCGGTATCCCGCCGAGTGTTACCATGAACCGCCGCGGCACCTCTCCTCGGCAGCATCAAGCTCGCGTCCACAGCGGTGTTCAAGACAGCAATGTCGAACACATCCCCCAAGCGACTGGCATTTTGCTTTAAAGCATGTGTTCCAGGGCTTATCGAAACGATGCTTGTAGACGCTCCAGCCGATCCGGCGTATTTCAGCGATGCCTTGCCGCAGCATATTGCCGATGACCTGACCGAGCGCGGGTGGTCGCAGCACAATATCTTTCTACCGGCGGACCTGACGCTGGCGCTGGCCGCCGAGTGTCGCGGCTTGACCCGGTCCGGAGCGCTGCAGTCGGCCGGCGTGGGGCGTGGCCGGATGCAGGCGGTGCGTCCCGCGATTCGAGGGGATCGGATTCTGTGGCTTAAAGCCGGGCAATCGGCGGCATGCGACCGCTATCTGCGGATCATGGAGCATCTGCGTGTCGCGCTGAATCGCAGTCTTTATCTGGGACTGGACGAATACGAAAGCCATTTTGCTTTTTATGCGCCGGGCGCGGCGTACCTGAAACACCTGGATCGCTTTCGTGACGATAATGCACGCACGGTATCGGTGGTGATTTATCTCAATCCGGATTGGTTGTTGGAGCAGGGCGGCGCGTTGCGCCTGCATCCGCTGGGAAAATGCACGGAAGATATAAGCCCGCAGGCCAGCCGCCTGGTGTTGTTCCTGTCGGCCGACATGCCGCACGAAGTGCTGCCCGCAACGCGCGATCGATTGTCGCTGGCGGGGTGGTTCCGGCGGCGGCCAGACAAACCTCTCACTCCCGCTTTTAACGGTCTTGGCTGATCAAGATCGGCGGCTGTTGGCGCAGAAGGGCGGGCGAGTTCACGATTCGATTGAATTCCGTCCAGCGCGCATGGACGCGCGCGGCGTAGCCGGCCGATCCGCCGCTGTAACTGCTCAGTGCCGCATCGAGATCGCCGGCGGTGACGGTGATATACCGCTGGAGTATGGCCGTGCCGATGCGGATATTGTTTTCCGGAAAATACAGATTGGCGTCGGGCGCCAGTTGTTTGACCAGCAGTCTGTGATAACGCGGCAAAACCTGCATCAAGCCGCATGCGCCTGCGGTGCTGGTGGCTGCGGGATCGAAGCCCGATTCGGCGGCGATTATTGCCAATACCAAGGACGGCGGCAAGCCGCGCGCTTGCGCTTCGCTATAGACCGCTGCGACGATACGGTTGGCCAGCTTGGGTTTCAAACGGAACCTGTCGATCAGAGCGCGGGCAATAACCCCTTTCTCCTGGCGCTCGGATTGCGCATCGATGGGTTCCGGCGCAACACTCGCGACGGTACTGAACGGCTGGCTGGGGGCAATGGCATGACAAGGCTCGCATGCCGGTGTTTGAGCGACGGCGTCCAGAGCACCATAAGGTAGCCAGCAGTACAAGGCCAACCAGCAGGCCATGTGGCGCCGCGCGCGTGGGCGGCTTGGCCTGCGGTCGGGTTGAGTAAAACTAAACAGACTAAAGTTAACCGGCGCTGTCATCGGCGTAACCTCGGAGGAAGAAACTCCGAGACTACCGAAGGCGCTCTATTGTTTTTCTATAAGTGCGAAGTCAAGTCGTAAAAATCTTGTCCTACAAACCCGCCAGCGCCGGATTTAATTCCAGATACAGCGTGACCAGCCATTTGTTGGGGCATTCGGGCGCCAGTGCCCAAGGCACTGCGGCGTTCTTTTCCGCTTTGATCAGCCCGAGCTGATTGGCATGCGCATAGGCGCGGCGGGCGTCGGCCTGAATCCAGTAACCTGCGACCATCGAGGTGGCAAAACTGAACATGGTGATAATGTGGTCGCTGACATCCGGGTCGATGCTACGCGCGCCCCAGCCGAACAAGGCGGTCAGAACCTGGTTGGTCAGCACGGCGATCACGATAACTTTGGCGACACCGCGCAGCCAGAGGGCGGTTTTAATATTCATGATGGTGGCGAGCTAGGTATCCGAGGTGATGCAGGTATGCAATTGCATCACCTATCGAATCTATTTGGCGAAAAAATAGGGCGTTGCGGGGTAAAGATTGTGTCAACGCCGGGTCGGCAAGTCGAATCTCAAACCTTATATCGGGGCGGTTTCATACTGGGCTTGATGCCGCTCAGTAGCCGCATGCGACCGAACTCAGGCGACGGCGCTGTTGCTCTCGCGGGTGTAACCGAAGCATTCAAGCGCTGTGGCCAGTGTCTGTCCGGCTTGTGCTTGTTGTTCTGCGCTGAGGCGCGTGTGCCATTTTCCGCTGAGCCCGTCGCCGAAGTGATTTCGATGCCAATGTTTGAGCAAATCGTACTCGTCGCCGCCTTCTTTGCGCACGCGTGTCGGTGGCAGCAGATCGAAATTGTCGATGAATTTCTGCACCGACTCCTGGCAGTAAAGCCGTTGCAAGAGCTCGATATTGAGCGCCGACCGCGGGTTCAGATAACGATGCAAGTCCGAAATAACTGCGGCGGACTGGAAAAATTGATCTTCATAACGGAACAGCGGGCCGCCCAAAGTGCGGAATTGCACCAATGACGCGCAACTTTTAGTCAGCTTGGTCAGCGCATCCTCGAATGAAAAATCGAAACGCTCCATCAGCGACACAATGCAATCGCGCGGATCGCGCACCGACAGCATGCACTGCGCTTGGGTGGCGCTGACGAAATCGAAAAGCGTGCTGTCCGCTTTATGGGATTTCACCACCAGCACATCGACCCGTTCCGCATGTGCCGCGATCTCCGCCAGACACTCGGCCAAACGATCGTCGGTATACGCCACCTTGACCTTGCGCTGCGGCAGGCCCATCAAATGCACACAGACGTTGAAGATCCACGTCGACGCACTGCCCGGCATACCCAGGCAGAGCGCGACGATGGGCGGCGCTTGTTTCACCTTCAGTTGGCAAACGGCGGCGGCGGCTGAATTCCCGGCGGCGGCGGCGGCGGCGCCATTTGCGGTGCCGCTTGCTGTGGTGCATAGTAGCCGCCGGCGGGCGGTGCGGTCACCATATTGCCGGAAATCGGTACCCGATTGCCCGAGGCGTACATGCATTGCATATAGGCGGAATCGTAGCGCGGCTGCATCTCATAGGCCGAGCTTTGTGCCGAGTTCGCGCCGACCACACTGCCTGCCAGCAAACCGGCACCGGCCCCTACCGCGGCACCGCGACCGCCGTTGAACGCCGCCCCGGCAGCCGCACCGATTGCAGTACCCAACACAGCGGCTCCCACCGCGTTGTTGGTGGCCGCCTGGCCGGCCGGCGCCCCGCCGATTTGTTGCAGGGCAAATTGCCGGCATGACGCGTCATCGGCGCGGAACTGGTCGAAGGTCTTGCCGGTGCCCGGCAATGCGGTCACGTCGGGGCCTGTCGGCATAACGGTACAGCCGGCCATGCAGGCTAAAGCCGCCAACGCGGCTAACTTGGAATACTGGAATTTAGTCATATCCTGGCCATTTCAATTGGAAGGCGGCTGGGCCGGCACTTGGCGCCAGCCGGCAGCACATTGCTTGACATACGGGTAGTAAGTTTTCGATGCATCGCAGTAGTACCAGGACGAGCTGTCCTGGCCCGGTACCGGCGCGGTGGCCGGCTGCGGCTGGCCCTGTTCGACATAATTGTCCGGCGCCATCGGCACCACCACAGGCTGCGGATAGTAATAAGGGACAGGAGGACCCGGGTAATAATAAGGGCCGGGTCCAGCCGGGTAATAAAGGCCGCCGGGTGCGACATAGATGCCGACACCCACGTGTCCGGCGTAGGCGGCGCCGCTGGTGCCCAGGATGGCCAGCGCGACCAGCGCGGTGCGTATCGATAATGGTTGCACAACACTCTCCTTGAAAAGGGATGGTTTTCGCCGGGCTCGCTTGGCGGCGGACCAGCGAAAATGCAGCGGGGTTGGCGCAACCTTAGGCCTTCCCCTTGGGGAATACAATTTCCAAAGTGTCGTTAGATTTTTCTGATTGTTACTGTGTAACAAGGCGGTTACGCTTTGAGAACGGCGTTTGATACGCGTCGACGCATACCCTGGCGTATGATTGAAGGTCTTGCCGCTGTTGGAAGCGTTATTTGAAAGCATCCGGAGCACTGTATCGGCGTGAGCAAACCGTTATCCGGCCGCTGCCGAGCCGCTGCCGAGCCGGGCCGGCTGGATTGAACCCGGCTAGCTGATGCGCGGCGTTCGCGGCGAGTTGCCGCCAGTGTATCGGCCAACCTTATTTTATTGTGCCGGGCCACACAAGGTAAGCGACGGTTACCGATTCAGACAAATTCACCGAGATTGCTGCCCGAAGTACGGTCCTTCCGTTTGCGCCGCAGCGCTTTGACGGCAGCACGAAAAAACGGGGCGTGGGATGGCTGTGTCTGAGCTTGGGAGCTCAAGCGGATGGGGTAGGCAAGTTGCAGCGGGACGACGTAGTGTCGGTGCGGCCAGTTGCGGCCCGGCCGCGGAGCGTGGCCGGGGGGCGGAAGACCAAATCGGGAGCCGGCAGATCAAACCAAAGGTTGGTGCTCAACGCATGCGGTTTCTGATCTGCTGATAAACCGGCTCGCTCAGTACGCCGAAGAGCTGCTGGATGATCGGCTCAAGCACGCCGTCGTCATGCCATGCCTTGAAGCGCCGGTGGCAGGTCTTGTAGTGGGGGAAATCGCCAGGCAGGGAAGACCATGGAGCGCCGCTGCACAAAGTCCATAAAACGCCGTTAAGCACCGCCCGGGTGCTGGAGAACGGCCGGCCGCGCGGATCTTTGCGCGGACGATTTTCGGGTAACATCGGTGCGATACGGTGCCATTGATCGTCAGTGACTTCGAGATAGGTTTTCATCTTAGCTTGGGCATGAAATAAAAAATCGACTGAGAAGCCCGCACACCATTTACCCATCGCCCGTCCAAACTCGACGTTTACCCCAATCGGCGGTTCACCTCACGACGAGGTATTTCAGCCGTTTGTTAAGTATTCGATATTTCGTAATGGTAAATTATGCCGACTACGCCGCAACCGTTCACCGGCGTGCGGTAGATGCTGTATTTGCAGTCTAGGCAGTTGTATCCCACGCGACAATGGGCTTAAGTATTTTTGACGGGCCAGGAATTTTTCTAAAGTGGAGAACCCATGCTGAACCGGGATCAACTCGAGGCATTTGCTTCAGTCGCGGAGTCGGGTTCCTTTGAGCGCGCCGCAGCGCGGCTGAATCTGACGAGCGGCGCCGTGTCGCAGCGGATGCGCGCACTTGAGACACATCTGAAGTGCATTTTGTTAAAACGCACACAGCCCTTGCGTCTTACGCAGGCGGGCGAGGTGTTATATCGCCACCTGATCGCTATCCGCAAGCTGGAGGATGAAACCTACCGCCATATCGACGGCCGGCGCGACGGCACGTTTTCGATTGCCTCGATTGCGATCAATGCCGATTCCCTGGCGACCTGGGCCGGCCCGCTGGTGGAGCGTCTGGTCAAAGAAGCCCGGGTGGCGCTGGAAGTGGTGGTATTGGACCGGCAACATACGGTGGCATCGCTGGAGCGAGGCGATATCAGCGGGTCCATTTCGACCAATGAACAAGCGGCGAATGGCTTCAAAGCCACGCCTCTGGGCAAATTACGCTACCGCTGCGTAGCCAGCCCGGAGCTGGCGCCGAATTTCAGCAACGGCCTGCGCGTCGAGTCGATCATGAAAACCCCGGCGGTGCTGTACGACCGCGAGGACGTGCTGCTGGACAAGTATTTTTCCAACATCCTGGGGGTGGTGGTGACCAATTACCCCAGGCATTACCTGCCCAGTCCGCATTCCCTGGCGGACGCCATTGTGAACGGCCTGGGTTATGGTTTATTGCCTGAGGTCCAGGCGCAGGCCCACTTCGACAGCAATGCGCTGATCGACTTGACGCCCGATGCCTTCCTCGACGTGCCGCTATATTGGCATCACTGGTCCGGCGAGGCGGCTTCAGCCGGGTCGATCAGCGATATTGTGATTGACGAGGCGCGCAAGCGCTTGCTGGCGTAATGGCGGCATCAAGGTAAGCGCTGCGCAACAGGTGATTTGCATGCGCTTGATGGTCGAGCGCCGTCCCATCGAAGTCAATTTCAGTGATTGGAGGGGTGAGTCCACAGGGTAGAGCGATATTGACGGAATAAAATCGAAATAAATGTGGTGTGCGGGAAACGCTGTCACCTGTGGTTCAAGCAGACGCGCTAGACTAAAAACTGCACGATCTGCACCACTCGGAAGAGGAGACACGTAATGAGTCTGCCGCTGATACAGCTTCCTCTTCGCAGTCCCGGTATTTTTTCCCGCGCGAGACGCTTAAGGTGGTTATTCCTCGCCTTGCTGCTGGCAACGCTGGCGTTGACGGCGCGCTGGGTTCAGACCGAAATCGACACCTCCCGGCTGCAGGCACGCTATCTATCCGAGCTGGGTCATGAGATTCACTTCACCGTGGCGGCCGGCTCCAGCGCCGCGATTCGTTTTCCCGGGAATGGGCCGTACGACCAGCGGCTCGGTTACGCCTTGCTGCCGGGCTTTACTCAACGCTTGAGCGCGCGTGGTTTTGTCGTCACCGCACAAGCGCGTGATTCGGCCGCTTTAGCGTCGGCGGCCGACCATGGTCTATTCCTGCCCTACGCGGAAAAAGACCAGGCCGGACTGTTGCTGCTCGATGCCACCGGCACCCCGCTTTATGGCACCCGCTACCCGCAGCGGGTCTACGATAACTTCGAGGCGGTGCCGCCTTTGCTGGTCAGCGCGCTGCTGTTTATCGAAGACCACAATTTGCTCGATGCGGACCAGCCTGAACGTAATCCGGCGCTTGACTGGGGACGTTTTAGCCGGGCCTTGCTCGATCAGGGTGTGCGCGTTTTCAACAAACAGCAGGCAGCGCCAGGCGGCAGCACGCTGGCCACCCAAATCGAAAAATTCCGCCACTCGGCAAGCGGCCGCACCGGCAGCCCCCGGGAAAAATTGCGGCAGATTGCCTCAGCCTCCGTACGTGCTTACCTTGACGGCCCCGACACTTTGCCGGTGCGCCGCGAGATCGTGGTGCATTATTTAAACACCGTGCCGCTTGCCGCCACGCCGGGTGTGGGCGAGATTGCCGGTCTCGGCGACGGCCTCGCCGCCTGGTATGGACGTGACTTCGATCAGGTCAATCAGGTGCTGGCGGCGCGCGAATCCGCCGCATTGCTCGACGACCAGGCAGTGGCTTTCAAGCAGGCGCTGTCGCTGATGATCGCCCAGCGTGCGCCGTCTTATTATCTGCGGCGTAATACGCAGGAACTCAATCGGCTGACGAACAGTTATCTGCGCTTGCTGGCAGCCAACAGGATTATTTCGCAGCCTTTGCGCGATCGGGCGTTAGCCGTGCATCTTGAACTCAAACCGGTTGCGCTGCCGGCCGATGCTTCATCGTTTATTACACGCAAGGCGGTCACCTCGTTGCGCGCCGGTCTGCTCGAAACGCTGGGCGTGCCCAGCTTCTATGCGCTGGACCGGCTCGATCTGACCGCCTCTTCGACGCTGGACGGCCCGGTACAACAAGCCGTCAGCGAACGCATGGTGGCGGCTACCACCCCCGCCGGCGCGCGAGCCGCCGGTTTGTACGGGTTCGAAATGCTGCGCGACCAGGACGATCCATCAAAAATCGCCTACAGCTTTACGCTGTTCGAGCAACACGATGGTGTCAATCTGCTGCGAGTGCAGACCGACAGCGTGAACCAGCCGTTTGATATCAACCAAGGCTCGCGCTTGAATCTCGGCTCGACCGCCAAACTGCGCACGGTGATTACCTATCTGCAGATCGTCAGCGCGCTGCACCAGCGCTTTATGCCGATGAGCACGGAAGAATTGCACGACGTCCATCCCGATCCGCAAGATGTGCTGACCAACTGGGCGTTGGACTATATGCAGCACAATCCGGATCGGTCCTTGAGTGCCATGCTCGACGCCGCTGTCGAGCGCCGCTATTCGGCCAATCCCGGTGAAACTTTCTATACCGGTGGCGGCACCCAGACTTTTACCAACTTCGAGGCCATTGATAACAACCGTATCCTGAGCGTGCATGAGGCATTCCAGCATTCGGTCAACCTGGTGTTTGTGCGGCTCATGCGCGACGTCGTGCAGTACCGCATGACGCAAATTGCCGGACCCTCCTCGCAATGGCTGACCGACCCGGCGGCGCGCAACCTGTATCTCACGCGTTTTGCCGATCAGGAAAGCCGCATCTACCTGCACCGCTTTTATCTTCAATACCAAGGCAAAGCTGCCGCCGATGCGCTGACCCTGTTGTTGAGTCGGGCGCATCAGTCGCCGCCCAGGCTTGCCGCGATCTTGCGCAGTGTGGCACCGAATGGCTCTCAGGCCTGGTTCGATGCACAAATGCGCGTTGCCTTGAACGGCACCGCGGCGGCGTCGCTGCCGGAGGCGCAATTCGCCAAGCTCTATACGCAATACGGCAGCGACAAATTCAGCTTGAACGATCGCGCTTATATTGCCGGCGTGCACCCGCTCGAACTATGGACCGTCAACTATCTGCGCCTGCATCCCCAGGCAGCGGAAAGCGAACTCCAAAGCGCCAGCCACGATGACCGTATCGCCGCGTATTCCTGGCTCTTCAAGACCCGTTACCACATCACACAGGACCGCCGCATCAAACGCATGGTTGAACTGCAGGCCTACCAGGAAATCGGCAAGTCATGGAGCGCGCTGGGCTATCCCTTCGCCAACCTCACCCCCTCATATGCCGCGGCAATCGGCGCTTCGGGAGATCGGCCCGCGGCGTTGGCGCAGCTCATCGGCATCGTCGCCAGCGGCGGCAAGATGTTGCCGACACAAAGCATCTCCGAACTGGAGTTCGCCAAAAACACGCCCTACGAAACCCAACTCAAACGCGTAACCAGCCCGCAACAAACCGCGCTTGCGCCGGAGATTGTCGGCGTGGTGCATCACCTGCTGCGCGATGTGGTGCTGGGCGGCACCGGTCAACGCCTGGCGGACGGCATGAAATTACCGGATGGTCAGACCTTGGAGGTCTACGGTAAAACGGGTACGGGTGATCAACGTTACGACGTCTACGCGCATGGTGCGCGACTGATCGAATCGCGCAAAATCAATCGCAGCGCAACCTTTGTCTTTGGCATCGGCGAGCATTTCTTCGGCACCCTCACGGTGTATGTGCATGAACCTTATGCGGCGCGTTATAGCTACACCAGCGCGCTGTCGGTGCAGTTGCTGAAATCGATGGCGCCGGTGTTGCAGCCCTTGCTTAGCGATAAGCGGGTGACGGCGATGGAGGGTTCCGGTGGGGTGCGGGTGGAGCATGCCTTATTGGCTGATGCGGGGCAGGTGCATTAAGGTTATTTGCGGGATATGGTATTTGCGGAGAAGGTTTCAAATCTGATACGAATCTGTCTCGTTGATTAAACCCCTTATTGGACGTGGATTTGCCTCGTTTTGTATCAGGCATAAATACAAAAACAAGGCGCATTACCGCGTCACTGTAATGGTTTTGCAAGGCTTGTCAGCTAATATCGTCGCCTTAGTGAATCGACGGGTAGACGGTATGGCGGCGCT
>JAMFSV010000066.1 GCA_026225455.1 Burkholderiales bacterium | reverse complement strand
GGTGCCGGCCGTGATCCACCTGTCGCCGGAAACTGTGCTGGGCGGACCGTTAGGTAAAGTACGGACCGGCGATATGATCGTACTCGATGCCGAACAGGGTATCCTTGAGATTGAAATCGATGCCGCCGTTTGGGCGCAGCGCGAAGTCGAGCAACCCGAGGCTGCAGCCGAGCACGAAGTCGGTTTCGGTCGCGAATTATTTGGTGTGTTTCGTAGTGCCGCAGCACCCGCCGAATATGGCGCATCGGTGTTCGGAACTCTTCTCGGCGAACAGGAGTAAATAATGACAAAAATCCACGATATTGCACATGTTGCCAGCCTGGGCCCGGTGATCCCGGTGCTGCAATTCGACGACGTAGAACAAGGCGTAGCGGTGTGCCGCGCGCTGTATGCGGGTGGCGTCAAGGTGCTGGAGATTACCTTGCGCACCGAAGCGGGCTTGAAAGTGATAGAACGTGCCAGCCAGATTGCCGACGATATCGTGGTCGGTGTCGGTACCCTGACGCGTGCCGATCAGGTGCTGGCAGCGGTCAAGGCCGGTGCCCAATTCGGCGTCTCGCCGGGCCTAACGCCGACGCTGGACCGTGCCGCGCGCGATGCCGGCTTGCCATTGCTACCCGGTGTGATGACCCCGTCCGACATTATCGCCGCGCTTGAAGCCGGTTACGAAACCGTCAAATTTTTCCCCGCCCAGCAAGCCGGCGGTGTGGCCATGCTCAAAGCCTTCCACGGCCCGTTCCCGACACTGAAATTCTGCCCCACGGGCGGCATCACATACGACACCGCATCGCACTTCCTCGCACTGCCGAATGTGGTGTGCGTCGGTGGTTCATGGCTGGTGCCGAAGGCGGCCGTCGAAGCGCAGAACTGGGACGAAATTTCCCATCTGGCGCATACCGCCAGCGAATTGGCGCGGCACGGCGGGGCGCACTAAGCAGTAACGCATTAAAGCAGCGCGTACCCTGTTGCCGAAACTGTTCGATAAATTTCATATCGAACGAATGTGCGGAACAGGGCGCGAGCGACGGCTACACGTCCTGCCACTGACGATAGGTGGCGGCCTGGCCGCGGTACACCCCCTTGCCATCGACCAAATTCCATACGGTCACATTCTCGATCCAGAAACGTCTACCCGACTTCGCTATCCGCAGGCCGCGATAGCCGCTGGCATAACCCTTCTCTCGCACCGCCTTCAGCAAATTTTCCCGCTCGTCCCGATTCGGATGCTCGGCCGAAAGCCGCGAGCGCAACTGAGTCATTTCTTCCCAGGTGTATTCAAAACATCGCTGGGCGGCGCGGTTGGCGTAAATAAACCGCGGGTCCGCGTCGGTGTTGTGCGCCACCACACAAAACGGTGCGTCTTCATACAGCCAGCGTGCGGCATCGGCCGGCGTCAGGGCTGGCTCCAGCAGTGCGATGCCGGTCAAGCGGAGGTGGCTGGCGGTGAGCAGGGTGCAAAAATCGGGATCGTGGCTGAGCGGCATTGTTATAAGGTCGGCAAGTTGAATCCGAAGTGTAGCGTCAAGCTGAAATGATGGGGTTTCCGCTTGGCTGAATCGGGCTGAATAACCTTGATCCGCCGCTGCATCGAATCAAAATATATTCTTGGCATTGCGCCCCGGCGAGGCCGTCTATACTTCTCGACATGACAGAGCGCGTGTAGCCCAACCATGAAAAATGCTCAGAACCCAACTCCAACTGAAGCCGACCAGCGAAATGCACTGCATGATCTGATTTGCAAATTCCAGCTAGCGTTTGACCTGCATGACTGGGATTTGCTTGCATCGTGCTTGCACCACGAGGTCTACACCGATTATTCCAGCTTTCGCGCCACTCAGCCCGGCATGCAAACACGCGAGGAATACGTTGCCTTGCGTAGGCAGGCTTTATCAAATCTGAGCATGCAACAAACTTCCTCAATCTGCGCATTGAGCTGGCTGCGGACGCGGCGACAGGGTACTGTAATTACGCCATTCATCGCTTTGAGGTACGGGCAGGTGCCGCGCAAGACTTCTTCCATTCCTTCGGCCGCTATGTATTCAATTTTGTTCGGGCCGACGGGGAATGGGCAATTAGCGGGATCAAGCAGGATCTGACCGCCAACGTGGGTAATCCGGAATTGCATACCGGATCTGCGGCACACTCGAAGAACCGGTAACGCTCTGGTTCTTCCTCTGGTTCTTCCATTTGGGCCGAGCTTGCGCGGCCGCTAATTTGGCGCGATCGGTTGGTTCCGGTTGGGGCGGAAACCCAGGTGCTGTTAACTGAAAAGCGGACCGCCCAAGCAGGCAGCCCGCATGCCGCCTTACCGAATCTGCTTGGCCAGTGCCACGGCTTTGCCGACATAATTGCTCGGCGTCATTTCCAGCAACAACGCTTTTGCGTTGTCCGGAATCGCCAAGCCGCTGACAAAGGCTTGCAAGGCTTCGCGGGTGATGCCTTTGCCGCGGGTCAGTTCTTTCAGTTGTTCATAGGGGTTGGCGATGCCGTAGCGGCGCATCACCGTTTGCACCGGCTCGGCCAAAACTTCCCAGCAGTTGTCGAGGTCGTCGTTCAAACGTTGCGGATTGACTTCAAGTTTGTTCAGGCCGCGCAGGCACGAGTCGTAGGCCAGCAGGGCGTAGCCGAAGGCCACGCCGATATTGCGCAGCACGGTGGAGTCGGTCAGGTCGCGCTGCCAGCGCGACACGGGCAGCTTGTCGGCGAGATGGCGCAGCATGGCGTTGGCCAGGCCCAGGTTGCCTTCCGAGTTTTCGAAATCGATGGGGTTGACCTTGTGCGGCATGGTCGATGAGCCGATTTCGCCGGCCTTGGTTTTTTGCTTGAAATATCCGACTGAAATATAGCCCCAGATATCGCGGTTCAAATCGAGCAAGATAATGTTGGCGCGCGAAACGGCATCGAACAACTCGGCCATATAGTCGTGTGGTTCGATTTGTGTGGTGTAGGGGTTGAAGCTCAAGCCCAGGCGCTGTTCGACCACGGCGCGCGAGAACGCTTCCCAGTCCAGTTCCGGGTAGGCCGACAGATGGGCGTTGAAGTTGCCCACCGCTCCGTTCATTTTACCCAGCAATTCAACCGCTGTTATGCGCTCGATGGCGCGTGTCAGGCGCGCGGCCACGTTGGCCAGTTCCTTGCCCAAGGTAGTCGGGCTGGCGGGTTGGCCATGGGTGCGCGACAGCATGGGTTGGTCGGCGTGGTCATGGGCCAGGGCGACCAATTTGTCGCGCAGCGCGTGCAGCGCGGGCAACATCACGTGTTCGCGCGCGCCTTTGAGCATCAGCCCGTGCGAGGTGTTGTTGATATCTTCGGAGGTGCAGGCGAAATGGATGAATTCGCTGGCGGCTTCAAGTTCCGGCTGGCCCTTGACCGCTTCTTTGAGCCAATATTCGACGGCTTTCACGTCGTGGTTGGTGACCCGTTCGATGTCTTTGATGCGGGCCGCATCATGGGTGCTGAAGCGTTCCGCCAAATCCAGCAGGAAGGTTTCGGCGCTCGCGGAAAAGCGCGGCACTTCGCTCAGGCCGGCGTGCGATAACGCAATCAGCCAGTGGATTTCGACTTGCACGCGATGCCGCATAAAAGCGGCTTCCGAGAGCCAGTCACGCAAGGCGGCCGTCTTCGCGGCGTAGCGGCCGTCAATCGGCGAGAGCGCGGTCAGCGCGTTGAGTGCTTCGGTCGAGGAATCTATACGGGTATCGGACATGGTCTGGGCCTTTAAACAATATGCGATTTTATCACTCACGCCGCCGTCGAACGCGATTGTGGGTGCGACGGACGATCTTGACTTGCGTCGTCAAGAAAATGCCCCAGTCCTCGGGTATAAATTTTCTTTTACAGTGAGCGGCGGCGAGGGCGGCCTGGGTCGGAAAAGCACCTAAACGGTGCGTCGAACTCATGTGTCGGCAGTTACACGGTCTGAGGCTGATAGCGTCAACGTCAAGCCGCCGCGTCTGGATAGAGATTTTTTATCGCAATGTTGTAATCCGGAGACATCCCTCATGCGTTAAGCATTCTATCTATCGAGCCGTTTTAAGATCATGTAAAGATAGAATTCGGCAATAAAAAGGGCAGAGATGAAATTAATCGGTGCGCTTGGCAGCCCCTTCGTACGAAAAGTACGGATTGTGATGGCTGAAAAGAAAATCGACTACCAGTTGGTGCTGGAGGACGTCTGGTCCGACACCACGACCATTCGCGACTACAACCCGCTGGGCAAAATTCCCTGTCTGGTGATGGAAGACGGCGAGGCCGTATTCGATTCGCGGGTCATCTGCGAATACCTTGACACCTTGACCCCGGTCGGCAAGCTGATTCCGCCGTCCGGCCGCGAGCGGGCTGAAGTGCGCTGCTGGGAAGCCCTGGCCGATGGCGTGGCCGAGGCAGGGGTGTTGATCCGCATCGAAGGGCGCGAGCGCCAGCCGCATGAACGCAGCGAAAAATGGCTGGCCCGGCAGCGCTTGAAAATCACCGACGGTTTGGCGGCGATTTCAAACGGATTGGGCGAAAAGCCCTGGTGTGCGGGCAATCACCTGACTTTGGCCGATGTCGCCGTAGCGTGTGCCTTGGGCTGGCTGGAGTTCCGTCTGCCTGAAATCGACTGGCGCGAGACGCACCCGAACCTGGCCAGGCATCAAGACAAGCTGATGCAGCGCCAGTCGTTTATCGATACAGCTCCCCAGTAATTTCGAAATTTTTGGACTAGGCGTTGCAGCATGCCTAGTCTATGCCTATGCGCAATCAAGCCATGCCGAAGCGTGGCAACACCCTCTGCGTTTCAGCTGCAAACCCAATCCTTCCCCTTGTCCGAAGCCTGGCGGCGGCTCATGACTTGCCCCCGCCAGGCGTTATATCCTGTGACACTTGAGGGTGGCTGCATTTTCTCAAATCGGTGTATAAATACTGGGTATACGTTTTGGAGCAAAGCACATGAAACGGACACTTTTATTGGCAGCACTGGCCGGCCTGTTTGCTTCCGCCGCCCAGGCACAAAATAGCGTCACGCTATACGGCATGCTGGACACCAGCGTGGGCTACGTCAGTAACGCCGGTGGCCCGGCCGGCGGCCATGGCAGCGAGGTTCATTCTGGCGGCGGCATGATGCAAGATGACGTGGTGGGCGTGGCTGGATCGGTCGATCTCGGTTCGGGCTGGCGGGCCATCTACAATGTGCAAGCTGAATCGAACGTTGGCACCGGCGCGCTGAGCCAACGCAGTCGCAATGCGGGTGGAACTGCTTATGTCGGGGTGGGCGGCTAGCCAACGCTGCACGCGGCCCCCTTTCTATCTCGACTGGCTCCTGCCGCTCTTGAGGGCGGGTAGTGCCGGTTGCCTGCTTTTGCCAACATCGCCCCTGAATCACGTCAACCACGCAACGCCGAGCAATTCCTTTGCTCGGCCACGCGGTAAGCCACGGGTTTGGACAAGATTCAAGTAAGTCGTCCTATATCCTGCACCACACCTTATTTCTCCTGTAGCAGCTCCTTATACTCCCGTCTTCCTCACGATGCGAAAGTGTCGGCGCAGCCTGTTCTGACGCCTCGATTGAGCAGAGTTGACCATGTTTTTGGAGTTAAACGGATGAAAAAAAGGCTTCTGCTTGTGGCGCTGACCGGCGTGTCAGCTTCGATTGCTCACGCACAAAGTAGCGTGACGTTGTATGGCTTGATGGACTCCGGGGTGAGCTACACCAATAATGTGCGCGGCTTCAATTCCAGCACCGGCGGCAGCCACGGCAGCAGCGATTTCCGTTTTGGCAGCGGCTTGATGCAAAGTGATCTTTGGGGCCTGAAAGGTACTGAAGATTTGGGTGGTGGCCTGAAGGCCGTATTTGACCTGGAAAATGGCTTCGACGTGGGTAACGGCACCTTCAGTCAGGGGGGGCGCGAATTCGGCCGCAATGCCTATGTCGGTCTTTCCAGCGTCACCGCCGGCACCCTGACCCTGGGCCGTCAAGACGAATTCATGTACGACTATGTCAGCCGCCTGTCGTTTGAAAATTTCAACGACAAGGGCGGCAATGCCTTTGCTCATGCGATGGATAACGACAATATGGCCGGCACGTTCCGCATCGATAATTCGGTGAAATATGCCAGCCCCAACTACAGCGGCCTGGTTTTCGGCGGCTTGTACGGGTTCTCGAACCAGGCGGGTGAGTTTGCCAACAATCGCGCCTATAGTTTGGGCGCGACCTATGAAAACGGTCCGATCAAGGCGGCATTGGCTTATACGCAGTTGAACAACGGTCCCTACCAGACACTTGAGCGTAACAATTCCGGCGCAGTTGACTATATCGGGGATAGCCAATTCACCGCGCAGCGTCAGCGGACCTTCGGCGGCGGCCTGAACTATAGCTTTGGCGCGGCCAATGTCGGTTTCGTGATCACCGATACCCAGCTGAATAATGGCGAGGACTTCTCCGGCGGCACTGCCTTCGCGGGTGCTACGCCGGCCAATGTACGTTTCACCAACTACGAAGTGAATGCCCATTACAACCTGACCCCGGCGCTGACTTTGGGCGTCGCTTACACCTATACCGATGGCCGCTACACTAGCGCCGATGGCGCCGCTGCGCCGAAGTGGAATCAATTCAGCCTGTCGTCGGACTACGCATTGTCAAAACGTACAGACATATACGCGTTGAGTACCTATCAGCACCTGTCCGGCGGGTTTGCCTTGGGCGCCGATGGCATTCAGCGTGAATTCGAAGGTGCCGGCACCTACGCCGGCGGTACCGCTGCCTCACCGAATCAAGTGGTGTTTGGGGTTGGCTTGCGGACCCGCTTCTAGTCCCTTTCAACGTGGCGCAATGCTCCAAGTAAGCAAGGCACCGCGCATGGTGCCTTGCTTATTTGGGCGACGGATTGCTGGCGAAGCCGGTTTTATTTCAAGGTGAAGCTATCGGCGCGAGCCAGCGGCCACCATTTCTCATAGAGCTGGTAGCGGAAATTGCCGGTCAGCAAATCGCCGGGCTCCAGATACTTGAGCAAGTCCGACATCAATTTGACCTCATACGACGAGGTGCGCCGCACAATATGGTGTGCGTGCAGTTCGGAAGGATCGCGCAAGCCGGCAGCCTGAATCAATTCCTTCAGCGCATGCAAGGTATTGCGGTGGAAGCTGGCCACGCGATCCGATTTGTCCGGCACCACCAGTGCGCGCTGACGAATCGGATCCTGGGTCGTGACCCCCGTCGGGCAACGGCCGGTATGGCAGGTTTGGGCCTGGATGCAGCCGAGGGCAAACATAAAACCGCGGGCTGCGTTGACCCAGTCCGCGCCGATGGCGAGAATACGCGCCATATCGAAGGCGGTGATGATCTTGCCGCTGGCGCCCAGCTTGATCTTGTCGCGCAGGTTGATTCCGACCAGGGTGTTGTGCACCAGCAGCAGGCCTTCTTGCAGCGGTACCCCGACATGATCGGTGAACTCCAGGGGCGCGGCACCCGTGCCGCCTTCCGCGCCGTCCACCACAATAAAGTCGGGCAGGATGCCGGTTTCGAGCATGGCTTTGGCGATGCCGAAAAATTCCCAGGGATGGCCGATACAGAGTTTGAAGCCGGTGGGTTTGCCGCCGGATAACGTGCGCAGACGCTCGACGAATTCAAGCAAGCCGCGCGGCGTCGAAAATTCGGAGTGAGTGGCGGGCGAGATACAATCCTGGCCCATCGGCACGCCGCGTGTGGCGGCAATCTCCGCCGTAATTTTGGCTGCCGGCAAGACCCCGCCATGACCGGGCTTGGCACCCTGCGACAGTTTGATTTCGATCATCTTGATCTGCGGGCTTAACGCCTGCGCCGCGAATTTTTCCGCATCGAAATGACCATCGTCGCGGCGGCAGCCGAAATAACCGGAAGCGACTTCCCAGATGATGTCGCCGCCGTTTTCGCGGTGATAAGCGGAGATCGAGCCTTCGCCGGTATCGTGGGCAAAGCCGCCTTTTTTGGCGCCCAGATTCAAGGCCCGTATCGCGTTGGCGGACATCGAGCCGAAACTCATGGCCGAGATATTAAATAGCGACAAGGAATACGGCAGGGCCCGTTCGCCGCCGACGATAATGCGGAAGTCGTGATGATCGAGCACGGTCGGCGCGAGCGAATGGCTGATCCATTCATGATCGACCGCTTTGACGTCGAGTTCGGTGCCGAACGGACGGCTGTCGACGTCGTTTTTGGCCCGCTGGTAGACGATGCTGCGTTGCTGGCGCGAGAACGGTTTTTCGTCGGTGTCGCTTTCAACAAAATACTGGCGAATTTCAGGCCGGATAAATTCGAAAATAAAGCGGAAGTTGCCCCATAGGGGGTAATTACGCAAGATCGAATGCGACGGTTGATTCAAGTCGTACAGACCGCGCAGCACCAGCAATATCGGGATTGCCAGCCAATAGATGCCGATCAGGTGTCGGGCCACAAGTAGCGCGCCGATCGCGAGCAAGGCAAACGAGGCCCAAAGTGCCAAATAACGTCGCGAGAACATCGATGTCTCCGTGCGATAGCCCGCTGCTGCATAGGGGCGAATAGTTTGTTTTAAGGGACGGCTCGCGCAGTTTACGCCAACGACGCGACGACAGGTTCAGCGATGAGTGCGCGGTCGATGATACCGCCGCCGAGGCAGATGTCGCCCGCGTATAGCACGGCGGATTGTCCTGGCGTCACGGCCCATTGTGCTTCATCGAAGGTCAGTCCGAACTGGGCCTCGCTATCGTTGCTGTCGCGGCTGAAGCGGCAGGCGGCATCGCTTTGCCGGTAGCGGGTTTTGGCGGCGCAGACGGTGCCCGCCGGCGGTGGTTCACCGGCTACCCAACTGGCATTCCCGCTATGCAGGGTATGACTGAGCAGCCACGGATGATCATGGCCTTGCACGACGTACAAGGTGTTGTCGGCGATATCCTTGGCGGCGGCGAACCACGGGTCGCCGGTGCTGTCGCGGCTGCCGCCCAAGCCTATGCCTTTACGCTGACCCAGGGTGTAGAAGGCGAGGCCGATATGTTCGCCGACCACGCGACCGTCGGGGGTTTTCATCGGGCCCGGCTGAGTCGGCAGGTAGCGATTGAGAAAATCGCGAAACGGCCGTTCGCCGATAAAACAAATGCCGGTTGAATCTTTTTTCTTGGCATTGGGCAGGCCGATGCGCGCGGCAATTTCGCGTACTTCGGTCTTGGGCATTTCGCCCAACGGGAAAATCGTGCGCGACAGTTGATGCTGGTTCAAGCGATGCAGAAAATAACTCTGATCCTTGCTCAGGTCAGTCGCTTTGAGTAATTGGAACAGCCCGTCGTCAGTCTGGCGCACGCGAGCGTAATGACCGGTGGCAATGGTTTGTGCGCCCAGTTCGACGGCATGGTCGAGAAAAGCCTTGAATTTGATTTCGGCATTGCACAGCACATCCGGGTTGGGCGTGCGGCCGGCCGAATATTCGCGCAGGAATTCGGCGAATACGCGGTCTTTATATTCGGCGGCAAAATTGACGGCTTCGACATCGATGCCGATCAGGTCGGCCACCGAGACCACATCGATCCAGTCCTGCCGGGTGGAGCAGTATTCGCTATCGTCGTCATCTTCCCAGTTCTTCATGAACAGGCCGACCACGTCGTAACCTTGCTCCTTGAGCAGCCAGGCGGTCACCGACGAATCGACGCCGCCCGACATACCCACTACGACACGTTGTTTTTTCATAAAATGACCTGCTGCTTCAAGATGTAGGGCTCTGCATTGTTGTGTGGCGGCGATGCCGGCGCCGCTACCGGCGGCTACGCCCAGTTCAAGGCAGTGGTGCCACCGAATCGGTATACACCAGGTCCAGCGGGAAGCGCCGGCCGTCCAGGTAATCCTCGACGCAACGCAATACCAGCGGCGTGCGATGCAGTGACTGGGTTTCCCGTAGCTGGTCCAGCGTCATCCACAACGTGCGGACGATGTCGCGATCCAGCTCGCGCCCGGCTAAAACCTCACCGGCTTCGCCGCAATAGGTAAACCGCAGATAAGTCGCGTCGGCCAGCCCCACCCGGGCAAAATGCGTCATATAAACGCCGACCAGCGCCCGCGGCATAAAAGCCCGCGCAGTTTCTTCCAGCGTCTCGCGCCGCACCGCATCCAGCAGTGTTTCGCCCGCTTCCAGATGCCCGGCGGGCTGATTCAGCCGCAAGCCGTCGACGGTATGTTCCTCGACCATCAAAAAGCGCGCCGGGCCTTGGTAATCGGGCTCGGCCGGGTGTTCGACTACAGCCGCCACCGTGACATGGGGCGCCCAAGGTTGCGGTTTCATGGTGGGAGGAGCTTGTTTCGCGCGGAACCGCATTGTACCGCCGACCGGCTTTTGCCACAGACTCGCACCGTTATCTGCGCTTATCTACCTTTCTGTGCGCCGGAGTGTGGTGTTTCGAGGACTATGCCCATGCCCCATTTTTCCAGTTTAGGGTAAGCTCAGTCCGGTTCCGTCAAATCGCCCGGGGGTGCTTTGACGGCTAGGCATTTAATTCACGATCAGCGAATGGGAGAATTCACCATGCACATTGGAGTGCCCGCAGAGACGCGGCCCGGTGAGGCGCGGGTAGCCGCGACGCCGGAGACCGTTAAAAAGCTCGTGGCGCAAGGCCATCGCGTCGCGGTGCAGCGCGGCGCCGGAGACGGCGCCTACTATACCGACGACGCGTTCGCCGCAGCCGGCGCCGAACTGGTGGACCTGGCCGCCGCTTGGGGCGCCGAGATCGTGCTTAAAGTGCAAGCGCCGGTGGCGGCCGAATTGGCGCAGCTCAAAGCCGGCACGGTGCTGATCGGCATGCTGAACCCGTTCGATGCCGACAATATCGCGCGGCTCGCCGCCGCCAACTTGACCGCCTTCGCCCTCGAAGCCGCGCCGCGCACCACGCGCGCCCAGAGCATGGACGTGCTGTCGTCGCAGGCAAATATCGCCGGTTACCGCGCGGTGCTGGTGGCGGCCGGTCTGTATCAGCGTTTTATGCCGATGCTGATGACCGCGGCCGGTACCGTCAAGGCGGCACGGGTGCTGGTGCTCGGCGCCGGAGTGGCGGGTCTGCAGGCGATTGCCACGGCCAAGCGCCTGGGCGCGGTGGTGGAAGCTTCCGACGTGCGTCCGGCGGTCAAGGAGCAAATCGAATCGCTGGGTGCCAAGTTTGTCGAGGTGCCGTTCGAAACCCAGGAAGAGCGCGATGCCGCCGAAGGTGTCGGCGGTTATGCCCGGCCCATGCCCGAAAGCTGGTTAAAACGGCAAGCGGTACAGGTGCATGAACGCGCCAAACTGGCCGATATCGTGATAACCACGGCCTTGATCCCGGGGCGCGCAGCCCCGACCTTGATCTCGGAAGAAACGGTCAAGGCGATGAAGCCGGGCTCGGTGATCGTCGACCTGGCAGCCGGGCGCGGTGCCTGGGGCCCCGCGGGCGGGGGCAATTGCCCGTTGACCGAAGCCGATAAAACGGTCACCAAATTCGGCGTGCAGATTGTCGGGCATACCAATTTGCCGGCCACGGTGGCGGCTGACGCGTCCTCGCTGTATGCACGCAACCTGCTCGACTTTATGAAACTCATTGTCGACAAGGAAGGCCAACTCACCATCGACACCCAGGACGATATCGTGGCGGCGACGCTGTTGTGCCGCGACGGTCAGGTTCTGCGCAAGGTTTAAGGGAGACCCTCATGGAAATCATTAGCCCCACCATCATTAATCTGATTATTTTTGTGCTGGCCATTTACGTCGGCTACCACGTGGTCTGGACTGTCACGCCGGCCTTGCATACTCCGCTGATGGCCGTCACCAATGCGATTTCGGCGATTGTGATTGTCGGCGCCATGCTGGCCTCGGCGCTCACCTATGGCACGACCGGCAAGGTGTTCGGTACGCTGGCGGTGGGCCTGGCCGCGGTCAACGTGTTTGGCGGCTTTTTAGTCACCCGGCGCATGCTGGAGATGTTCAAGAAAAAAGAGCCCAAGGTAAAAGCCGATGCGACCCGGGAGGCACCATGAGTTTGAACCTTGTCACGCTGTTATATCTGATCGCGTCGGTGTGTTTTATCCAGGCGCTCAAAGGCCTGTCGCATCCGCGTACGGCGCGCACCGGTAACCTGTTCGGCATGATAGGCATGACCATTGCCATCGTTACCACGCTGGCGCTGATCGTCAAGCAGTCGCAGGGCGGTCTTGGCTTGGGCCTGGGTTTGCTGCTGGGTGCCTTGGTGGTCGGGGGCTCGATCGGCGCATTTGTGGCGGCTCGGGTCGAGATGACCAAGATGCCTGAACTGGTCGCCGCGATGCATTCGCTGATCGGCCTGGCGGCGGTATGTATCGCCTATGCGGTGGTGTCAGAGCCGTCGGCTTTCGGTTTGGCCGCCGCCGGCGATCCGCTGCCTTACGGCAACCGGATCGAGCTGTTTGTCGGTACTTTCGTCGGCGCGATTACCTTTTCCGGTTCCATCATCGCGTTCGGCAAACTCTCGGGCAAATACAAGTTCCGCCTGTTTCAGGGCGCGCCGGTAACCTACGCCGGCCAGCATCTGCTCAACTTGCTGCTGGCATTGGCCATGATCGGCTTCGGCGTGATTTTCTTCCTCACCCAAAGCTGGCTGCCTTTTATCATCATGACGGCCATCGCCTTTTTGCTCGGCGTGCTGATCATCATCCCCATCGGCGGCGCCGATATGCCGGTGGTGGTGTCGATGCTCAACTCCTACTCGGGTTGGGCCGCGGCCGGTATCGGTTTCTCGCTGGACAACCCGATGCTGATTATTTCGGGCTCACTAGTCGGGTCGTCCGGGGCCATCCTCTCCTTCATCATGTGCCGCGCGATGAATCGCTCGTTTATCAACGTCCTGCTGGGCGGTTTTGGTAACGATGCCGGCGCCGCCAGCGGGCCGGCCGCGGAACAGCGCCCGGTCAAATCGGGGTCGGCCGACGATGCGGCGTTTTTACTGTCGAATGCCGAGTCGGTGGTGATTGTGCCGGGTTACGGTTTGGCCGTAGCCCGGGCGCAGCATGCGCTCAAGGAATTGGCCGAGAAGCTGACGGAAAAAGGCGTGCAGGTACGTTATGCGATTCACCCGGTGGCCGGCCGTATGCCGGGCCATATGAACGTCCTGTTGGCCGAAGCCGAGGTGCCGTACGATCAGGTGTTCGAGATGGACGAGATCAACGCCGAATTCGGTCAGGTCGACGTGGTGCTGGTGCTGGGGGCGAACGACGTGGTCAACCCGGCGGCGAAGAACGATCCCAAGTCGCCGATTGCCGGCATGCCGATTCTGGAGGCCTACAAGGCCCGCACCATTATCGTCAACAAACGTTCAATGGCTGCCGGTTATGCCGGTCTCGACAATGAATTGTTCTATCTGGACAAGACCATGATGGTGTTCGGCGATGCCAAGAAAGTGGTGGAGGAGATGGGACGGGCGATTGAATAAACTTGGGTGTCGCACCCGTACTCAAAGTTAGTCCCGGCGGCTTGGGTTTGACCAAGCCCAAGCTCAAGCCGCCGCTGAACAGCCCGCCAGACGCACGTTTGGCGGGCTGTTTGCATGGTGCCCCAAGGATAGCTTGAATCAGCAACAATTTGCGCCCACCAGGAGGGGGCAGATGACAGGGATCGGTCTTGTTTTTTTCTTGAGGGCAGCGATATTTAACGTTGTGCTTAAAACTGTTAAAAGGGGCGCTTTTCGCAAATAAGGCAGATATGGATCTCAATACCGACCGTCGGGTGCGGCAGTACATGAGCGACCGGCAAGGCGGCATGAATCGCGTGATCGAAGATCGTTTTAGAAATTTTCTCAATGATATGGGCATGCAAAATGCCTATTCCCTGGGTTTTCCCATGGCCAAGGATTTCAACTACGGTTTTCTTGCCAATTTTCTTGAGTTGCCGCTACATAATCTGGGCGATCCTTTTGCCGAAGGCCATTACGGCATCAATACCAAGGTTTTCGAGCGCGAAGTGATCGATTTTTATGCCCGGCACTTTCGCGCGCCGGAAGACGATTATTGGGGTTATGTGACAACCGGTGGCGCCGAAGGCAACCTCTTCAGCCTGGCCCTCGCGCGTGAACTCTATCCCGACGCAATAGTCTTGTTTTCCACCGCGGCACATTACAACGTGCCCAAAAATTGCCACTTGCTACGGCTCGACAGCGAGCAGGTGGCGGTGCAATCCAGTGGCGAAATTGACTATGACGATCTGGCCGGGCGTCTAACCGCGCTGCCCGGCCGCCCGATCATCGTGGTGGCGAATATCGGCACCCCCATGACCGAAGCCAAAGACGACGTCACCCAGATTCGCCGCGTGCTGCAAGAGGCCCGGGTGACGCAGCATTTCATTCACTCGGATGCTTCGCTAAGCGGTGCATTCCTGCATTTTAGCGACTACGCGGGCGGTTTCGATCTGGCGCATGGCGCCGACAGCATAACCTTCAGCGGTCACAATTTTATCGGCGCACCGATGCCGTGCGGCGTGGTTTTGACACGCAAGAGTTTGAGCGAACGGGTCAGTCGCGAGGTGCCGTATATCGGCTGTGCCGATTCGACCTTGGGTGGCTTGCGTAACGCGCTGTCGGTGTTATGCCTGTGGTTTGCGATTAACCAACTGGGTCCGGCCGGCTTCGAAAGCCGCTTTCGCGATGCCGAAACCAAGGCCGGTTTTTTGCAGGCTGCTTTATGCGACGTGGGGATTCCCGCCTGGCTAAATCCCCAGGCCTTGACTGTGGTGTTTCCGCCGGTGCCGTCCGAGCTTCAGCGTAAATGGCAACTGGTCAGTGACGGCCAGCATGCGCATATCGTCACCATGCCCAATACCGCGATGTCCTTGCTCGACGAATTCGTCAACGATATGCAGGGTTTCGCCAGAGCGCAGTAAAACGCAACTGCACAGCCCGCGTTTTAGTGGGCTGTGCAAAGCGGCGGCGGATCAGGCTCAATTCAGCGGTTTCGAATCTTCGGCGGCACACTCCGCTGGTTCAAAGGAACCGCTTCAAAGGAACCGCTTCAAAGGAACCGCTTGACGGTGGCAGCCAAAGCCCCGCGACGTCGGCTTAAGCCGGCATATCACCGGCAGCGGCAGGACGCTGCCGCACCGATCCCGCGATCAGGTCGAACTTGAACAAACGGCATTCCAGCGCGCCGTTGAACAGCGGCGTTTTCAGGGCTTCGCGCAGGCGTAGCTGACCCGGCAAGGTACGGTCCGAGGTCAGGATATACGCTTGCCAGCCGGTAAAACGCTGTTTCAGCGCATCGCCCATGGCTTTGAAAAACGCGGCATCGGTTTGATCCGGCTGCTCGCGGCGGAAGCCGTGATCGTCCTCGTCTTGCCCCATTTCGTGGGCTACATCGCGTACTTCGCGCAGTTCGCCGCGCGGGCCGCGAATCTCGATCCGCTCACCGTAAGGGGGGTTGGCGATCAGGATGCCCGGAGTGTCGAAGGGCGGTGTCATATTGCGCGCATCGATTTGTTTCAACGGCATTTCAGGCAGGCCGGCACGCTCCAGATTACTGCGCGCCTTGACCAGCATATCGCCGGAAATATCGCTGCCGTAAATACCCAGGTCGGCGCTGGCGCCTTGCGCTTCGCGATGATGCTGCAGCGCGGCGCCTTTCATCGCGGTCCAGGTTTTGCCTTCGTACCGTTTGAGCTTTTCAAAACCGAAACTGCGATGGGTGCCGGGCGCAATGCCCAAGGCCATTTGCGTCGCTTCGGCGATAAAGGTGCCGCTGCCGCACATCGGGTCGTAGAGCGAAGTGCCAGGGGTCCAGCCGGACAGGCTCAGAATGCCGGCGGCGAGGTTTTCGCGCAGCGGGGCGGCGCCTTTGTCGAGCCGCCAGCCGCGCTTGAACAGCGGTTCGCCCGAAGTGTCCAGATACAGGGTGCAATGAGTGGCGGTGAGGAAGGCATAAACGCGCACGTCCGGATTGGTGGTGTCGATATTGGGCCGGTCGCCGCTCTTGTCGCGCAAGCGGTCGCAAATCGCGTCCTTGACCCGCAAGGTGACAAATTCGAGACTGCGCAGCGGCGACTTGATGGCGGTGACATCGACCCGCAGCGTCTGCAGATGGGTAAACCAATGTTCCCATTCTTGCTCGACGGCCAATTCGAAAATATCGTTTTCACTGCGATAACTGCGCTGCGCCATGCGCAGCAGCACGCGGCTGGCGATCCGGGAATTTAGATTGGCCGCCATAATTGCCGGCCAGTCGCCGCGGAAATGGACGCCGCCGGGTACTTCGGCGCCGACATTCAGGGGTGTGTGCTTGGCAATCTCGCGCAGTTCGGCCGCAAGCGGTGCTTCGAGGCCGCGCGGGCAAGGCGCAAAAAGTTCAAATATGGGCATGGGCGTGGGTCGGCAAGAGGTGGGCTTTGCCGAGCAAAGCCGCTAAAACCCGTATTGTACGCGGCCCACGCCGCCCCAGGCCAGCCGATGCCGGACCCTGGTCGGTTTGATCCCCGGCGGCTTGATTGCCGTTTCAAGGCTCGGTGCCAAACTGGGTGCCGAGCCGCGGGGTGTCAAACCTGTCAAACCTGTCAAACCCGCTCAGGATGCGGTGGGGCAGGCTATGACAGGGCCTGGCGTCACGCCGGCCGTAGCCCCGCTAGCTGGGGTGGCCGTCATCGCGCTGCCGGACAGGCGCCCAAGGGTGCCGATCGCGATGCCGATCTGTCCCGCCAACTGCTGGATTGCCTGACGGTGCGCCAGCACCAGCGCCGTATAGTCGGTGCCGCCGTCGCTCAAGCCGCCGGCCGCCACCGGCTGGTTCACTGTGGTGTGACACGTCATGGCCACGCCGCGCGGGTTCAAGGTCACGCTCCACACGGCATCCAGGGTGGCACGGCTGCCCGGCACCGAGTCGAAGCGCTGCACATTCAGCGCAATGCGATAAACCGCCTGGGTATCGGCGTGCGTGCTGCGGTAGACATCGATCGCGGGCAAGCTGCGAGTCAGGTCTTGCGACAAGGCTTGCGAGATTTCGTCGGCGACCGGCTGCGACCAGCGCTGCTGTTCGAGGAATTTGACTTGGCCACCGCCCGTGGTCAGCACCAGTTGCGGGCGTTGCACCTGCTGCGGCACATTGGTCGGCATCACCTCGATCAGCACCGGTGCGCGCGCGGTGCCGAGCGGGATGGGCGTTGCCGGAACGGCGTCGACCGGCCCGACCAGCGTGTAGTAACTGAACGGAGCCGATTCGGCGCAGGCGCCCAGCAGCAGCGTCGCGGCCAGTCCGGCAGCGACCAGGGCGCGGTGCAGGCGGTGCGACTTCAAGGCGGTCGTGTGGCTCATTTTTTATCTCCTTGATTGCCGCGCAGCAGCGATTCCGGATGGCGTTCCAGATAATCGGCCAGCGAATTGAGCGTCTGCAGGGTCTGATTCAGTTGCTGCAACGCTTGCTGGACATTGGTTTGCAGCGGCGAATCCTGGCCCAGGGTCTGTTGTGCCGCGCCGAAGGTTTTTTTCGCCTCGGTCAAGGTGGCTTTCGCTTCGGGTGCGACCTGCGTATCGAGTTGCTTGAACAAGCTGTCGGCGCTCTTCAACGCGGTGTTCAGATTGTTGCCGATCTGGTCGAACGGCACCGCGTCGAGTTTCTTCGCAATGTCGGCCACCTGGTTCTGCAATTGATCCAGCGTGTTGGGCACCGTAGGCAGTTCCAGCGGCTCTTTGGTCAGGTCGATGGTGACCGGCCCGGCTTTGGGGAAATAATCGAGCGCGATATATAACTGGCCGGTCAGCAGATTGCCGGTGCGCAACTGCGCTCGCAAACCATTCTTGACCAGCGTCGAGACCAGGATTTGATCTTCACTGCGCGAGCCGTTTTGCACGTGCGCGGCAAAGGTCGGGCCGAGGCGGTTCGGATACATCAGCACCGTAATCGGCATCTTGAACGAATGCGTGGTTTTGTCGTAATCGAGGCCGATATTCTGCACTTCGCCGATTTCTATGCCGCGGAAATCGAGCGCCGCGCCGACGGTCAAGCCGCGCAAGGATTGGTTGAAATTAAACACCACCGGGATCGCTTTTCCGTCCGGAATCCGCATTGCGTCGCTTTGGTCGGCGGCCAGGCCAAAGCCATAGTTGTCCGGCGCGGGCGGTCCGGGCGGCTGGCCTTGCGGCGATTGGAAGGAAATGCCGCCGATCAACACCGCGGCGAGCGATTGGGTATTGAGTTTGACCCCGGCGGAGTCGATCCGCAGATCAACCCCGCTGGCATTCCAGAAGCGGGTATTGACGCCGACAAAACGGTCGTAGGGCGCATTGACGAATACACCCACGGTCACGCCATTGCCGTCATGGTCCAGATTGACCGAGACCACTTGACCTACCTGGATCCGCCGGTAAAAAACCGGCGAGCCGATATCCAGCGAGCCCAGGTTTTCCGAATGCAGTATGTATTGATGGCCCTGCTGGTCGCCGGTTACAGCCGGTGGACTTTCGAGTCCGACAAAATCGGATTTCGAGTCGGTTGACTTACCCGCATCAACCCCGAGGTAGGTGCCCGACAGCAAAGTGTTCAGTCCCGACACGCCGCTCAGGGCAATGCGCGGCCGCACCACCCAGAAACGCGTGTCCTGGACCGCGAAGGACTCGGCTTCCTTGGTCAGTTCGACCTTGACCAGGATATGCGACAAATCGTGGCTCAGCGAAACCGATTTCACGTCGCCGACGTTGACGTCCTTGTATTTGAGCTTGGTTTTGCCGGGCTCGATACCTTCCGCGGTCTTGAACGTGATGGTGATGGTCGGCCCACGTTGCAGCACGGCCTGGACCACCAGCGACAAGCCGACCAGCGCGGCGATGATAGGAATCACCCAGACCAGCGATGGCAACCAGCGCTGAGTCGGCTGGATCACCGGCTCATATTCGGCCGGGTGGTCGCCGGAGCCAGGCGGCAGGCCCGGCTCTGCGGGCGCCTGCGGATCTTTATCATTCATGGTGAGGTCCTGTGTTTTCTATGGTGTCCCAGATCAGGCGCGGGTCAAAACTCATTGAGGCCAGCATGGTCAAGACCACCACACAGGCGAAGGCCAGCGCACCAGGCCCTGCGGTAATCATGGCGATCGACTGAAAATGCACCAGTGCGACCGTGAGTGTAATGACGAACACGTCTAGCATGGACCAGCGGCCGATTTTTTCGATCGTGCGATATAAGCCGGTGCGCTGCTGCGGCCGCCAGCGTGAACCGCGCTGGGTGGTCCAGGCGAGCAGGCTCAGTGTCACCAGCTTGAGCATCGGCACCAAAATGCTGGCGATAAAAACGATGCATGCCAGGGGCCATTCGCCGGTGGTCCAGAAATAGACAATACCGCTCATGATGGTGTCGTCTTGCGAGCCGAGAATTGAGGCGGTATGCAAAATCGGCAGCAGATTGGCCGGAATATACAGCAGTGCGGCGGCAATCAGCAGGGCCCAGGTGCGCGTTACGCTATCCGGGAGGCGCGCATGCAGCGCGGCGTTGCAGCGCGGGCAGCGCGGCGCGGGGATGCGCTGCGCCGAGTGACTGCCGGAGCCGGTGGGGCGGGGGCTGAGGCGGCCGCAAATATGGCAGGCCAGCAGCCCCGAACGCAGCGCGGTCTGGTATTTCACGGCGGCGGACTCCGGTGACGTGTCAGTGGCGGGCGTGCCGGGGCGGCGCTGTCGGACTTATCGCGCAGGCGGGGCCGAGACGGCTGGCAGGGCGCGGGCAGCCGATCGGCGAGGTCCCACAAGCTACGCAGGTCGAATGCCATCACCGCGGCAAACAGGATGGTCAGGACGCCGAAGGCGAACAGCGCAACATCGGGAATCACCCGCGCGACGCCGGATAGTTTCACCAGTGTCACCAATACCCCCAACATAAAGACTTCTATCATGCCCCAAGGACGCAAGCCGATCACCGTGCGCAAAATCAGCGCAAAGCCCGCCGGCCGCCGCCCCGCATGAATCGGGATCAGCAACCACAGCAGCGCCAGCAATTCGGCGGCGGGAAACAGCAAGGTTGAACACAACACCAGCACGGCGACGGTTATATTGTCTTCGCTCCAGAGCTGGGCGACGGCGCTGATCAGCGTGGCTTGGGAGGTAAAACCGTTGGATTTGAGCTCGACGATGGGAAATGCATTGGCAATCACCAAGGTAATCAGCGCCGTCAACGCCATTGCCAGTACGCGGTCGATCCGCCCGGACAAGCGTCGATACAACACCGCGTTGCAGCGCGAGCAGCGGGCGGTTGTCATCCGCGCCAGCTCTACCTTCCGATGCAGGACGTCGCATTCGTGGCAGGCGATCATTTCATCGTGGTTCATCGGCGCTTGGTCAGGGAAGGGAAGTCGGCTAAGCCGTCGCCAATCGTCGTAAGTTGCCCTCGGACGGCTGACGCGGGGTGCAAAACGCGCATCGACAACAGCAAATCGACGCCGCGCAGACAACAGCAAACCTCCATTGGGCAAGCGCGACTCAAGAAGGTTCGCCGGATGGCGCGCCAAGCGTATCGGTGTTGCGCCTCAAAAACCGCGGGCGCCAAGGCTGCATGGTACCAAAATGGCGTGGCGCGTGTCCCTGATAGGACAGGAAAGGAGTTGCAACGCATTGTATTGGACAGCGCTCGCGCTTCGGGTAGGATGACTGGGCTCGAAGATTACGGCGTTTTACCGGGGCTGGATAAAACGCCGCGATCAGCCGGTTGCTGTTGCACGCGGCCTTGCGTGCTTCTTTTAAGGTTTGTCTATGGCTGTATTATCGAATTTCCTGGGCCGTGCCTCGTTTCAGCTCCGCGTGGCCGCATTGATGTTGGCGAGTACGGCGCTGTGGGGGCAGGCGGGGACCGCGTCCGCGTCCGCCCCCGTCACGGCTTCCGCCGCAAAATCGCCATCGGCGGCGAATGGCATGGCCGCCGCGAGCGCCCATGCCGCGATGCCGCCGGCGTCTGTTTCTCAGTCATCTTCTCAGTCATCTTCCCCGCCGGCTTCTCAAGCCGTTTCGGCAACTGCCTGGTCCGGTCTGGACTTGAAACAAAGCTCGATCCACATCACCTTCAACAAAATGAAGGTCCCGGTCAGCGGATTTTTCAAGAGTTTCAGCGGCGAATTGGTCTTCGATCCGGAAAGACCCGCGGCCGGTCATGCCAATCTTGAGGTTGAAGTTGATAGTTTGTCCCTGCGCGATGCCAAATTAAGCCGCGAGTTGCGCGGTGCCGACTGGCTCGATGTCGAGCAATTCCCCGTCGCGCGTTTTGTCTCGTCCGCGATTGTCACGGCCGGCGACGACAAATATAGTGTGGCGGGCAAGTTGACGCTGCGCGGTAAAACGCTCAACGTGGTTGTGCCGGTCAGTTATACGCAAGCCGGCCAGGCGCAGGTCTTCGACGGCATGTTGCCGATCCGTCGCGAGCAGTTCGGGGTTGGGCCGCAATCTTCGCTGCTGGCCGACAAAGTGGTGCTGACCTTGCACCTGGTCAGTTTGCCGCGGTCTTGAACTGCTGACAGCCTGGCTTGGCCGACGGCCATCTCAAGCAGGAGCTGTTTGATGAAACTGTTGCCCTTCCTTACCGTGCCTGGCGTCCTCTTGCTGGTGGTTGCGCCCGCGGTGTCGGCGGCCGATGTCTATCAATTCGATCCACGGCATACCTACGCCAGTTTTGCCGCGGACCACATGGGCGGGCTGTCGACCTGGCGCGGTAAATTCGCTAGATCGTCGGGTCATGTGACGCTGGATCGGAAAGCCCACACGGGTACCGTCTATGCCGTTATCGACCCGGCCTCGGTGCAAACCGGCAATGCGCCGCTCGATGCGGAATTGCAAAGCGATGAATTTTTCGATGTGCCGAAATATCCGGCAATCATCTACCGCGGCACACAAATCCGCTTTGTCGGGGCGGTGCCCGAAGAGGTTATCGGCACGCTGACGATGCATGGGGTGACGCGCCCGGTTAATCTGCACCTCGATTCATTCAAGTGCATCATGCATCCGGTATTGTTGCGCGAAGTCTGCGGCGCCGACGCGACGGCACAAATCGATCGCGCCGATTTCGGCATCGATTTCGGTAAGGCGGCTGGGTTTCGCACGCTTACCCGGATTGAATTGCAGGTCGAAGCGCAAAAGCAATAAAGTGCCTTTCCTGCTTTCCTGCTTTCCTGTTTTACCGGCCGATCCCCGCGGGCAAGATGCGCCTCGCACTCGAAACCCAGGGTCCGGAACTGATACCGGCACCCGTCGCTTAACCCGGCTTTTTCTTCGTCTGGCGTGAACCGGCGCCGATGCATCAATTGGCGTTATTTTGCGTGTCACAGGCGTGTCATGAAACTCTGGGAAGCTGGCGTGCTCCTGAAGATCCAAATTCTAGTGGATGCGCGAGTCTTGCTCGCCGTCGGATTTTCCCGGGACCCCTCAATTTCCTCTTGCATCTCGCCCCCCGTTTCTGGAGATAACCATGACGCACCTGACCCAAATCTTGAGTCGCGCCGGACTGCGGCGTGTTGCCGGCACCGTTGTGGCCGCGGCCGTCCTGCAATGTTTCTCCGGCGCCGCACAAGCGGCCGATGCGGTGGTGTTGTACACCGCCGACGGCCTGGAAAATCTGTATAAGGACGTGCTGCCCGAATTCGAAAAGAAAGAAGGTGTCAAAGTCAGTATCGTGACGGCCGGCAGCGGCGAAGTGGTGAATCGCGCCACCATTGAAAAAGATTCGCCCAAGGCGGACGTGATCGTGACTTTGCCGCCGTTTATCCAGCAAGCTGCGCTTAGCGGTGTGCTGCAAAACTACGCCAGCATCGAATACAAGAATGTGCCGGCCATCGCCAAAGCCGCCGACGGCAGCTGGGCTACCTTTGTGAATAACTATTTTTCCTTCGCCATCAATCCGGACGTGGTCAAGACGCAGCCCAAGACCTTTGCCGATTTGCTGGATACGCAATATGCCGGCAAGGTCGCTTACTCGAATCCGGCCACCGCCGGCGACGGCATGGCGGTGGTGATTTTGACCACCTCGCTGATGGGTGAGGATGCGGCTTTCGCATACTTGAAGAATCTGGAAAAAGGCGTCAAGTTCCATACCAAAGGCACCGGTTACCTGGACGTGCTGTTGTCGCGCAACGAAATTTCGGTGGCCAACGGCGACGTGCAAATGGACCTCGACGATGCGGAAAACGGCGGCCTGACGCTCAAGCCGGTATTCCTCTCGGCCAAGGCCGGCGACGCTCCCGCCACCTTCCAATTGCCTTATGCCATCGGCCTGATCAAGAACAGTCCCAACCAGGCGGAAGGCAAGAAGCTGATCGACTTTCTGATGTCGAAAGAAGTGCAAGCCAAGGTGCCCGATGTATTCGGTCTGCCGGGCCGCACCGATGTAGCGTTGAGCGGCAAGAACGGCAATGCGCTGAAAGCCGCCGTGGCTGGCGTGAAAGTGGTGCCGGTCGACTGGACCGAAGTGATGGCGAAGAAAGCCGGTTGGACCCAGCGCTGGAAAAATGAAGTCATCGCCGATTCGGGCAAGCAAGTTGACGTGGTCAAGCCCGCTCAGTAAGTCGGTTCAGTAAGCCCGCTCAGTAAGTCGGCTTAATAAGCTGACTTAATAAGCTGGTACCGCCAGGCCGCCGGGATCCTTGCCGCAGCGCCGTTGAGTTGCGCCCGGACCCGGTAAATCGCGGCAATCGGCCGGCACGATGTATCATCCCGCCGGCCGAGTCGAACAGGAATGCATCGTGAAATCAGCTCACCTCAGCGCCGACCGCGCGACCCATTCCATCCCCGGCCAGGATCAAGACACCCCATCGACGCCGGCGGCTGAGGCGTTGAATTTTGAAGCGGCACATAACGATGGCCGGACCGCCAAAGCTGACCTGCCTCGCATTCCCGACCCTATCGACGCGAGCGCGTTATCGCATGAAACCGAGGGTGTGGGAATAGAAAACCTGACCGTGCGTTTTGGCGAACGTACCGTGTTGAATGATCTGAGCCTGTCGATACGCCGTGGCGAATTGCTTACGGTATTGGGTCGCAGCGGCTGCGGCAAAACGACGTTGTTGCGCTTTATCGCCGGCTTCGTCGAGGCGGCTCAGGGGCGCTTGACCGTCGCCGGGTGCGATCTCACCTACATACCGCCGCACCAGCGTAACCTGGGCCTGTTATTTCAGAGTTATGCCCTGTTTCCTCATTTGACGGTATTCGAGAACGTGGCCTTCGGCTTGCGCGCCCGCCGGGTTTCGAGTCGCGATATCGCACAGCGGGTGGCCTCCGCGTTAAAGCTGGTGCAATTGGGCGATGCCGGCCATCAGTTGCCGTCCGCTTTATCGGGCGGCATGCAACAACGCGTGGCGTTGGCGCGGGCGCTGGTGATCGAACCCGACGTACTCCTGCTGGACGAACCGCTGTCCGCGCTGGACGCCAATTTGCGCGCTTCGGTGCGCTCCGAACTGAAGGCTTTGCACGAGCGGTTGCCCAATCTGACCATCGTCTGCGTCACTCACGATCAAGACGATGCGCTGGTATTGTCCGACCGTACGCTGCTGATGCGCGACGGCCGTATCGCTCAACTCGGTACGCCGCAAGAGTTATACGATCAACCGAACGATGCTTTTGTCGCGCGTTATCTTGGGCCGGCCAATTTACTGCCGTATCGTTTGATTTTTCCGCGCCAGGCCTATGCCGGCGATTACGAACAGCTCGCCTGTTTGCGCCCCGAGCGTTTGCGCATTGTGCCTTTGGGCGAGGGCCTGTTGCACGGCGTGATCGCCTCGGTCGAATGGTACGGCGCCACCGTCACTGTGCAGGTGGCGTTGGACGCCTTGCCGGAACAACTGGTCCAGGTCGCCCAGCCGCGTAGCGGCGGCGCCTTCCCGGAAAAAGGTGCGCGGATTTCCTTAAGCTACGAAGAAAACGATGTCGTCATTACCCGCGCATAAGGCCTTGGCTGCGCTTGCCGATGCGGCCGATCCGGCGATCGCGCACCCCGCGCGTGCCGCACAAAAGTTACGGCGGCGCAGTGCCTGGCTGGCCAACCTGAATCTGGCCGCGATCGTGGCCGTGCTCGGGCCGCTGATTATCTACCCCTTGCTGCGCTTGATCTGGCTCAGTGTGAGTGGGGCGGATGGTTTGAGCATGCATGCCTATACGGTATTTTTCACCAATCCGGAAACCCGCGGCGTGGTCGGCACCACCTTGGCGATTCTTTTTGCCAGCGCCGGTTTGGCGTCGGTCCTGGGGGTCTTGATTGCCGCTTTACTGTTCTTCAAGCCGTTTCCCGGGGCGCGCTTGTTAACGCGCTTTCTGGAATTGTTTGTCGCCTTTCCGTCCTTCCTGGTGGCCTTCACCCTGATTTTTTTGTACGGTTCGCAAGGCTCCATCGGATTGTTGCTGCAACGGATTTTTCATCTGGAGCAGCCGCCGCTTAATTTCCTCTTCGGTAGCGGCGGTGTGATTCTCGCAGAAGTGATTTTCTATACTCCGTTTGTGGTGCGGCCCACCATGGCCTCATTTGCGCTGCTGGATATGCGTTTGCTGGAAGCGGCGCGCAGTCTTGGCGCGGGGCTGGGCAGAGTGGCCTGGCGCGTGGTGTTGCCGCTGGCCTGGCCCGGCATCGCCGCCGGAACCATCCTGTGTTTCCTGCTTACGCTGAATGAATTCGGTATCTTGCTGGTGCTGGGCAGCGCTCATCTGGTGACCTTGCCGGTGGCGATTTACGCAGCGGCTACGGTCGACCTCGATTTGCCGACAGCGGCGGCCGGTGCGGTAGTGATGCTGCTGATGTCGCTTACGTTGTATGCCATGTATCGGCGCATGAGCCGTCGCGGGAACCGTTATGCAAGCTGACCTGATCCCGGCGGCGGTATCCGCCGAACGCCCGCGCCGGATTGCCGCGCCGCGCCGCTGGGTGTCGCGTCTTGGTGGTTATAGCATCGGCACCCTGACCGCCTTATTATGTGTTTTCTTATTCGTCTTGCCGGTCGCGGTGGTCGCGTTGTCCAGCGTCGCGGAACATTGGTCGGGCACCATCTTGCCCACCGGCTACAGCATGCGCTGGTTTGAACGGCTGGGCTCGGACGACTGGGATGCGGTGGGCACCAGCCTGGAAGTCGGCTTTAGCGTGGCGTTGCTGGGCACGGCCTTGGGTTTATGGATCGCCCTCAGCCTGGAAGGACGCGACCGGCATGGCGTGGGCGCCGTGGTCGACGCGCTGGCCATGATGCCCAACGGCTTGCCCAGCGTGGTGTTGGGTCTGGCAGTATTGATTGCGTATCACAAGAAGCCGCTCGACTTGTCGGGCTCGGCGGCCATCGTGATGCTGGTGCAATTGGCCTTGGTCTTGCCGTTTTGTTACCGTTGTTGCGCCGCGGCGCTGCGCCCCGAATTGCAGATCCTGCGCGAGGCCGCCGCCAGCCTCGGTGCCGCCCCCGCTCGCGTATTGCTGCGGGTGGTGCTGCCGCAAATGGTGCCCGCGCTGCGCGCCAGCGTCGCGCTTGGCTTTGCTTTATCGTTGGGTGAATTGGGTGCCACCTTGACCGTCTACCCGCCGGGTTTTGCCACCGTGCCGATTGTGGTCGTGGGCGAAGTCGAGCGCGGTTATTACCTGCCGGCTTCGGCCTTGTCGCTGGTACTGTTGGCTATTTCGCTGCTGGCCTTGTGCTTGATTGCCACGCGGATGCCGGCACGTCGGGCCAAGCCGAAGAATTGAAACCGAGGGTATTGCCATGTCGCTGAGCATCGAAGATATTCGCACCTTGTTCGAGCAATATGGCGCACTTGCCTATAGCGGTGAACCCGTCAGCCAGCTCGAACACGCCCTGCAAACGGCGCAACGCGCGGAACAAGACGGCGCGTCGGATAGCCTGATTGCCGCTGCCTTGCTGCACGACCTCGGACATCTATTGCACCCGCGCGTACAGGCCCTCGATACACCGACCGAGCAGGGCATCGACGATTTGCATCAGTTTTATGCCTTGCCGTTTTTACGCGGCAACTTTACTGATGCGGTATTGGAGCCGATCCGTCTGCATGTCGACGCCAAACGTTGCCTATGCGCCATCGACGCCGATTATTTCGCGCACTTGTCCGCCGACTCGGTGCGCAGCCTGGCGCTGCAAGGCGGGGTATTCGATGCGGCGCAAGCCGCCCAGTTTCAAGCTTTGCCCTATGCCGCTGACGCGTTACGCTTGCGGCGCTGGGATGATCTGGCCAAGCAGGCGGATTGTGCGACATTGCCGCTTGAGCATTATTTGGAGGTGGTGGGGCGGGTTTTTAAGCGGTGATTTGTGGAAGAAATGATGATAAATAATTCGAGATAAGCCATATAAAAATTATTAATTCGAGATGGTAGCTTATCTCAGTAAAGGCAATCCTTTTACATTAAAATGATTGGCGATTTTGATTTTAATCTTGCAATGAATTTGTAAGGTTTATATCGATACGCAGGGGGCAATCATTATTAAAAGGGTCGTATGGCAGCGCTGGATAGCATTTTGGTTTTAAGCAATGGGTTGGTGCAAAGCAGCCGCCTGGTCAAACTGGATACACCGCTCGG
>JAMFSV010000065.1 GCA_026225455.1 Burkholderiales bacterium | reverse complement strand
CGCGTGCAACTGCCGCAATGCGCACCGTCGGCCGCCACCGGCGTACCGGATGATACTGCCGCCGGGGCGTCGGTCGCTTGCCTCAACTCGGGCGCATCGGCGGGGTAAGTCACCGGCGGTGCTTCGGGCGCATCGACCGGCAAGGGCAAGTCGACGTAAATCTCGCCCAGGAAAAACAACGATCCGGCATGCTGATCGAGCAATAAGGTGTGTTTGCCGCGCCACCCGAGCAAAGCTTTACGCGCCAGCTCGACCTCCAGCACCGGGGCCGAATCGGTAAACACCCGGTAACCGAAAGGACCGAACTCGGCCGTGATACGCTCAGCCAGTGTCTGCAAGCGTTGCCGCAGCACTTTGTGATAATCGCGCCCACGGGCATACACCGACACAATGGCAGTGGTCGGGTCATCGAGCCGGGCCAATTCACGGGCACGCCAATTCGGCGGCGCTGCTTGGGCCGCCGGAGCGGGCACCGCCACGGGGAGATCGGCTACAGCAAGTTCATTTGCGGCAAGTTCGCTTGCAGCGAGATCCTCCGCGGCAAATAACGTCGCGGGCAGATAAGGCAGGCGCACACTGATGACGCGCAGGGTGCCGGGCACCAGTTCGGCAGGCCGGGCGCGCTTTGTCCCATGTTTCGCCATATAATCCATGGCACCGTGGTATCCGGCCGCAAGCCACGCATTTAAACCGGCTTCGGCGTGCTGCAAGTCGGTGTCGCTGATGCCCACCGCGCTAAAACCGAGTTCGCGACCCCAGTCCCGGATGCGTTGCGCGCAGTCGGCCAGCGCCGCCGGATCCAGCGCGGCTGCGCCGGAAAGCGGCAGCGCAAGCGGTACGGGCAAGTCGGCGAGCGCATCGGCGGAATGCGGCGCTTCGGGAAACGAGATCGGATTCATTCACCTATTTTACGCAATGCCTGCTGCCACTGCCCTAATTAGCCGGACTTTCGCTTTGCCCGACGAAGCGGCGACCAGCGCCTTCGGCCAGCGCGCGGCTCAAGCCCTGGAAAGCGTGCGGGCCGAGGCGCGGGCCCTCGATCCGGGCGCGCCCTGCGCCGGACTGCAGATTCATTTGCTGGGCGACCTCGGCGCCGGCAAAACCACGCTGGTACGCGCCATGTTGCATGCGCTCGGACATGTCGGGCGGGTGCGCAGCCCCACCTACACCTTGGTCGAACCCTATTTGATAACGCGACACGACACCGCGCTGAGCGTTTATCATTTCGATCTATATCGTTTTGTCGATCCCACCGAATGGGCCGACGCGGGTTTTCGCGATTATTTCGGCAGCGGCGCCTTATGCCTGGTCGAATGGCCGCAGCAGGCAGGCGATCTGCTCGGCATACCCGACCTGATGTTTGCGCTGGAGCTTGAAGCGGCAGCAGCGCATCCCGCTGCCCAAGAGCCGAAGCCGGAGCCAGACCCGGCCGCCGAATCCGGCGCAGCAGGCCGCACCCTCACCGCCCATGCCTATACCGAGATCGGAAAAAAGTGCCTCGAAAGATGTTGATCAAACCGTTTAAGTCGATCGAGTCGGCTGCCACCGCGTCATCGGGCTGGTCGCGCCGTCAAATGTTGCGTGCCGGCGCCTCCAGTGTGCTGCTGGGCTTGCTCGGGCCGTTGAACCCCTTGCTCGCGAGCCGCGCGTGGGCGCAATCGGTGCTGGCCGTGCGAGTTTGGCCCGCCCGCGATTACACCCGGGTCACGATCGAATCCGATCAACCGCTCAACTATGATGAAAAACTGCTGCAAGGCCCCGACCGCGTAGTGGTCGACTTTACCGGCATCGATCTCGATCAGGCGCTGAAAGAACTGGTCGCCAAAATTACGCCGAACGATCCGCAGATTGCCCAGGTGCGCGTCGGTCAATTCCAGCCCCACGTGGTGCGCCTGGTGATCGACCTCAAGGGCGCGGTCAAACCTCAGTCGTTCACCCTGGCCCCGGTAGGCGATTACAAATACCGCCTGGTATTCGACTTGTATCCGGAAGTCGCTCCCGATCCGCTGCTCGACCTGCTGGCCCGCACCGAGAAAAAGCAGGAAGCCTATACCCAGAACACCCTGAACCAGGCACCGCATCCGCTCGGCGGCGACCCACGCAATCTCGCCGGCATGGCCTCGCCGCCGGCCAATAGCGGCGCAGCCCTGTCGGCCGGTACTCCGCCGGCACCGCTGGCACACGACAATACCGACGCGTTTTTCGAGCAATACGCCAACGACAATTCACCTCCCGTGACCAGTAGCGCGCCGCCGGCGCATCTGGGCAACCCCGAGGCGAATGCCGCCGTGCGCGCGATGGGTTCCGTCACCGGTCCGACGCTGGACGTACAGACCCCGTCTGTCGCCGTCGCAAAACCGAACACACCGATACCGGACAAATTGGCCGACAAGCCGGCGCCCGACAAATTGGCCGCCGCCCCCGCGGCCGGCGCGGGTCATCACGATGACGACGAGTTGCTCCTGCGCGGCAGTAACAAACCGGGTACCACCCGTCTGTTGACGGTCGCCATCGACCCGGGCCATGGCGGTGAAGATCCTGGCGCCATCGGCAGCGCCGGCAGTTACGAAAAAACCGTGGTGCTCGATATCGCCCACAAGCTGCGCGCCAAAATCGATGCGCAACCGAATATGCGTTCGATGATGACACGCGACGACGACTATTTCGTCCCGCTCAATGTCCGGGTGCAAAAAGCCCGCAGGGTCGAAGCCGATTTATTTGTCTCGATTCATGCCGACGCCTTCATCACCCCGTCGGCCCGCGGCTCGTCGGTGTTCGCTTTATCCGATCACGGCGCCACCAGCACTGCCGCGCGCTGGATGGCCAACAAAGAAAATTCGTCGGACCTGATCGGCGGCATCAATATAAAAAGCGTGGACGAAACGGTTTCGCGTGCCCTGCTCGATATGTCGACCTCCGCGCAAATCCATGACAGTTTGCGTTACGGCAACTTCGTGCTCGATGAAATCGGCACCATCAACAAACTGCATAAAGGGTCGGTCGAGCAAGCAAGTTTTGCCGTGCTCAAGGCCCCCGACATTCCGTCGGTGCTGGTCGAAACGGCGTTTATCTCGAACCCGGAAGAAGAAACAAAATTGAACAACGAGGCCTATCGCGATCAGATGGCCGATGCGATTTTACGCGGCATCAAACGTTACTTCGCGGCCAATCCGCCGCTGGCGAAATCGCGGACTGTGTGAGTCGCAGGCTAGTCCGGTTTGGCCCCAAACTCGCCCATGCCGAGTGCGGGGCGGGTGCGTCATTAGCGTCGGCAGCCTAGCGCCAAACCATCCCGCTCACCGCGTTACATTTATTCGAGAGGACGAATGGCATACCATATGACGGCTGGCACTTCGCGGACCAGAGAATAGATGTCGCGAGCCTCTCCAAATTTCGGGCAGGCACCGGCTACCATTAGCACACCGTGCCGGTCTAGAGCTAGCATGGCTCTCGGAATGTGAAAATACTGACTCACAACCAAGACACTTCTCAAATCGTTGCGCCTCATAAACTCAGCGCCGTGTTGCGCGCTTGCCCAAGTGTTCCGCCCCTGATTATCTACGATGATCTGATTATCACTTACTCCGCGAGCCAGCAGGTATCGTTTCATCGCCAAAGCTTCATCGGTTCCTGCTTTATCGATACCGCCACTCACAAAAATTAGATGACATAAGCCGTGCTCATAGCATTGCAAAGCTCTATCCAACCTTGCCGACAACCGGTCTGATGGACTACCATCGGCATAGACTTGGTTGCCCAACACCAGCGCCATATCAACCTTTTGCTCTCTATCGCGAGCTTCAGTCATCCACCCGATCATGGCGATCGCCACACATCCTGCCAGCCAGGCAATGCACAAGAACTTGATGAAGATAGCAACCGCGTTAATCGGCTTTATAGTCATTGCATGGCTCGTTTTGACAACCCACATCCCGAGTCCGCCAAAGTATCAAGCCGGTACACAGGAATGGTTTTCTTATGTCGATCAGAACTATTTTGATATTTCAGATGGACAGGGGCATGGGCCAGATGTAGGTAGCAAGGAATGGCTGGACTCGGTTCAACGACAGGCGAAGATGCAGGTTAATGAAAACCTGCAGGATACACGGCGATGCCAACTCATTCAGAATCAGTTTGAGCATCATACTTATATCATCAACAATCGCCTTGGTCTGGTTCTCTCACTTGGACGGAACGGCTAAAGAGAAACGCGAACGCATTTGCTTGACGACCTGCATGCCGAATTTTCCTGGGCATGCGCGCCCTTCATTGCCGGGAGCCAGTAACTGATACTCGCGATGGCCGCCGAGCTTGGTGATATGAAAGTACTCCTGTACGGTCTCGATCAGAGCTGCCAGGGCACTAATCTGGGCTTGGGTAGGCGACTCGCGATCGTAGGCTACTGCATCCCGAGCAATATCCAGCGAACCTCTGAGCTTGTCCCATATCGATTTTTTACGGTATTCCTGTTGCCAGGCTTCGCCCGCTTCAGCAAGATTTTCCAAAAGGACGATGCCGAGCTTGCCGGTGTTATCGCCTTTGACATGAGACCCCTCAAAGCGAACGTCGCGAGCTTCAAAAATGTCGCCAGGGCAAGACACGGCATAGTGGTATCCAATGTCGTCCATCTTGCCCATATCGTATTCCTGAGCTTGCCTGATTTGTTTGATCGCGCCCTGGGTATTGATCGCACACGAGTAGCTGTGCCCGGCGTGGTGAATCACAATATCGGTGTAATCCCAACCAGGGTTGAGAGTACCGGTTGGCGGCTTTGCCTGCCACGATGAACGCTCAACGAGTGAATAGCCCTTCTTTTTCAGGGCGGTGATAATGGCTTGTCTGGTAGCCGCCTGGTCGTTGACCATGATAGTAGAAACCTCTTCCGCCTTGTAATTGCTCACTGCTAACGCCGTTGCCCAAGGTCCGGCCGTATATTCGCAGCTATCTGGCATATTCAGATCTCGTGATGTTTGAGGGTGGTTTTCGGCGACCTGAAAACCAGGTGGACCTGAATATCTTTCCCGGGAGGTGCCTCAACATCGGCATATCCCGCCCCATCAGTTATACCTATGCGGCTTTCTCCATCCACGATAGCAATGTAGTCACGATTTACCAGTGGCTGGTGGTTCGCGCTGGCGACGAAACGGAAACGCCGCACGACCGATGGATCGGGGGTTGTCTGGCTGTTTTGGCCGATCCATGAACCAAACCCTTGACCGACTACTTCATCCGAATCCAGATCTTCGAAGGCATTGGTTAACGAGTTGACAAGCCGGGGCGCTTGGTCACAGGCACATTTACACAGATCGTTGTTGAGGGCGGGGCGTTTGTCCATGAAATCGACGCGATGCCGGGGACCATCGCAAATGATATAACCCGTTGTGTTGCATTTGGGGCAGATGACGGAGTCGCCCTCCATCGCCCGTTTTTTCCCCATGTTGCTGCCAAAGCCGGGTTGGGCAATTACTGCCCCACCTACCGTGGTTTTATCTTGATCGACAATGTAATAACGAATCATTTGCTATCTGCCGGAACATTAAAGTTCAGACAAATATCATGCGGCGCAAGCGGATAACAATAAGAAAAATCTTATAAATAAATAGTTCATCATTGCGCACCTGCCGCAGGGCGTCCGCCTAACTGAGCAAGTTCAAGCTGCCCGCTTGCCGCGCAACATCTTCCAGCCCGCGCCCAGCACCACCGGCACCGCCGCGGCCGCAACCCCCACCAGCACAATCACGTTGAGGTATTGACGCACCAACGGCAGGTTGCCGAAGAAATAACCGGCCAGTACCAGACCAACCACCCACAACGCGGCGCCGACGAAATTGAAGGCCTGAAAACGAGTCCAACGCATCCCTGAAACACCCGCTACAAATGGTGCGAAGGTGCGAATCACGGGCACAAAACGCGCCAATATCACGGTTTTACCGCCGTGGCGTTCGTAGAAATCATGCGTGCGCTTAAGTGCTTTTTGGTCGAGAAAACGCCAGTTATGCTCAAACACACGCGGCCCGATATAACTGCCGACCCAATAGTTGACTGTATTACCGGCAATCGCCGCGATCACGATCAAGCCGATTAACGGGGTTAACTGCATGGTGCCCGCCGCACAAAACGCGCCGCCGATAAACAGCAGCGAGTCGCCCGGCAAAAACGGCAATACCACCAGGCCGGTTTCGCAAAATACAATCAGGAACAACACGGCGTACACCCAAGCGCCATATTGCTGGATAAAGACGCCGAGGAATTTATCGATGTGCAGTACCAAATTGGCGAAAGCCAGGAGCGTATCCAAAAGCGTGTCCTAAGAAAGTGGTGGGCGGGGGCCGGATCAGCAACGTCAATGACCCCGTCGGCGTCGCCATGATACCGGAAACCGGATGGCAATCACGCGACCGGCGCGAGTCGTTATAATCGACGTATGTCCGAATTCTCTTCTTTATCCGTGCCGCCCGACTCCGTCCCCGCTGCCGACGCTACCCTTAAACCGTCTGGCGCACCGCTGGCGGCCGAATTGCCGCCAACCGCGTTGTCCACGGCTGAGTTGCCAGCGGCCAGGTTGCTAGCGCCGGAGTCGCCGGAGGCTAAGGCGCAACCGTTCCAGGCGCGCGCCATTCTGGCGCTGCCTGACCAGCTCATCAGTCAGATCGCCGCCGGTGAAGTGGTCGAGCGCCCTGCCTCGGTAGTCAAGGAACTGCTCGAAAATGCGCTGGATGCAGGCGCCACTACCTTGCGTATCACGCTGGATGAAGGCGGGGTCAAGCGGATTGCAATCGCCGACGATGGCTGCGGTATTCCTGAAACAGAACTGACGCTGGCCCTGATGCGCCACGCGACCAGCAAGATCCGTTCGCTGGCCGAACTGGAAGCCGTGCGCAGCCTGGGCTTTCGCGGCGAAGCGTTGGCTTCGATCGCGTCGGTGGCGCAACTGTCCATCACCAGCCGCACCGCCGCCGCGTCGCACGCCATGCGCATCGATGCGCAGACCGGCGAAATTGCGCCTTCCGCAGGTACCGTGGGCACCACCATCGAAGTGCGCGAGCTTTATTACAACACCCCCGCACGCCGCAAATTCCTCAAAACCGAGCAGACCGAACTCGGCCATTGCCTGGAAATGATACGGCGCGCCGCCTTGGCCCGGCCCGATGTAGCTATTTCAGTGCTGCATAACGGCCGTGCGGTCGATCACTGGAACCCCAGCGACCCGGCCCAGCGCACCACCAAAATTCTCGGTGAAACCTTTGCCGGCGCCCATCTGCCGCTGGAAGAAATTGCCGGCCCGTTGGCGGTCTACGGTTTTGCCGGCTTGCCGACGGCCAGCCGCGCTCGTTCCGACCAGCAGTATTTTTTCGTCAACGGCCGTTTTGTGCGCGACCGCCTGCTGACCCATGCCGTGCGTGCAGCGTACGAAGACGTGCTGCATGGCGAGCGTTATCCGTCGTATGTGCTGTTTCTGGAAATCCCGCCCGAATCGGTCGACGTCAATGTGCATCCGTCGAAGATCGAAGTGCGTTTTCGCGATTCCCGCTCGATTCATCAATTTGTCTTTCACGCGGTCCAGCGCGCCCTGGCCCGGCATGCGGGGGCGGCCCCGGAAACCACCGCAGGCGGTCACGCGGCACACCTGGAAACGCAGCAGCCGGTGCGCGATCCGCTGACCGGGCAGACCACTTGGCTGCCGCAGGCGCGTATGCGCCAAGGCAACCTGCCGGTAGCGCAGCCGCTGGCGCTGTACGACGCTTTATACGGCGGCCGCGGTATCGCTCAGCCCGGCATGCAGCCTGGGGCGGCCCATGCCGATTCGGGTTCGGCGGACGGCCAGGCCGCTACCGGCGGCTGGTTCGTCAGCGATATCAGCGCCGAGCGCCATGCGGCGTTACCGCCCGACCCAAGTTTGCCCGACGAAGACCATCCGCTGGGCTTTGCCCTGGGCCAAGTACACGGCATCTATGTGCTGGCGCAGAATACGCGCGGCATGGTGATCGTCGATATGCATGCGGCCCACGAGCGTATTCTGTATGAGCAATTCAAGAACGCCCTGGCCGAGCGCAGCATCGCCGTGCAACCTTTGCTGATTCCGGTCGCCATGCCGGCCGACCCGGTCGAAATCGGTACCGTCGAAGAACATCGCGAAACACTGAGCGCCCTGGGCTTCGACATCGCCGTGCTCTCGCCCACCACGCTCGCCGTGCGCGCGGTACCCGCCTTGCTCAAGGATGCCGACTTGCAAGCGCTGGCCCGCGCCGTGCTGAGCGACCTCAACGCCTACGGCGGCTCACGCGTGTTGACCGAACGCCAGCACGAATTGTTGGGCACCCTGGCCTGCCACCACGCGGTGCGCGCCAATCGCCGCCTCACACTCGATGAAATGAACGGCCTGTTGCGCCAGATGGAAGCCACCGAACGTGCCGACCAGTGCAATCATGGCCGGCCCACGTGGTTCCAGTTGACCTTGTCTGAGATGGACCGCCTGTTTATGCGCGGGCAATAAACTGCGGGGCTCAGCGCAGTTAGTCACAGCGTAGCATCGTGCCTGCGCGGCTTTACCGCTCGCGCAGGCACCCTCAAGGGCTTACCCGCACCGAGGCTCCGGGCCGCGATCAAGCATCACTTCGGCAGAGGGAACTTTAACTGCCGATCTTCCCACCCAGGAAGACGTACCGGTCACCACTTACTACAACCTGAGCCGTGGCGAAAGTCTCTCGTAAGCGCTCAGGCTTTATGCAAGATGGCGACACTCAGGCCCCGGGCTTGAGCCAGGTACGCGACGGAAATGACGACATAGTGCCGCATTTTCGCTCCACCCATCCTGGCAATCGTCCTTTGCAATTCCTCAACGAGCGCCGGTATCCTGCACTGTGATTTATGTTACCCAGGAGGGCCGCATGCCCGCTACTTTCCCACCAGCGTCAAGCTCCATCCGCACCTCAAGCCCTACCTTCGCGCCCGGTGGCGTCCGGGCGCCGACGCTGATTGAACCGTCGGCAATAGCCAATGCCTTGCGCCTAAGCCATAGCCGAACGCAAGCAAGCCGAAGAATGGTGATTGTCGACCAGGCCATAGCATGGATCAGGACACCGATGAACTGGAATAATTATGCAGGCGATGCGGCGCCTACCTTGCTCAGCAATTCAGGCTTGCTCAATGGCCGGGATTTGATGATCACACGGAATAACCAAAGTTATCGCTTGTCCACACGCTCCAATGCGGCGCCGATCCATTTACAACACGATCACGCGATGACGCATTACGACGTCATCGCCGGTCCAGACGGATTGCACCAACAGGTGCGACCGGTACGCGGCGACGGCGATTGTTTGTATCGTGCCGCCTTGGCCGGAGCACACCAGGTTGATCCTGAGCAAATAACCGACCAGCAGGTCGCCGAGTTGCGCAATCAATTGGCCAACCATCTCGACCTGAATCGCGCGCGTTATGCCGAGAGCATCGAAAATCACATGGTCGCCCACCCGCCCGAAGACGGTGTTCATCCTGCCGACGCGCCGGCCACAGCCGGCGCTACCGCCATCGACGTGCTGCCGCGGGAAATCCTGTCGTCTATCATTTCGCATGCGCTGGAAAAAGCAGGCGACCTGGAACGCGCGGAAGCGGTAAGCACAAAATTTCTAGCGGCATCCGGCCCGCTCTGGAAAACCTTGCTCAAGGCCGACAAAGCCAGCGCCGCCACGAATGCCGGCATCTCTTATAAAGAGTGGTATCAGGCAAATCCCGCCGATCGGCTGAGCCCTTTTGTGCCGCCGAAAACCTGGTTGGCGCTTGATCTGCGCCTGCGCGCACGAGCGCAAGAGCTGGCAGGAAACCAGGTGCTGGCAGCCCTCCCTGCCCGCACGCTGCCGGCCAGCTTGTTACGCCTGGTGCATGACGGTCGCCTACCGTTTGACCAAGCAGTGCAATGGCTGCGGCATGCTGCGGTAGCGGGGCCGCTCAATCGCCACGACATGCTGTTCCAGGATCCGGTGACCGATGCGCTTGAGAAACGCCAACTTCCCCTCGCCAGCCTGACTCAATGGTTGGACGACACCACCCTCACGGTCGCCCATCTGCATAACGTGTTGAATCCGCCCATGATGACACTGCTGCAAGCGGGTTTACCTGCTACGCAATTGGAAACCTGGATGCGCAAGCCTGAGGCGACTCACGACAATATCTTCTCCAATTTGTCCCGCATCCTGTCTTCAAGCGGTTTCGATGCGAGGGTTTCGCGACTGCTCGTTAGCGCTCAACGGAAAAACCCGGAGTTGTTGGACGATCTCCTGTCCAGGCCCCCCTTATCCCAAGAAACATGGCACAAAATCCTGCCCTATCTCGGCATCTTGTCGGGTACGCCTTTGGTTCAGGCACTACAACCTCAAGATGAAAACAAATGGCATCGCCGCCTGGAATATACGCGGTTGATCTGCAAACTTCCTCCTCTCCTGAAGGCTGGACAAGGCAACGAAATTGCCCCCGGCAACCGCATCTTGGTGCTGCAATTGCTCGAAAAAGGCATTACTTTCGAGTGCGCAAGCGCCTGGCTTAACGATCCGAAAATAGCGCGTAGACGCTTAGATACTCTTGCCCAGGAGCCCGGCAGGATCAACCCGGATAGCTGGCTGCAACTCCCTAAGCTCACCGAATATTTGCGCGATCCACAAATCGATCACGACATCCTGGGAATGTTGCCTCAGCTCTCTCACCAGCCTCTCATTGCGGAACACGTCGATTCATTGCTGCGGCATGGTGCCGAACGACTTGCCGCTACTTTTGGAATATCGGCGCGACCTGAGGCACGCGCCGTTCAATTCAACCGCACCAGCTCAGCCACCTCGCGGGCACTTGAAAAGGGGACGCTAAATCCGCATAAATTGGAGAAATGGCTGATTCAAGGGGGGATTTCACTGGAACGGCTGAAGGCTATCTTGCCTTATGCGGAAAAACTCGACCAGCAGTCCTTGAACACGTGCATGATCAGCAGCGATCTGGATCCTCGGCAATTGGCCCAAGTATTGACGCAGGCACAGCACTGGTTGCATCACGACCATCCAGAAAAAGACATATTGATCAAGCGCATCAGCCGAGTGGCGCAATGGCAACGCAATCCGATATTGCAAAACTTTGGTGCTGATTTAGTGGTTTTGCTGTCCCATGGAAAAAACAACGAGGTCCAGCAATTAGAGGAAATGACGCGTGATAAGTCGGTAATCTGGCGAGATGCCTGGCGCAGTGACGTATTAGTGCATCTCTTTGCTGCGGGTAACGCGGTCCAAGCGGTGTGTGGCGGCACGGTGACGTTAGCGCAACTGCTCAAGTTGTGCCTTGCCGCCCCACCTCTCTTGGCGACTGCTAAAGATGTCCAGCATTTATCCCAGCGGATTTTGCCCGCCGCCACGGCAGGCAAAATCCATTTCGAGGCGGTCGTCGGATGGATGCAGCGCATCTGTATCACGCAACCGCCCGATATGCGCAGGCGCTCGCTCATGTTCGGTTTAGCCGACGTGGTGCCGCTCGACACCTTGAGCGACTGGATGCAAGACCAAAATATTCCGACCAAAACCTGGCAGGCAGCCTTGGACGAAAACACAGCTGTGCGGGCGGCCCTGCAAGAGGGGTGGCTGCGACCAGAGCAATTACACAAGCTACTGCGCCGTCCGACGAAAAATATCCGATCTACCGACGACTTATACAACTTGTTGCAGCAACCATTGATCGCGGTCAAAGAAGGGAGTTTGCCGCTGGAGACCCTTGCAGCATGGTGCCAAAATAACAAGCTTGGCCCCCGGACCGCGGCACTGGAGCGGATTACCGTCGATGGCCATAGCGGCGCGATGCGCAAGGCCTTGCTGCAAGCGCTGGTAGAGGAGCAAGCCCAACGTCCGCCGCGCATAAATGTAGACCAGCGCCAACTCGACTATTTGGCGAGAAGTCGGCACGCGCAGACACAACTGGAACACATGCGCCAGCGCATGGCGCCGCCGGTCATGCCCCCTTCGCCTCACAGCACACAGTACATGCCGTCACCGGTGATCCAGGCGCTCCAGGACATGCATGACGAAGTGCGGCAAACCCTACTGGCCGCGACGCCCGCTACACGACCCGCGCTAACCGCATATCAGGCATGTATCCTCGAACTGCAACAGGGGGTTATGGCGGGACGGCTGGAGGCGGGAGCATTGGAGCCTATCTTGAATCAAGCCGCGCAACAATTGAACCAGGCGATTCTGGCTGCGCAACCGCCAGCATCATCGGCCTTGCGAGGTCTGGCGCAAACCAGGAGAGATCTCACGCAGGACCCGGGCTCGCCGTTGTCCAAACGCCCGCGTGTTGCAAGCACAAGCTCCTAGGGCCTGTATTCGGTCACGACCATGGCGACGAGAATCAAGGCCGCACCAAGCAGATTAATGGCGCTCAGGCGATCACCGCCCAACGCGATCCAGTTCGGCGAGGACTCCACCTGAGTCTCGGTTTGCACGAAATAGCCGACCGCAGTGCCGCTGAGGCCGACCACGGTGGTGAGTGCTGTGCTGGCCCCGGCCCATAAGGCATAAGCCTTACCGATTACGATCTGTTTGGTGGAAAGCGTCGTCAGCCACACGGCACTCGCGCAACTCATGATGGTGAACGCAGTCGGCACGAGGTGGGTAAAACCGGCGGAGATTTTGAGGCCAATGGTGTCGAGTACTTCTGCGGTGACGCTGACGCCGAGAAGTATCCATGCGATTCGGATCGCGGGCATACATATGCTCACCAAGAGTGGGTGAAAAATCGATGACTGAAACTGACTATAGGTAAATTTGGCCTCATAATTAGTCGCAGCAGAAATTACGGACCATCCTGCTCCAGCTTGACCATACCCATGTCTCATCTGCTGGCCCTTAACCTTTGCATGGTGTGCATGCCATTCCATTTATCGATGCACCGCATCACATCGGCCTTATTTCCTCGTGAAGGTTTTGCATGACCCGCTTGAGCGCCCCCGTAATCTGCCTGCTCGGCCCCACCGCCTCCGGCAAGACCGCGGCGGCGCTGGCCCTGGCCGAGCAGGTGCCGCTGGAAATCATCAGCATCGATTCGGCCCTGGTCTATCGCCAGATGGATATCGGCACGGCCAAACCCAGTGCCGCGGAACAGGCGGCCGTGCCGCATCACCTGATCGATATCATCGACCCCGCGCAAGCGTATTCGGCCGCGCAGTTTCATGACGACGCCCGGCGCTTGATCGGCGAAATCGTCGCGCGTGGCCGCACCCCCCTGCTGGTCGGCGGCACCATGCTGTATTACAAGGCTTTGTGCGGCGGCTTGAACGCCATGCCGTCGGCCGATGCCGCGGTGCGCGCCCAACTCGACGCGGACGCCGCACGCGACGGCTGGCCGGCACTTCACGCCAGATTGGCCGAGGTCGACCCGGACAGCGCCGCGCGCCTGGCACCCAACGACTCGCAACGAATTCAACGCGCGCTGGAAGTATGGCTGCTGACCGGCCAAACCATGTCGGCCTTGCATGCCGCCCCGCGTGAGGCGGCCGAGCAGCCCTGGCAATATCTGCCGCTGTCCTTGGAGCCGTCCGCGCGCGCCGTGTTGCATCAGCGTATCGAACAACGCTTCGACACCATGCTGGCTAACGGCCTGATCGAGGAAGTGGCGCGGCTGCGCGAGCGGGGCGACTTGCACCCCAATCTGCCGTCGATACGCTGCGTCGGTTACCGCCAGGTCTGGGATTATCTGGACGGCGTCACCGACCTCGCCACCGCTCGCGACAAAGGTATCTTTGCCACGCGCCAACTGTGCAAACGCCAGCTAACCTGGCTGCGCTCGATCCCCGAACGGCACAGCATCGACTGCAACCGGGCCGATGCGACAGCGGCTGCGGTCGCCTGGATGAAAGCCGCATTGCACACCTAGCCCCTATCGGTCGCAGCAAAATTTCACAAAAAGTGCGCGATCCGGCGCAACCATGCCGAGACTCGGGCCAGCAACGGCGGCGGCCCGCCGTTGCGCGCCTGCGCCACGTCAGCGGCACTGACCCGCACGGCGGGGTTGCCGAAGCGTTGCAGCGTGTAATTCGACACGGCGGCAATCTCCTCGTCGGACAGCGGATTCACCAGACTATCGGCGCCGAACCCCGGCATAAACACCGCGTGGCCGTCGACCGTGCGATCCACGCCATGCAAAATCACAGCCACCAGGTTGCTTGGGTTGGCATGACCCAGCGCCGTGTTATGCGCCAGCGACGGATAATACTGGTCCGGCGTGCCCAAACCTTTGGCCTGGTGGCAACTGGCACAATTGGCGCTGAACAGTTCGGCCGGGTTAAGCGGGATATTGCTGTCCGAGACCGGCGAGGTCCCGCGCAACAAAACTTCATCGTTAGCGGCCGCGCCAAAGGTATAGGGTGCCTGGGTCTCGTTCGCTAGATGAATCGCCGGCACGGTTTTGAGGTAGGTCGCGATGGCGTTCAGGTCGTCGTCGGTCAGGTATTGCAGGCTATCCTGGACTGCTTCGGCCATCGGCCCGGCCGCTTGCGCACGGCCGGCGAGTTGTCCGCTGCGCAAATACTGGACCATCTCGGCTTGGCTCCAGCCGCCCAGACCGCTAACCGGGTCTGAGGTCAAATTCGGCGCATACCACGCGCCCAGTTGCCCCCCGGCCAAGGGATTGCCACCTTGCTCCGCCATGAACGCGTTACGCGGCGTATGGCAAGCCGAACAATGTTCCAGCGCGCCGACCAGATATGCACCCCGGTTCCATGCAACGCTTTGCGCCGGTTCCGGCTTGAAGCGCGAGTGATCGAGAAACAGCAGATTCCATCCGGCCATGGTGAAACGCAAATTGAACGGGAACGGCAAGGCGGTTTTGGGTGCGGCACCGTCGACGGCCGGCACACACTGCATAAAGTAGGCATACAGCGCCTGCACATCGTCATCCGACAATTTTGCATAGGACGTGTAAGGCATCGCCGGATACAAATTCGCGCCATCCCGACGTTTTCCTTCGGTGAGCGCGGCGAAGAATTCGTCATCG
>JAMFSV010000064.1 GCA_026225455.1 Burkholderiales bacterium | reverse complement strand
TTATTTACCGGCAATGTCGATCTGCCGGGCGCACTGCCCTTGGCCCGGCGTTATCGTCTGCGCACCCGCTGGCCCGGCCCCGACCATACGGAAGTGGCGCAGGAAAGCGCCGACCCCTACGCCTTCGGCTTACTGCTGGGCGATCTCGATTTGCACCTGATCGCCGAAGGACGCCATCGCGAACTCGGCCGCTGTCTCGGGGCCCAGGCCATGCAGGTCGACGGCATCGAGGGCGTGCGTTTTGCGGTATGGGCGCCAAATGCGATGCGCGTCTCGGTGGTGGGCGACTTCAATGGCTGGGACGGCCGCCGCCACGTGATGCGTTTGCGTCATCGCGCCGGTGTATGGGAGCTGTTTATTCCGCAAAACCTGGGCGCACAGCCCGGTCAGCGTTACAAATACGAAATCGTCGATCAGCATGGCACGGTGCTGCCGCATAAGGCCGACCCAGTTGCATTGCAAACCGAAGCGCCACCGGCGACAGCCTCGGTGATCGCCGAGCCGCGTGAATTTGAGTGGCATGACGCGGAGTGGCTGCAGCAGCGCGCCGCCAAAAACCAGTCACCCGGTGCCGTCGCGGCACCGATGACGATCTACGAAGTGCATGTCGGTTCCTGGATGCGTGAGGTCAACGACCCGCAACGCGGCTGGACGTTTCTCGCCGAACAGTTGATTCCCTACGCGCGCGGCATGGGTTTCACCCATATCGAACTGTTGCCGGTGATGGAATATCCCTTCGGCGGTTCCTGGGGTTATCAACCGCTGTCGCAGTTTGCACCCACCGCGCGTTACGGCTCGCCGCGCGACTTTGCCGCTTTTGTCGACCGCTGTCATAGCGCGGGCCTGGGCGTAATTCTGGACTGGGTCCCGGCGCATTTCCCCACCGATACCCATGGCCTGGCTCAGTTCGACGGCACTGCGTTATACGAATATGCCGATCCGCGCGAAGGCTTTCATCGCGATTGGGACACCCTGATCTATAACCTCGGCCGCCATGAAGTGCGCGGTTTTATGATCGCCAGCGCACTCGAGTGGCTGGAGCGTTTCCATGTCGACGCATTACGGGTCGACGCGGTCGCCTCGATGCTGTATCGAGACTACAGCCGCAAGGCCGGGGAGTGGTTGCCGAATCAATACGGCGGCCGCGAAAACCTGGAGAGCGTGGCGTTCCTGCGCGAACTTAACCAGATTATCGCGCAACGGGTACCGGGCGCCCTCACCATTGCCGAAGAATCGACCGCCTGGCCCGGCGTCTCGGCCTCCGTCGAAGACGGCGGTTTGGGCTTCAGCTTCAAGTGGAATATGGGCTGGATGCACGACACCTTGCACTATATCGAACATGAACCGGTGTATCGCGCCTGGCATCACAGCGAGATGACCTTCGGCCTGGTCTATGCCTGGTCGGAACAGTTTGTGTTGCCGCTGTCGCACGACGAGGTGGTGCATGGCAAGGGTTCCCTGCTGGGCAAAATGCCGGGCGACCGCTGGCAGCAGTTCGCCAACCTGCGCGCGTATTTCGGCTTTATGTGGGCGCATCCGGGCAAGAAATTGCTCTTTATGGGCGGCGAACTGGCGCAACCGCATGAGTGGAATCACGATGGCGAGATCGATTGGTCGTTATTGGCCAGCGCCGAGCATGGCGGGGTCCAGCGCCTGGTCACGGATCTCAACCACTTGCTTGCCCAAAGCCCGGCTTTGTATCGCCAGGACGCGAGCCCGGCCGGCTTCGAATGGGTGATCGGCGACGATCAAGCCAATAGTGTCTACGCCTTTATCCGTCATGCCGGGCCCGATGCCGGCAACGAAATGATCCTGGCCGTGTCCAACCTGACACCCGTGCCGCGCACCGGTTACCGCATTGGGGTACCGGTCGCGGGGTATTGGCAAGAATGTCTGAATACCGATGCGGCAATCTATGGCGGGTCGAACCTGGGCAATGGCGGCGGCGCGCAGACGGAGACGATTCCCGCGCATGGCAAACCGGTGTCGCTGCTGCTGACGCTGCCCCCGCTGGCCACGGTGTTTTTGCGCTTGCGCCCGGAGTAACGGAGTAAGCAAGGCTCGCCTAGCGACGCACCCTGAAATTCATGCCGATTTCGTAAAGGAAACACATGGCGACACATTTTCCCGATCAACTGCTAACGGGCGTGCCTTATCCATTGGGCGCCCATGTCGACGGAAACGGCGTGAATTTCGCGGTGTTCTCGGCCAATGCCACCCGCATCGATCTGTGCCTGTTCGATGCGCGCGGCCGCAAAGAATTGGGGCGCATGCCATTGCCCGAATGTACCGATGAGGTCTGGCACGGTTATCTGCCCGAGGCAGAAGCCGGCCTGGTATACGGTTATCGCGCCCACGGTCCATATGAACCGCAGCGCGGCCATCGTTTCAACGCCAATAAGTTGCTGCTCGACCCTTATGCGCGGCAACTGGTCGGCCCGATCCACTGGTCGGATGCCTTGTTTAGCTATCGCATGCAAAGCGCCCGCTCCGATCTGTCGATCGACCGCCGCGACAGCGCGCCCGCCATGTGCAAAGCGGTGGTATGCGACAACATGTTCAATTGGGGCAACGACCGCCCCCCCGCCGTACCCTGGTCGCGTACCGTGATTTACGAAGCCCATGTGCGCGGGGTCTCGATGCAGCGCGAAGACCTGCCGCTACAGGAACGCGGCACCTTTCGCGCGCTGGCCGAACCGGGTTTTATCGATCACCTGCTGAAACTCGGCGTGACCGCGGTTGAATTGCTGCCGGTACACGCCTTCCTCCAGGACCGTTTTTTGGTCGCGCGCAAATTGCGCAACTATTGGGGCTACAGCACTCTGGGCTATTTCGCGCCAGAGCCGGCGTATCTCGCGCGCAATCAATTGAATGAAATGCGTACCGCCGTGCGGCGCTTGCACGAGGCCGGCATCGAAGTAATTCTCGATGTGGTCTACAACCATACTTGCGAAGGCAACGAGCTCGGGCCGACCTTATCCTGGCGCGGCCTGGACAACGCCAGTTATTACCGCCTGGTGCCGGGTGACGAACGGCACTATATCGACGAAACCGGTTGCGGCAATACCCTCAATATGTCGCACCCCAGGGTGCTGCAAATGGTGATGGATTCGTTGCGTTATTGGGTCCAGGAATTTCATATCGACGGCTTTCGCTTCGACCTCGGTGTCACCCTGGGTCGCGAAGGCGAGGGATACGATCAAGGTTCGGGTTTCTTCGACGCGGTTCGCCAGGACCCGGTACTGGCCCACGTCAAACTGATTTCCGAACCCTGGGATTTAGGCCCCGGCGGTTACCAGTTGGGCAACCATCCACCCGGCTTTGCCGAATGGAACGATCGCTATCGCGATACCGTGCGCCGCTTCTGGCGTGGCGACGCCGGCCAAAGCGGCGAGCTGGCCGCGCGCTTGTGCGGGTCGGCCGACATGTTCGACCGCCGTCATCGAAAAATATGGGCTTCAATCAATTTTGTCACGGCCCATGACGGTTTTACCTTGAATGACTTGGTCAGCTACGCGGGCAAACATAACGAAGCCAACCACGAAGACAACCGCGACGGCAGCGACGATAACGCCAGCGCCAATTGGAGTCACGACGGCAGCATCGAAGGCCCGACCGACGACGCCGGCATCAATGCAATCCGCCAACGGGTTCAGCGGGCGATGCTCGCAACCCTGTTTTTGTCGCGTGGCACCCCGATGTTGCTGGGCGGCGATGAATTCGGCCGGACCCAATACGGCAACAATAATTCGTACTGCCAGGATAGTCCGATTTCCTGGCTCGATTGGGATCAGGCGCAACAACCGGCAGGCCGCCAGTTAAGCGATTATGTAGCCTACCTGATCGCGCTGCGCCGCAGTTCAGGTTCGTTGCAACAGCAGACCTTTCCAGTCGGCAGCAAGATCGCCACGGACCTCCACGATATCGACTGGTTCTCGCCTGAAGGTGTGCCGATGACTTCGGAATGCTGGTCCGATGGCGCAACGCGTGCGTTCGGCTTGCGCCGCGCCAGCGTCGCCCATTACACGGGGCCGGGCAAAAATTTGGCCCGTAATCCGGACTATATGCTGGATTACCTGCAAGAAGACGGCACGCCCGACGCGGTCGAAATTGAACTCCTGCTGTTCAACGGCGCGTGCGACCCCGTTACCTTCACTCTGCCCCAACCTGCGCTGCGTTGGCAGGTGGTATTGGAAAGCGTCAATCTAGCGCAATCGGTGCGGATTCTCGCAGCCGATGCGATTGAAGTTGCCGCCCACGGCCTGACCGTACTTTCCGCAATTTCGCCGGAGTTCGCACAATGATCCGTCCAGTCGCAGCACCTGCCCAAACCGTGTGGCGTTTCGGGCCGCAATTATTAGACTCCGACCGGACCCGTTTTCGCCTGTGGGCGCCCGATGCCGAAGGTGAGATCACGCTCGAAGTCGAAGGACTCGAACCGCTGGCAATGCATGTGCCCAATGCCGAAGAACACCCCGGCGACGATGCTGAACGCGCCAGTTGGCGCGTGGCCGAGGCCGCCTGCGGTGCCGGCGCGCGCTACCTGTTCCGCCTGGCCGACGGCAGTCTGGTGCCGGACCCGGCCTCCCGGCTGCAAGGCAATGACATCCATGACCCCAGCGTGGTGGTCGACCCTCAGCGGTATGTCTGGCGCAATACGCAATGGGCCGGTCGGCCCTGGCACGAAACCATTCTGTACGAATTGCACGTCGGCGCCTTGGGCGGCTTTCGCGGCGTGATGGCGCATTTGCCGGCCATCGCCGCCCACGGTTTTACCGCTATCGAACTGATGCCGGTGGCCGATTTCCCCGGCGCGAACAATTGGGGTTATGACGGGGTGCTGCCCTATGCGCCCGATGCCAGCTATGGCAGCCCGGACGATCTGCGCGCCTTGATCGATGCGGCGCACGATCTGGGTTTAATGGTATTTCTCGATGTGGTCTACAACCACTTCGGCCCCGACGGCAATTATCTCAATGCCTACGCCCGGCGCTTTTTCCGCACCGATGTGCCGACGCCCTGGGGCAGCGCGATCGACTTCCGCGAGCCGGAAGTACGCCGCTTCTTCACCGAAAATGCCCTCTATTGGCTCACCGAATTCCGCTTTGACGGGCTGCGTTTCGACGCGGTCCACGCGATTGCCGACCCCGACTGGCTGGATCAAACCGCCCTGATCCTGCGCACGCAATTCGGTCCGGCACGGCAGATTCACCTGATTCTGGAAAATGAACACAATGCCGCGCACCACTTGGTTTCCAGCTTCGATGCGCAATGGAACGACGACGGCCACAATGTCCTGCATGTGCTGCTGACAGGAGAGCATGACGGTTATTATGCCGACTTCGCCGAGCATCCGGCGCAAGGGTTGGCCCGCGTCTTGAGCCAGGGATTTATCTATCAAGGCCAGGTCTCCAAGCATTTGAGCAGCGCGGAGCGCACGGTGCAGCGCGGTGAACCCAGTGCCCATCTGCCCCCAACCAGCTTCGTGTTATTCCTGCAAAATCACGACCAGATCGGCAATCGTGCTTTCGGCGAAAGATTGACCTTGCTGGCGATGCGTGAAGCGCTGCGCGCCGCCATCGCCTTGCAGTTGCTCTGCCCGCAGATCCCCTTGTGTTTTATGGGCGAAGAGACCGGCTCGACCACCCCTTTCCTGTTCTTCACCCAACATGGCCCCGAACTGGCCGATGCGGTGCGTGAAGGCCGCCGGCGCGAGTTCGCTCGTTTCCCCTCTTTTGCCGACGCGCAGGCCCGCGAGAAAATTCCCGACCCGAACCACCCCAATACCTTCCTCAGCTCGGTGCCGCAACCGGCCAAGTCCGATACGCAGAGTTGGTCGGAGCTGTATCGCACCTTGCTGATGCTGCGTCAGCGGGTATTGTTTCCGCATCTGGCCGGCATGACTTCTTCCGGCGCCAGTGTCATCGGCCCCGCCGCTGTGGCAGCGCGTTGGCAAATGGATCCGGCCGGCGGCGGCCAAACACTGGCGCTGTTTACCAATCTCGGCGCACAAGCGGTCACCCTGGACGCAACCTTGCGCGCGAGTGCCGGACAACTCTTATTCGAAACCACGCAAGGCGCGGCCAAGGCACTGGGTCCGGACGCCAGCGGCATCCTTCCGGCCTATACCACGGTCGCGTACCTGGAATTCAAACACTGACATGATGGCCAAAACCACTCCAGCCGCTGCGGCTGATTTATTCATCCCCGGTAGCTCGTCCGATCTATCGTCGGACGCCTGCGCCGGTCTGCACCAGTTGGCCGATGCCGCCGGGTTGATGGTCGATTGGGAAGATGCACAGGGCGAAGCCCGCCGCGTCTCGCCCGAAGTGTTGCGCCAGGTGCTGGGCGCGATGGGCCTGCCCTGTACCGATGAGGCACAATGTGCCGCCAGTCTGGCCCTGCTCGCCGCCGAGAATGCCGAACTGACTCCACCACCTTTGGTAACCGCGGTGCAGAACCAGCCCGTCTGTATCGATTGGCTTGACGCCGGCGACACCGCACCGGCCTATGCCTTACATGGCGAAGATGGCTCGCTTCATACCGGTCATGCCACACGTCATCAAGACGGTAGCTGGCAGATACCCGGGGTGGCTCACACCGGTTATCACACCTTGGAAGTGAGCGGTCACCGGCTTACGCTGGCCGTCGCACCGCCGCGATGTTACGGCATTGAGGATGCGCTGCAAGCGTCGCCCGCACGCCCGGCATCGCAAGATTCAAGCGCCGCAATAAACGCCGCCCGGCTTTGGGCTCTATCGGTTCAGCTCTATGCCTTGCGCGACAGTCTGCCGCGCAAGGGCGGCGGCATCGGCGACTTCAGCACGCTCGCCAGCTGTTGTACGGCAGCAGCGGCCCAAGGCGCGGCCGGCGTCGCAGTCAACCCGCTGCATGCGGGTTTCAGCGCCGATCCGGCGCGCTACAGCCCCTATGCACCATCGAGCCGCTTATTCCTCAATCCGCTGTATATCGACCCAGCCGCCTGCTTCGGCCAAGCCGCCGATGAAGCGGCCCGCGCCCTGGGTCTGCTGGATGAGCAGCAACGCCTGGAGCAATTGACCGAGATCGATTGGCCCGGCGTGGCGCGCGTCAAGCTGGCGATTTTGCGTTATCTGTTCGAGCGGCGTGCCGACTTGCTCGATCAGCGCAAACTTGGCGATTTCCAACGCTTTTGCAAAGCCGGAGGCGATGCGCTGCATACCCATGCCGTGTTCGAGGCGCTGCATCACCACCATACCCAACAAGGCGCCGGCGCGTCTCATTGGCGGGACTGGCCGGCGCAGCAACAAGAACCCCATAGCAATGCGGTGCGTGAATTTGCCGACCGGCATGCGGCGGAAGTGGAATTCCATCTCTTTCTGCAATGGCTGGCGGCGCTGGGCCTGGACCAGGCACAACATACCGCGCGCGAGGCCGGCATGGCGCTCGGTTTGATCGCCGATCTGGCGGTCGGAACAGATACTTCCGGCAGTCACGCGTGGTCACGCCAGGATGAAATTTTCGACGGCTTGTCGGCCGGTGCGCCACCCGATGTCTACAACCCGCTGGGACAGTCATGGGGGATCTCGGCTTTTTCACCGCGCGGCTTGCGCCGCCACGGCTTTCGCGCCTTGATCGAAATGTTGCGAGCGGTACTGGCGCAAGCAGGCGGTCTGCGCATCGACCATGCGCTGGGTCTGGCGCGGTTATGGGTGGTGCCGCATCAGGCGGGCCCCGGCGCGGGCGCTTATCTGCGTTATCCATTCGACGACATGATGCGTTTGATTGCCTTGGAATCGTGGCGCGCTCGCGCCGTGATCATCGGCGAAAATCTCGGTACCGTCCCACAGGGATTTAATCAGCGGCTCACCCAGCATGGCATGTTGGGCATCGGCGTATTGTGGTTCGAACGCGGTCCGGATGCGGCTTTTCGTTTGCCGGCGCAATGGAGTCCGGCAATGAGCGCCACCACTACCACCCATGACTTGCCCAGCGTCGCAGGCTGGTGGTCGGGCAACGATATAGCATGGCGCGCGCGCCTCGATTTGCTCGGACCGGAGCAGGACGTGGCCACCGAACATACGTTACGTCAAACGGATCGCCTGGCCCTATGGCAGGCCTTTAGCCAAGCCGGCTTAGTCACAGGGTCTTGCCCTCCAGCCAGCAGCTTGCAAGCCGTCGATGCGGCACTCGCCTTTGTCGGCCTGACTCCCGCGCCGCTGGTGACCATCCCCATCGAAGATTTGCTGGCGCTACGCGAACAACCCAATATCCCCGGCACTGTCAGCGGTCATCCGAATTGGTGCCGCCGCCTTGACGGTGCACTTCCGGCGCTGCTCGACGAGTCTGAAACCGTGCGGCGCGTCACCCTTTTAAATACCGCAAGAAGGCAAGCTCAATGAATTCATCAGCGCCACGCGCCACGGCGCGACTGCAACTGCATGCCGGTTTCACCCTGATCGACGCGGCACGTCAGGTCGACTATTACGCCTCACTGGGCGTCAGCCACCTGTATTTATCGCCGATTTTCACGGCACAGCCCGGCTCGACCCATGGCTACGACGTGACCGATTTCGCCACCGTGCATCCGGCACTTGGCGGCGAACCCGCACTACGTCAACTGGCCGCCAAGTTGCAAGCCAAGCAGATGGGCCTGGTACTCGATATCGTCCCCAACCATATGGCGGCGTCGGTCAATCACAATCGCTGGTGGCGCGATGTCCTTGAAAACGGACGCCAAAGCGCTTATGCCGCTTATTTCGATATCGATTGGGAAGTGCCCGACGCGGCCTTGCACAACAAGTTGCTGCTGCCGATTTTAGGTCAGCCTTTTGGCGCCGCCCTGGAAGCCGGTGAAATCAGCCTGCATTTTGCCGTCGAGCAAGGTATTTTTGAATTGCATTATTTCGACACGCACTTGCCCGTGGCTTTGCACAGCTATCCGAGCATTTTGCGCGAAGATCCGCGCCATCGTTTTGAAGCCATGGCCAGCCAATTCAGTCAGGCGGCCCAATACGATGCGGCTAAACGGCTGCTGAGCGGCAACAAATTCAGCGGTTTATTGCTCGAAGCCTTCGACTCGACCACCTCGTCCGGGCAGTCGCGTTTACATGCTTTGCTGGAACAACAACATTACCGGCTGGCATGGTGGCGTACCGCGGCGGATGAAATCAACTGGCGCCGATTTTTCGAAATCAGCGAGCTGGTCGGTTTGCGCGTCGAGCACGACGAAGTGTTTGAAGCCACTCATGAACTGGTGTTCCGCCTATATCGCGAAGGCGTGATCGACGGTGTGCGCGCCGACCACGTGGATGGCCTGACCGATCCCGCGGCCTATTGCCGCCGGGTCAAACAACGCTTGTTGTCGTTGGCCGGCGAACGCCCGCCGCAGGTGTCCAAGCTGCCGCCGTATTTTGTGGTGGAAAAAATTCTCGCCGAAAATGAGGATTTACGTCAGGACTGGCAGGTGGAGGGAACCACCGGCTACGAATTTATGAATGACGTCGCAGCCGTGTTGCACGATCCCGCGGGCAAAGCGGCACTGAGTGCCCAATGGGAAACTTTATCGAGTAGTGCGGCACCGTTCGAGGATTATGAGCATGCTGCGCGGGTGCAGATTTTGGGCGAAAATTTTTGCAGCGAACGCGACAGCTTAGTGCGTTATCTGCATCAACTGGCGCGACTGTCGCCGGCCACCCAGGATTTTACCCACACCATGATCGGCCGTGCGCTCGACGCGGTGCTGCTGCATTTCCCGGTTTACCGTACTTATCTCGGCCCCGAAGGCACGCCGGAACTCGACCGCGTCTTGCTGCACGACACCTTGGCGCGAGCCCGGCATACTTTACGCGTGCCCGATCGGCCGGTGCTGGCGCAACTTGAAGAATGGTTGGCCGGTGCCGCGCAAGCCGACCCGCTCGCCGAAGCATTGCGCCTGCGGGCTATCGCGCGCTTCCAGCAACTGAGTTCGCCGCTGGCGGCGAAGTCGGTCGAAGACACTGCTTTCTATCGCTACGGCCGGCTGCTCTCGCGTAACGAAGTCGGCAGCAAACCAGATCAGTTTGCGCTGGATGCCGAGACCTTTCACCTACGCCTCGCCGCACGCGCGCAGGCCTTTCCGCACGCGATGCTGACCACCGCCACGCACGATCACAAACGGGGCGCCGATACGCGCATGCGGCTGGCCGTGCTGAGCGAAATCCCCGCGGCTTGGGGTCAGGCCTTGCACACCTGGCAAGCGGACATTGCGGCAAGAAAAACGCATGACCGTGGAACCCCGGCGAACGTCAACCCGGACGCCGTCGATCAATCCATGTTATTTCAAACCCTGGTCGGCGCCTGGCCTTTGGACCTGCCGGCGACGCCGGGCGAAGCCGACCGGGAAGCCTGGTTTAATCTGATCCAGCGCGTTTCGGCCTGGCAAACCAAAACCTTGCGCGAGGCGAAACGCCATTCGAGCTGGATTGTGCCTAACGAAAGTTATGAGGCCGCCTGCGCGGCGATGTTGCAAAGCCTGGCGCAACAGTTTGGACAGGCCGATTCAACCCTGACGAAAATCGGCCGCCTGGTGCATAAAATCGCGGCGGCCGGGGCGCTGAACAGTCTTGCGCAAACCGCCTTGCACCTGACCGCGCCGGGCGTCCCCGATATTTACCAAGGCACGGAAAGTTGGGACTTCAGCCTGGTCGATCCGGATAACCGCCGCCCGGTCGATTTTGCGGCACTGAGCTTAGCGTTGTCCGCCGAGCCGAGTTGGCAGGAAGTATTGACCCATTGGCGCGACGGCCGCATCAAGCAAAAACTGGTGCATGCCCTGCTCGAATGCCGGCGCGCGCATGCGGATTTATTTGCCTCAGGCGATTACCTGCCGCTACAGCTTGACGGCGCTCATGCCGCACGCGCACTGGCATTTTCCCGGCATCATGACGGCCAGACGCTGGTGGTGGTGGTCAGCCGTTTGGCGGCAGCGCTACTGGGAGTGACAGACATCGATGCCGAGGCTGCCGCGGATACCGCGAGCGATACCGCAGCGGCGATCCCCTTGGTCCCACCGGCGGCCTGGCACGACACCGCTGTACGGCTGGCGGCAGGCTCTTCCGGGCTTATCTGGCACGACGCCCTCACCGGTGTCAGCCATAGCGGCAGCGGCGCCTTGAAACTCAGCGCCTTGCTGCGCGACCTGCCGGTTGCGGTACTAGTGGGTTAATCCTGAATCCTGATCCTGATCCCGGCACGTGCTGAGCGCGTGCCGCATCAACCCATGCCGGCAAATTCGATACGGGTGATCGGGCGGGAATACCGGTGTGCTTACTCGGGAGTGAATTCGTGGACCAGCGCCAGCAGATCGGCGATTTCCACCGGCTTACTTAAAAACCGGTTCCAATAAGCCGCACCCAGGGGCGCAGCCGGTGCGGCACTGCTCACAATAATCGGGATATCCGACAAGGCCGGGTCGCTCCTGACTGCACGGCAAAACGTCACGCCGTCCATTTCCGGCATCATCCAGTCCGTCAGGATCACATCGGGGCGGCTGTGACTCAGCAGGTTCAAGGCAGTAAGACCATTCGAGGCGGTCAATACGCGGTATCGTTCAATGGTGAAAATCAGCTCCAACGCCGACAGAATATCGAGTTCGTCGTCGACGATGAGGATTGTTTTCATGAGCGGCACCGGGCAGCCGGGTACAGCGGCGTCGGCCGATCGCGCCGTATAAGGTCAACTGGTGCGCGATCACGGCCGGTCGTAGCAAATTCGTGCGAAGCCACTAGATCTTGATGCTTTTTGCCGACATCAAAAATGACCTGCCTGGCACGTCGATAGGTTGGAGAAGACAAACTAACCCCTGGTCTAGCTGAAGCGCCGCACGCCGGGATTTTCTTTTAGCATGCTGCACCGCAATTGATTGGCTGAAATTCATCATTGGTACACATAAGCAAGTGCGGTGCCTGCTGCTGTCGTAAAGTCGATGAAATACCGCCTGAATCTCAGTCAGCTCCTAAGTCAGGCCCAGGCGGAGCCAAACTAAACTTAAAACCCGATCCAAGTCGCAGGCCGCAAGGGATGCGCTTGCAGACACAATCGGTAAAAGAGGCGCAGAAAATATGTAATATTTTCTGCTTTTTTCCTTGGCCTACAGATCTCCCCGTTTATTTTCAGGTAAAAATCACCGGCTCAGGAGAATCCTGATCGGTTTTATATTATCTGTCCCGACCTTCGTTTTCACCACGCGCCATCAGCTCGTCAACCCCGGCTTCGTCTTGCTCCGGGTCTTCGCCTATGCCGGTTTCGTCGTCAACACCATCCGGCAATAGATCCGCGTTGACCTTAAGGTTTGAGTCGCCATCGGCCGAGGTACGCTCGCCAGTGCCATGCCGGTCGGTATCGCTATCCAGCTCGGCCGGCCCCTGTTCCAGGGCGTGTTGGTCCAATTCCCCATCGACATCGAAATTATGCGCAGTCGCGTTCTGCATGTCGCTGCCGCTATCCGACGAGTCGCTTGGGCCCAGCGCGCCGGTGCCATGCCCTTGACTGACCTGGGGTTGCGTTTCACCGGTTAAATCGAGTGTGCTGCCTGTCATAGTCCGCTCCGAAAGATTGCTCAAGGCCCACATCGCAGCAAGCGGTGTGCCCGCCACAGCCGTTTGAAGACACCGCCGCGATTTGCCTGCCCCTTTTTCCACCAAGCTCCAAGCAACTCGCGCGGCGATAGCAGGTCAAACCAAAATAGCGCATCATGCAACAAGATAGTGGCGCGGAGAGACGCTTTTCTCTTCAGCTAAAATTCAGGAGAACCGATGAAGATACTTATGGTTTTGACCTCACACGACAAGCTCGGGGAAACCGGCGCAAAAACCGGCTTTTGGCTGGAAGAATTCGCCGCGCCTTATTATATTTTCAAGGATGCAGGGGCCACCCTCACCCTGGCATCGCCGCTTGGCGGTCAACCGCCGTTGGACCCCAAGAGCGATGATGCGGCGGCACAAACCGAATCGACCGAACGCTTCAAAGCCGATCAAACGGCTCAAACTGAACTGGCCCAAACCGTCAAACTTAATACCTTGTCGGGTCACGATTTCGACGCGGTGTTTTATCCGGGCGGTCATGGTCCGTTATGGGATCTGGCAGAAGATACAGCCTCGATCACCCTGATCGAAACCATGCTGGCAGCGGGCAAGCCGGTCGCGGCGGTGTGCCATGCGCCGGGCGTATTGCGTCACCCACGCGCGCCTAATGGCAACCCCATTGTGCAAGGCAAATCGGTCACGGGTTTTACCAATAGCGAAGAACTGGCGGTAGGCTTAAGCAAGGTCGTGCCGTTCCTGGTGGAAAACATGCTTCGCGAACATGGCGGCACCTATTCGAAGGGCGCCGATTGGCAGCCTTATGTTTTGACCGATGGTTTGCTGATCACCGGACAAAATCCGGCCTCATCCGCGCCCGCGGCACAGGCATTGCTGCAGAAACTCGCCGCCTGATTTTCCACGCCTGATACCTTCGGCCTCGTCACCCAGCCTCGGCAGCCGAGGCGGGAGGCAAGGCTTTACCTTCCCCTTAATGACTTACCACCAGG
>JAMFSV010000063.1 GCA_026225455.1 Burkholderiales bacterium | reverse complement strand
GCCCTTTGTGGGTGGCAACGCAAGCCCATTATTAGCGTGAACAGGCCCTAGCATAACTTGCCGCTACCGGGCTCGCGGCCCCGCTGCCTAGCGACTGTGCTTCGGTCCGTGCGGTTCAATGCCTGCGGTTCAACCCTCAGCAGTTCAACCGATTAATTGCGACGAGTTTCCGATGCGTTACTGGTTAATGAAATCCGAACCCGATGAAGCCAGCATCGACGATCTGGCTGCGGCACCCGGCGCAACTTTGCCCTGGACCGGCGTGCGCAATTACCAGGCGCGTAATTTCATGCGCGACGTCATGCAGCCCGGTGACGGCGTCCTGTTCTATCATTCAAGCTGTCCGCAACCGGGCATTGCCGGGATTGCGCAAGTCGCGTCGAGCGCTTATCCCGACCCCACACAATTCGCTCCCGACAGCCCATATTACGATCCCAAAGCCAGCGCCGAAAGCCCACGCTGGATGCTGGTGGATGTCAGCTTTGTGCGCAAAATTTCACTGATTCCGCTGGCTGCCTTGCGCGTGCCGCCTGAACTCAGCGAGATGCGCATCCTGGTCAAAGGCAACCGTCTGTCGATCACTCCCGTGACCGCCGCCGAATGGCGTTTTATTACCGGCAAGTTGGCTTAATCCCGATTCAGGCATGGACCGGGATTTCACACCCCCAGCTAATTCGCACAGCATACGATGACCGTAAGCTGGCCATAGAGCAACCCGGCCATGGCGCGAAGCTGGCATTATTGCCATGAAGACTCGGCACCCCCTCTCCAGCCGTGGCAAGCCGTTCCAATGTTGCGTGATTTAGAAAAGTTATTTGCCAAGATTGGTCTTACATGAATAAGTCTCAGGGCATACAGTTGCGCTGCAATTCAGCACAGCCCCGGAGACACAACATGAAAACCATCACACTATTAGCTGCAACTATCGCTCTGCTGGGTGCCCTCTCGGGATGCAGCAACTTAAGCACCCATGCCGACAACAATGCATGCAGCGGCCCACCCAGTGTATGCAATACGGACTTCGGCGCCAGGTAATACAGCGCGACAGTGCCCAGAGCGTGAGCGGGCTTGGCTTGCAGCCGGTGAGTCATGCGCTGCACGCTAGATAGTTGAGCGTGCCGAACGGATGGCAGGAACTCCTGCAACAGATCCGACACTAAATCATAGGTTCGCACTACACTGCCGACACGGGCTTTGCGCCTGCCCGGCGCGTGGCCTATGCTTGCCGCCGCTCACTATTTCAGGATTCCCTTATGAAAAAAACCGCGCTAGTTTTGCTGCTCAGTGCCGCAGCGTTGTCGATACCGCAGGCACAAGCGCAAACGCATAAGGTGCCGGACGAACCCAACCAAACGGGCATTTTGTCGCTGGATGCGCAGGCCAGCGTCGATGTGCCTCAGGACGTGATTCACATCACGCTGTTTTACGAACAGCAGGCGGGCGACGCGGCCCAACTGGCGGATACCTTGAACCAGCGCACCGCGCAGACATTGCGCGACGCCAACGCGACCGACCATACCGGCGTCACGCTGCATACCGGACAGTTATCGGTATCGCCGTCGACCGACCGCGATGGAAAAATTTCGGGATGGCGCGGCCGTTCCGAACTGGTGCTGGAGTCGCACGATTTCGCCGCCGCAGCCAAACTTGCGGGACGTTTGAACAGCGAGATGCAAGTCAGCAATGTCAATTTCTCGCTGTCGCCGGAAGCGCAGCGCGCGGCACAAGGCAAGCTCAGCGGCGAGGCAATCGCCAGCTTCCGCCAGCAGGCACAGGCTGCGGCACAAGCGTTCGGCTATAGCGCTTATGTGGTGCGCGAGGTCAACCTGAGCCGCAACAATAACAATCTGCCGCGCCCGATGATGATGATGGCCAGCCGCATGGCCGGCGGCAGCGCACCGGCGGAAAGTATTCCGGTCGAAGCCGGTAATGAAACCGTGACCGTCTCGGTGTCGGGTTCCATCGTAATGACCCATTGAGCCCAAATGAATCGGCTCTACGTGGACTTGGTTAAATCCTGGCCCCGGGTCAATTTTTAAAAGATCGCCTAAATTGAAAAGGGCCCCGTCCGGGGCCCTTTTCACGCGACACAGTCACCTGAAACCGGGTTCAGCTTGCCAGAACCGCCGGCGCACTCGGAAACTTGCCGCGGCGATAAGCCCACACCAGCATGATCACACCCGCCACAATCATAGGTAGGGACAACCACTGCCCCATCGATAAACCGAAGGTCAACAGGCCCAGGAAATCGTCCGGTTCGCGCGCAAATTCGACGATAAAACGGGCGCAGCCGTAGCCGATCAGGAACACCCCGGAAGCGGCGCCGATCGGGCGCAACTTGCGCGTAAACAACCACAGGATAATCAGCAGCGCAAAACCTTCGAGACACATTTCATAGAGTTGCGAGGGATGACGCGGCAACCCGTGATAGGTCAAGTAGGCTTGCAACAATCCCTGGTGTATCGCCTCGACCGGATGTGCGTGCAACCACAGCGCGTCGTCCGGCGCGGCGGTCGGAAACACCATGGCCCACGGTGCGGTCGGCGAGGTGACGCGGCCCCACAATTCACCATTGATAAAATTGCCGAAACGGCCCGCGGCCAAGCCCGTCGGCACCAACGGTGCGACAAAGTCGGTGATCTCCAGCCAGGTCCGGCCACGCTGCATGGAAAACACCATCACCGCGATAATCACGCCGAGGAAACCGCCGTGGAAGGACATGCCGCCTTGCCACACTTTAAAAATATCGAGCGGGTTGGCGAAGTAATAACTGGCTTTGTAGAACAGCACATAACCGAGCCGGCCGCCGAGAATCACGCCGAGCACGCAATAAAACAGCAAATCGTCGATATCGCCAGGACGCCAACCGGCAGCGGCAACATGCGGCTGACGCAAGCGCACCCGGCCCAGCAGCACCGCGCTGACAAAACCAATCAGGTACATCAGCCCATACCAGCGCACCGCAAGCGGGCCCAGATGAAAGGCGATAGGGTCGAAATTCGGATGGATAAACATCGGCAGGCTGAACTCGGGTAAGGGGTTAAATAATTCAAACAAGCAGTGCACGCGCTACGCCAGACAACTTCTGTGCACGGGACAACACCAATACTGCGTCCAGTCATCCGGTCAGTCAGTCAATCGCCGCCGCGCGCTCTTGCGCATACGCGCGAGCCGCCGCGATAAAACCTTGCAGCACCGGCCCGGCATCGGCGCGGCGCCACACCAGTCCGGTTTCGACCACCGGCAGCGCGGCCTGCAATGGACGATACACCACCCCGGTGCGCCGCAGGTTACGCAGCGATTGCGGCACCAGTGCGACACCCATCCCGGCTGAGACCAGGCTGACAATGGTCTGCATCTGGATCGCTTCCTGGCCGATGTACGGCGTGATGCCGGCCGCGCCGAAACAGTCCATTATGATGTCATAAAAGGCTGGCGCCAGACGCCGCGGAAACACAATCAATGGCGCGGCGGCAATCTCATGCAGGGTAACGGCATCGTTTTCGCGCCCGCCCACCAGGCGCGCCTGTGCTTCCGACATCGCCACTACCAGCGGTTCGCGCGCAATCGGCAAATACTCAAGATGATTGGCAAACCGCGCCGGCAGCGGCGGAATGATCAAACCGGCGTCGACCCGGCCGGCCCATAATTCCTCGAACTGCACATCGCTGGTGGCTTCGGTCAATTGCAGCCGGACTCCCGGGTAACGTTCGCTAAAGCGCTGCAGCAAAGGCGGCAGTACGCCATAGTCGGCGGTCGAGACAAAGGCCAGCGATAATACCCCAACCTCGCCGCGCGCCAGACTTTGCGCCATCGGCTGCAAACCGTCGGCCGCCGCCAGCAGGCGCCGCACCTCGGGCAACAGATCGCGCCCGACCGGGGTCAGTTCGACCGAACGTTTGGTGCGCAAAAACAGCGGCGCACCCAGCGCTTCTTCCAAGGCGCGGATCTGCTGCGACAAAGGCGGTTGAGTCATCGACAACCGCAGCGCCGCACGGCCGAAATGACATTCTTCGGCAACCGCCACGAAGTAACGTAGCTGACGTAGATCGAAAGACATGAGCGGGGTTCCCGAAGTTGCTGCAAAAAATCGCGTTGATCCGGCCTGCACGCATCACCCCCGACCCGTGGCAAGCGTCCCGCCCCGTTATCAGGCGAAAGCGCTGACTGCACTTTTCGCAGCCGATGCTATCCGAGTGCCGCGTGAGTCGCGACCGTCGATATTGTGACCCGCATGGACGATCGACAGAATAGGCGCATGGCACAGCGGGCATATAATAACAACATCGGATAGTAACGTCGGCGACAACTCCTTTGCTGGCAGTCCCCGCTTTGCCTCGCCTGCGTTGCCGCCGCTACTCCATCTGACGCTCCCGCCAGAATCCGTTGCGCCCCGGCCTCCCGACTCAGGCAAAAGCCGCCGCGACAAGTCGTGTGGCGTCGGCGATTACCTTGGGCAAACCATCGTTGCTGCGATCGGGCCGGGCAACGAAGATGGCCAAAAGTAACGGTGCACGCAGCGGCGGCCAGATAATTGCGATATCGCCATTCAGGCCATTGACCCCGCCCGCGGTTTTATCGGCTACGCGCCAAGTTGAGGGCACCCCTGCCCGGATTCGCTGGGCCCCCAGCATGCTGCCTAATAACCAAGACTGCAGCAGGGCGGCTTGCGGCGCGGGCAATGCACCAGAAAGCACGATTTTTTGCAAATCGCCGAGCATCGCCAAAGGCGTGGTGGTATCGCGCGGGTCGCCGGCAAAACCCGTATTGACCTCGGGCTCCTTACGGTCGAGACGGGTGATAGGGTCGCCCAGCGTACGTGCATAGGCGGTCACCGCCGCGGTACCGCCCAGCACGTCGAGCAGCAAGTTACCGGCGGTATTGTCGCTATAGCGGATGGCTGCCGCACAGAGTTGTTCGGCGCTCATTTGCTGGCCGACATGCTGTGCCGTGACCAGCGCACCCTCTATCAGATCTTCCTGGCGAATCAGGATAGTTTGCTGCAACAGCCTGGGTTCGCGGGTACTGCGCAACAGCAAGGCCGCGACCGCCAACACTTTCCAGGTGCTGCACATAGGGAACAGCTCGTCGGCGCGATAGGCGATGCGTGCTCCGGTGCCGGTATCGAATGCCGCCACGCCCAAGCGCGTGCTGGCGCCCCGTTCCAACTGGGCAAAGCGGGACGCGAGTGCCGTTGCGCGCGCGGCGGCGCCAGTGGCATCTGCGCCGATGGCTGGCGGCGACGCACTGCAGGCCGAAACCCACGGCACCGTAAGCAGCGTCGAGACCAACATGCGCCGCCGAGAGAGATCAGTCATGAAAAATTTCCTTGTGAGTGGGCGGTGCTTGATAGTGATAGCTGATGGTGGTACCCGATGGCGTTGGCCGACGGTGGCGGCTAAGCAGCGCCGGGCGAGGTCCGACACCGCGTTATGCGAGAAGTAGCCACATGGATGGATCTCATCACACGATATACAAGCGCCGCCCCTATCTCATGCAGGAGCGCTTAAATCAGACCCGCGATGAGCTCAAGACTCTGCCCCGCTCGACCGGCGCGACGAGCTGCCGGGACCGACGCAGCGTCCGCACCGCGGGTTCCCCGTGTGTGAGTTGGTGTGCCGACCGATATGCGCGTCCGATTGCGAGCCGGATTGATCCACGCTAGACTGCCGCTCACGGCTTTATCCGGCCCCCTGCCGCGCTCGACGCTGGTTTTGAGCAGGCTCAACCTGAGTTATCCACGAGGTTTGCATGACATATCGCGTACGCTCCGCAGCATGGTTATTAGCCGCTCTGATCGGCGGCACCGCCGCGCTCCCCGCCACGGCACAAACCGCGCCGCCGGTGAAAAAGATCGTGGTCAGCCAAAACGACCTGCCGCGTTTTACCTATCCGCTGAGCGGCTCGGCCAGTGCACTGGTGGGCGCCGATGACGCCACCTTCAAGCCGCTGCTGACCCAAGTCCGCGCCAATCTGGACCTGGTATTGTCGGGATACGAAATTAAAGACCGCGCCACGCTGCGCCAGCTCACCGAACTCAAGCTCAATCTTGAAGACCTGGCGGGCGACAACCAAACCGCGCTGGCTACGCTCGCGACGTTGCGGGACCTGCAGGACAAACCCGACGCAAAACTGACCACCGGCCTGTCCGAAGAAGCCATCCTGAAAGCCCGCGTGCAAATCGGCGCAAGCAGCGGCCCGGCCTATGAGCAAGCCGTGCTCAAAAACTATAGCGACACCGTCAATGCCCTGCCCTGGAATGTGGTGCAGGACATCGTCAAGGAGCAGGAAGCGCATCTGGAGATCGCCTCGGCCGAGCTGATCACGGGCAGCATCAAGCGCAATCTCGACCCGATCGCCGCCCACTCCGGCACGCTGGACCAGGACAGTGCCGCCACCTTGGTCGGCGCGCGCCACGCCATCCTGGTCACCCTGCCGCTGAAAGCACAACTGAGCAGCACCCTTAAAACCTACATCGCCGCGCACAATGTGGTGAAGCCGGATATCTGGGCCGCGCGCGACGTCACGCTGACTTCCGACCAGAAACTGACGCCGGTGCTGATCGGCATTTGGGATTCGGGCGTGGATACCGCCTTGTATCCGCACCAGCTTTATACCGATCCCCATCCCGGCGCGCATAGCCCGCATGGTCTGGCTTACGACCTGCACGGAGATATCTCGACCAGCGACCTGGAACCTATCACCGACGCGCAGCGCAAACACTACCCCGATCTCTTGACCTTGTTTCAAGGGCTGGACGATCTGGACAATCAGGTCGACTCGGCCGATGCCAAACAGATGCGTTCATTGGCCGCGAACACTCCGTCCGATCAACTGGCGGTCACGCTCAAGGAACTCGATTACTTCGGCAACTATATGCATGGCACCCATGTGGCCGGTATCGCGGTGCGCGGCAATCCCGCGGCACGCCTGGTGGTGGCTCGCTTTAATGACAATATCCCGAACCTGCCGTTTGCCCCGAGCCCGGAATGGGCGAATAAATTTGCCGGCAATTTCGAGGCCATGGGCGATTATTTCCGCACCCACAACGTGCGCGTGGTGAATATGAGCTGGGGCGATACCGTCGCCGAATTCGAAGAAAGCCTGGCCAAAACCACCTCGGAAAAAGACCCGGTGGCGCGCAAGAAACTCGCGATGGAAATTTATCAAAACTGGCGTAACGGCGTCGTGACCGCCATGAAGAGCGCACCGAACACCTTGTTTGTCGCGGCGGCGGGCAACTCCGACAGCAATGCCGGTTTCGAAGAAGATGTGCCGGCCTCGCTGCATCTGCCTAACTTGCTGGTGGTCGGCGCGGTGAATCAAGCCGGTGATGAAACTTCGTTCACCAGCTATGGCGACACCGTGGTGGTGGACGCAGACGGGTATCGCGTCGAAAGTTATGTCCCGGGCGGCACCCGCATGAAAGAGTCCGGCACCTCGATGGCCTCGCCCAACGTGGCGAATCTGGCGGGGAAATTATTCGCGCTTGATCCGTCGCTCACCCCTGAGCAAGTGATTGCGCTAATCAAGCAAGGCGCCGATGCCAGCGCCGACGGGCGGCGCCACCTGATCAACCCGAAAGCCACGGTAGCGTTGTTGCCCAAGCAATAAGCGTGGTCAGCGGCTGAATCAAAGCAGCACGCCGCGGGCAGGTATCCAGATACCCGGCCCGCGGTGACTTCACGACCGATTTACGCCCAGGCGGCCGGTGAACTACCCAAGGCCGCCGCCGGATAATCCCAATGCATGAGCGCACCCTCGACGCTCGCCGGAGGCAGCACGCGCCGCGCCGGGCCCCAGGCCGTGAGTTCCATCGTATCGCCTTGATCGTTGCGCCGTTCCGGCGCCGGCGCTGCGGCATCCGGCGGCGCGTAACCGCGGCTCACCAGTAGCTGTGCGGTACGAGCCAAGGAGAAGCGCGCTTCGCTGCCGGCCCCCGTCGCCAGCCGCTGAGTCAGGCCGCGCACGGCCGCCGCCGCCATCAAGTAGCCGGTGGCACAGTCCAAGGCCTGCACCGGCAAAGGTGTGGGAATATCGCGTCCCATCCGGCGCATGCCGGCATCGGCGATCCCGCTGCTCATCTGCACCAAACTGTCAAAACCGCGCCGGGCTTGCCACGGCCCGCTCCAACCATAAGCATCGAGCGACACATCGACCAGCGCCGGATTGATCTGGCGCCGCCGTTCGGGGTCCAGGCCGAGATGCGCCAGCGCGTCGGAACGATAACCGTGCACCAGCACATCGGCCTGGCCCAGCAGGTGTTCGAAGATCGCCCGATCTGCCGCATTTTTCAGATCAAGCCGGGCGCAACGCTTGCCGAGCACGACGTCCGGTACGGTAGCCGGCTCTTCCCATACCAGGGGATCGATGCGCAACACCTCGGCGCCGAAACCGGCAAGAAAACGGGTAGCGGTCGGGCCGGCCAGAATTCGCGTCAGATCGAGCACACGAATCCCGTGCAGGGGACGCTCGCCCGGCACCTGCCAGCCGGGTATGGCTTGCGCCGCCGCACTGGCCCGATGGATTAAGGGTTCGGCCGCCACCGCCCGCCCCTGCGGGTGATCGGCCCAGGCTTCCAGGGTCCGCATCGCGGCCGCACAGCCGCGCTGTTCGACAATCGCCGACTCCAGGGCGCCAGCCTCCCACCGCGCCACGGCGGCAGTCACCGCCGCTTTGTCCGCCGCCGTACCCAGCACCGCCAAAGCCGCCTCGCGATGATGCACGGCATTGGTGTGCAAGCGGATCCAGCCATCTTTGGTCCGATAGTCGCCGGCCACGACGTCCCAGATCGGCGGCACGCTCCAGCCTTGCGGCCGGATCGACGAGCCGAACCAAAACGATGCCAGACGGCGATCCGCCTGGACTTGCGGAAATACCCCCGAGCTCGCGGCGATCAACTCGGCGACGGCCAGACTGGCGGCGCCGACCGAGGCCGCGGCCAGATCGGTCACGGCAAAGACCGAGGGCAAAGCGCCGCTGCCGGTAAAGGTGAGATGGGCCAGATGTGCGGGCTGGCCGCCCAGGGCATGCCAGATCTGGCGCAGATAATCGGTGGCAGGATCTTCTGTGGCGCCGGACTGAGCAAGCGCAGCAGCAAGCTGTTGAAACATGGCGAACCTCATATTTCAGGGGGTGAAGGTGAATTGAAGTCTATTCGCCTTGAACTAATTGTCAACGTTGATTAATATAATCAATCTATCGTTATCATCTGGTTTTTATGGCCGTCTATCTGAGTTCCACCGAAGCGGCGCTGCAACTTGGGGTTTCGCGCCAGACGCTCTACGCCTATGTCAGCCGCGGTCTGCTGCAAGCACATGCGGGCGACACCGCGCGCGAAAGCCGTTATTTGACCAAAGATGTGGAACGGCTGGCCCAACAACGCACCCGTGGCCGCAAACCCAAGGAAGTCGCCAAAGCGGCACTGCATTGGGGTTTGCCGGTGCTGGAATCGTCCATCACCTTGATCGAGCACGGTCAACTTTTCTATCGCGGCCGCGACGCCATCGCGCTGGCGACGTCCGGCACGGTGGAAGCGGTCGCCGCCTTGTTGTGGCAGTGTCCGGTGCAGACCGCATTCGGCGTGCAAGTGCCGAGCGCGCCCGCCACGTTGGCCATGCTGCAACATAGCTATGCGGGACGGCAGTGCGATGAGGTGTTGTTGCCGCTGTTCAGCATCGCCAGCGACGACGCGCCTACGGCGGCAGGTCCCTTAGGCGGCATATGGCAGCAGTCGCCGGAGCGTCTGGCCGAGGGCTGCGGCGCGCTGGTGCGCTTGCTGACCGCCTGCCTGCTCGGCACCGCACCGAGTGCGGCGCCGCTCCATGAACAATGCGCCTTGGCTTGGCGGCTCGATGAAGCAGGCGCGGACCAAGTGCGAATGGCATTGATCTTATGCGCCGATCATGAACTCAATGCGTCAAGTTTTACCGCACGCTGCGTCGCCTCGACCGGTGCCAGTTTGCGCGCCGCGATTGTCGGCGGCCTGGCGGCGTTGACGGGCGGGCGTCATGGCGGCACCACGGCACGCGTCGAAGCGCTGTGGGACGAAGTCGGCGAGACCGAGGTGGCGCTCAAGCTGCGGCAACGGCTGGCACGCGGCGAAGACCTGCCCGGCTTCGGTCATCACCTCTATCCGGACGGCGATGTGCGCGCCAGCGCCCTGCTTACGCGCATTTTGCCGCACCATGCAGCCTGGCAAGAGCTGGTCGACGAAGTCTCAACCCTGATGGGGCGCCACCCGTCCATCGACTTCGCGCTGGTTGCCTTGCGCCGGCATTTGCAGCTTCCGCCCGGCGCGGCTTTTGGTTTATTCGCCCTGGGGCGCTCCATGGGCTGGATCGCCCATGCTTTGGAGCAACGCGCAAACCGCAGCTTGATCCGGCCGCGCGCCGCCTATGTCGGGCCGCGGCCCGAGTAACCGGCGCCTGCGCTGCAAAAGTATTCGATAGCGGTTAAATTCGCTGTGGTTTATCGCGCCGAGTCCTTCTAAACTTGCGTCGCCCCCTCTTCCTCCGGATGCCGCGTCTTTATGTTTTCCACCGTTGCCATCGTACTGCCGATCTTCGCCCTGATACTCGCCGGCTATTTAAGCCGCAAACTGAAGATCCTGGGCCCGAACGCCGCCACCGAACTGAATCGTTTTGTGATTTACCTGGCGCTGCCGGCCCTGCTGTTCGACATCACGGCCCGGGTCAGTTGGACCCAACTGGATCAACCCGGCTTTATCGCCGCCTTCGGGCTGGGCGCGGGCATCGTGTTTGTGCTGACGGTGGTGTGGCGCGCGCGCAATCTGCGGCACGTGGCCGATGCCAGCATCGACGGCATCGCCACCGCCTACGCCAACACCGGCTATATCGGTTTTCCCCTGTGCCTGCTGGTGTTCGGCCGCAGCAGTCTGGCGGCGGTGACGATCGCCAGCATCATCACCGTCTGCGTTTTGTTTGCAGTCGCGATTGTGGTGATCGAAATCAGTTTGCAGACCGAGCGCCACAGCGCACGCCTGGTGCGCAAGGTCGGCGGGTCGTTGTTGCGCAATCCGCTGCTGATCGCGCCTGTGCTGGGGGCCTTATATTCGGCCGCAGGACTGCACCTGGCGGGGAGCGTCGAAACTTTTTTCACCTTGCTTGGCGGCGCAGCCAGTCCTTGCGCCCTGGTCGGACTTGGCCTGTTCCTGGCGCAAAAACGCACTGCGGCAGCCGGCCACGGCAGTATGCCGGTGTGGCTGGCGTTGACTAAACTGGTGGTACAGCCCGCGTTGACCTGGTTTTTTGCTTATCGCGTATTCAGCGTGCCCACGCCCTTGGCGCAAATTGCCGTGCTGGTGGCGGCGCTGCCCACAGGTACAGGTCCCTTCATGCTGGCCGAGTTTTATCAACGGGAAGGCGCCCTGACCTCTAAAACGATCCTATTCTCGACCCTGGGTTCGCTGCTGACCTTGCCCGCGCTGCTGCTGTGGATGAAATAGTTCTTTTTACGACCTAATAGCACCTGAATAATATATTTGACACGCATCACGAGAAACCGCATTCTTGCTCGCATCATGTCCGCACCTGCTCGACTCTATGACGGACTGCACTCAAGGAGATTTTTATGGCCTATAACCGGCGCTCAAAAAATATCACGCAAGGGGTTGCCCGCGCGCCCAATCGCTCCATGTATTACGCGCTCGGCTACAAGGAAGAAGACTTCGACAAGCCGATGATCGGTATCGCCAATGGTCATTCGACCATTACGCCCTGCAATTCGGGCCTGCAAAAGCTGGCCGATGCCGCCGTCGCCGCGATCAAAGCCGCCGACGCCAACCCGCAGACCTTCGGCACGCCGACCATCTCCGACGGGATGTCGATGGGCACCGAAGGGATGAAATATTCGCTGGTGTCGCGCGAAGTGATTTCCGATTGTATTGAAGTGGCGGTGCAAGGCCAGTGGATGGACGGCGTGGTGGTAATCGGCGGCTGCGACAAGAACATGCCGGGCGGGATGATCGCCCTGGCGCGCGCCAACGTGCCCGGCATCTATGTGTATGGCGGCACCATCAAGCCCGGCAAATGGAAAGGGCAAGATCTGACCATCGTCTCTTCGTTCGAGGCCGTCGGCGAATTTACCGCCGGGCGCATGAGCGAAGCCGATTTCAAGGGCGTCGAAAAAAACGCCTGTCCCAGCAGCGGTTCATGCGGCGGAATGTACACCGCCAACACCATGAGCTCGTCGTTCGAGGCAATGGGCATGTCCTTGCTGTATTCGTCGACCATGGCCAACCCCGACGACGAGAAAGTGGTGTCCGCCGCCGAATCGGCGCGGGTACTGGTCGAAGCGGTCAAGCAAGATCTCAAGCCGCGCGACATCATCACCCGTAAATCGATCGAAAACGCCGTTGCGGTGATTATGGCCACCGGCGGCTCGACCAATGCCGTGCTGCATTTCCTGGCCATCGCGCATGCCGCCGAAGTCGAATGGACGCTGGACGATTTCGAACGGGTGCGTCAACGCGTGCCGGTGATTTGCAACCTCAAACCATCGGGCCAGTATGTGGCCACCGACCTGCACCGGGTCGGCGGGATTCCGCAAGTGATGAAGATTTTGCTCAACGCCGGCTTGCTGCATGGCGATTGCATCACCATCACCGGCAAAACGCTGGCCGAAGAGCTGGCCCATGTGCCGGATGCACCGGCGGCCGATCAGCAAGTGATTTTCCCGATTGAGCAAGCGTTATACGAACACGGTCACTTGGCCATCCTGCGCGGCAATATCGCGCCGGACGGCGCGGTGGCCAAGATTACCGGCCTGAAAAACCCGGTGATGACCGGACCGGCACGGGTTTTCGAAGACGAACAAAGCGCGTTGGCCGCGATTCTGGCCGACCAGATCCTGCCTGGCGATGTGCTGGTATTGCGTTACCTGGGTCCCAAGGGCGGTCCCGGCATGCCGGAAATGCTGGCCCCGACCTCAGCCCTGATCGGCAAAGGCCTTGGCGAGTCGGTCGGCTTGATTACCGACGGGCGTTTCTCCGGCGGCACCTGGGGCATGGTGGTCGGCCATGTGGCGCCCGAAGCTTATGCCGGCGGCACCATCGGTTTGATCCAGGAAGGCGACTCGATCACCATCGACGCGCACCAATTATTGCTGCAACTCAATGTCGAGGCCGAGGAAATCGAACGGCGCCGGGCCCTGTGGCAACAACCGGCACCGCGCTACACGCGCGGCGTCCTGGCCAAATATGCGGCGCTTGCGCTGCCGGCCAACAAGGGGGCGATTACGGGGTAAAGATGGGTGGGATGAATGAAAAGCGGAAGTAGTTGCAGGCAGTAACCGCAACGGACGGGGCCCATTGGCCCCGTTTGTCATTTAACGCGTGTCGCCCGTGCGCTCCAGCGCTTCGACGATGCCTTCGTAGACCCATTGGCGGATCTGGATTTCCAGCATCAGGGTGACTTCGCCGGCGATCTGTTCGACCATTTTTGCGGCGTGGTCGTCGAGCATCTTGCGGCAGCGCAGCTCGATCAGGTCGCGGCCGTCTTTGCGCAGGTAGTCGTTCAAGCGTCCGCGCAGACGCTCGGCGAATTCGCCGGCGTCGTCCAGGCTCAAGCCGGGCGCACGCAAGCTAGGTTCGGGCGAGCGCGCCCCGGCTTCGTTGGTGGCGGACGAGCGGCTTTTGGCCGGGTCGCCCGGGGCCAGTACTTCGGTCAGCACGGGCACCGCGCGCTCGGCGGTGGACGGTGCGATCCGGCGTAGCAGGGGTTCGGCGCGCTTAAACACGGGCGGTAGGCTTATAAGTGTTCATCGGGTAACCGTGGTCGCGGTAGAACCGGTAGCGGTTGCGACCGGCGTCAAGATCTTCGGGCAGATCGCCGACCACTTCCAGCAAACGCTCGAAACGGGCAAAGTGCTCGGGAACCGTAGTCCCAAGGTTCAATAAAATACCATGATGGGGCGCGGCGTCCAGTACTTCCGCCAAGACCACCGGTGTAACCGCGCTCAAATCGCTACCCAACCCACAATGCGGGATGAAATCGAGCGGTGAAAAGGTCCATAGACGCGCATCGAATTCGCGCAGAATCTCCGCCTCGCCCGTCACCAGCAGGGGTTGCCCCGCCAGATAGGCTTTCCGGGTCAAGCGGCAGGCATAGTTGAGCTTGTCGCCGACATTGGTATGAAAATCGACCTGCGTCATGGTGCAATCCATTCCTGTATTGCAATAAGGAGTACGACACTACACGCCGGCGGGAAGTTCAACGTCATGCCCCAAAACACAGGGCATGACGTCGCCCGCTAGCGCAACAGGCCGGCCAATCAGGCCGCGCGGTCGACCAGGAACTGCGTCAACAGCGGTACCGGACGGCCGGTAGCGCCTTTGGCCGCGCCGCTCTTCCATGCCGTGCCCGCGATATCCAGATGCGCCCACTTGTACGATTCAGTGAAGCGCGACAGGAAACACGCTGCCGTCACGCTGCCGCCCGGGCGTCCGCCGATATTCGCCAGATCGGCGAAATTCGACTTCAGTTGCTCGTGGTATTCCTGGTCCAGCGGCATGCGCCAGATCGGGTCGACGGCCTCTTTCGACGCGTCGAGCAATTCGCCCGCCAGTGCGTCATCGGTCGAATACATGCCCGAATTGTGATGTCCCAGCGCGATCACGCAAGCACCCGTCAGGGTGGCCACATCGATCACCGCAGCCGGTTTGAAGCGCTCGACGTAGGTCAAGGCATCGCACAGGATCAGGCGGCCTTCGGCGTCCGTGTTCAGGACTTCGATGGTCAGCCCGGACATGCTGGTGACGATATCGCCCGGCTTGGTGGCGTTGCCGGCCGGCATGTTTTCACAGGCAGGCACCACGGCGATCACATTGAGCTTGATGCCGATTTCGGCAATCGCGCGCATGGTGCCCAGCACGGAAGCCGCGCCGCACATGTCGAACTTCATTTCGTCCATGCTGTCGCCCGGTTTCAGCGAAATGCCGCCGGTATCGAAGGTGACGCCCTTGCCCACCAGCACCACCGGTGCTTGTTTCGCGCCCGCGCCGTTGTAATGCAGGACGATAAACTGCACCGGTTCGACCGAACCGCGGGTCACCGACAGGAACGAACCCATTTTAAGGGCTTCCAATTGCTTCTGACCCAGCACTTCGGCCTTCAGCTTCCAGTCGCGCGCCATTTTCTTGGCGGTATTGGCCAGATAGGTCGGGGTGCAGATATTGGCCGGCAAATTGCCGAGGTCGCGCGTCAAATCGGTACCGTTGGCCAGTGCCACAGCGTGTTTCAGGGCGATCTTGGCGGCTTTTTCGTCGGCCGGATCGATGCTGATCACGGCTTTCTTGAGCGCCGCAGCCTTGGTTTCAGGCTTGCTCTTCATTTGGGTGAACTTATAGGCCAGTTCGCGCATGGTGGTGATGGAGCTGCGCACCGCCCAGCTCGCGTCACGTTCTTGCACCGGCAACTGCGCCAGGGTCCAGACCACCTGGGCGACCTGGGTGCCGTTCAATGCGCGCCAAGCGGCACGAGCGGCCTCGGCAAATGCCTTATGATTAAATTTGTCTTGTTTGCCCAAACCGACCAGCAACACGCGCGCCGCGCCAATTCCATGCACTTCGTGCAACAGCAGCGTGGTGCCGCTCTTGCCGTCGATGTCGCCGGCCTTGATCAGACGGGTAACCAGACCTTTGGTCGCCAGGTCCACCTGATGCACGGCGCCCGACAAAGTTTGGCCTTCGAACAGCCCGACCACAAGACAGTCGGATTTACCGCTGAGCAAACCGTTTTGAGACGCTTTGTTCCAATCACAGCCTTTTATGCTAAAGTCCATCGCGCTAATCCTCGGAAAAAGTCATGGCAATCAAAATTGACTGCCGTGATTATCCGCTATTTTTCACCGCGCTGCCCCGGCGCGCGCCCGAAGGCGCATCTTTGCCATGATTTTCGAACGATCCCTGCAACGCGAACTGACTTACACTGCCACCGCGGTGTTTGCGGTTTTGCTCACGATTATGCTGACGACGATGATGATACGCATCGTCGGCTTTGCCGCGACCGGTGAGGTAGATCCGCGCGATGTGCTGGTACTGATTGCCCTGCAGGTGATCGGTTACCTGGCCGTGATCCTGATCGTCACCCTGTTCGTTTCCATCCTGTTCGTCCTGACGCGCTGGTATCGCGATTCGGAAATGGTGGTGTGGCTGTCCTCCGGCCTGAGTCTGACGCGTTTCATCCGGCCGGTGGGCGTATTCGCCACCCCGATCGTGGTGTTGATCGCGATTTGCGCCTTCTTCGCCTGGCCCTGGTCCAACCAGCAGAGCAAGTTATTACGCGAACGTTTCCAGCAGCGCGACGACGTCTCATTGCTGGCCCCCGGCCAATTCCGCGAATCATCGGTCAATCATCGGGTGTTTTTTGTCGAGAAAATGTCGCCCAATCAGAAGCACGTGGAAAACGTCTTCCTGACCTCGACCGAAAACGACAAAGTCAGCGTCACCGTATCGAGCCAGGGCCACGTCGAGATCGAGCCCAACGGCGACCGTTTTATCGTGCTCGAAAATGGCCGGCGCTACGACGGCACACCGGGCGCGCTGGACTATCACGTGATGGAATTTCTGCGTTACGGGGTCAAACTGGAAAGCCAGCAATTGATCAGCATCCCGACCGCATCGACCATGTCGACCCTGACCCTGATCCAGCAACCGACCCGGCTCAATCAAGGCGAACTCGCCTGGCGCATCGGCCTGCCGTTGATCGCCATCAATTTGTTCTTGCTGGCGATCCCGCTGTCCTACCAGAACCCGCGCCGCAACCGCGCCATCAATCTGGTGTTTGCGGTGCTGATTTACCTGACCTATTCCAACCTGTTGAACGTGGCTCAAAACTGGATCGCGCAACGCAAAATGTCGTTTGTGCTGGGTCTGACTTTCCTCCACGTGATCGTGGCTTTGGTGACCGTGGCCTTGTTCTGGTTACGCGTACGCAACCGCCCGCTGCTGCCCGGCAATTTATTCCGCCGCCCGGCCAAGAAGGAAGCGTAAACCATGCTTATTTATGAAAGGTATTGGGCCAAGCAGATTTACCTGACCTTCACCTTCGTGTTGTTCGCGTTTATCGGCTTGTTCTTCTTCTTCGATCTGATCAACGAGCTCAACTCGGTCGGTCAGGGCAACTATAAATTCAGCTTCGCCGTGATCCGCGTGCTGCTGCTGACGCCGTCGCGCTTCTACGAAATTATTCCGGTCGCCGCGCTGATCAGCACCATTTACGTGTTCTCGACCATGGCGTCCAATTCCGAATACACGATTTTTCGGGTATCCGGCTTGTCCACCCGGCGCGCCTTGTTTTCGCTGATTAAAATCGGCATCCCGCTGGTGATCGTGACCTTTGTCTTCGGCGAAGTGATTGGGCCCTATTCCGATCAGCTCTCCGAACGCATCCGCCTGGAAGCCCTGGGCTCGGCCGTCTCCTCCAACTTCAAGTCGGGGGTCTGGGTCAAGGACACGCTGAGCAACGACGAACAAGGCCAGGCGGTCACCCGTTTTGTCAATGTGGAGACGCTCAATCCGGATTCGACCATCCTCGGCGTGCGCATCTACGAATTCGATTCGCATTTCCGCCTGAACGATGTGCGCACCGCCAAAAGCGGCCAATTTATCGCGCCCGACCATTGGCGTTTGCATGATGTGTCGGAAACCCATTTCCAAAGACTGGTGCCGGATACCTTTGCCGCCGCCAATGCGCTGACCCCGGTGTATCGCTCGACGATCAAACAAGAACCCGAGTATCTGATGCGCTCGCAACTGACGCCGGAAATTCTATCGGTGTTGCTGGTGACGCCGGATCATATGGCGATCTACAATTTGTTCAGCTACATTCAGCATTTGCAGCAAAATCAGCAGGATGCGCAGCGTTATTTGATCGCCCTGTGGCACAAATGTGTGTATCCGTTTGCCATCTTCGTGATGTTGATCTTGTCCTTGCCGTTTGCTTATATGCATACGCGTTCGGGCGCGGTCAGCGTCAAGGTGTTTGGCGGAATTATGCTGGGCATGAGTTTTCAGTTGAGCAATACCCTGTTCTCCCACGTCGGCACCCTCGATACCTGGCCGGCGCCGCTGACCGCGGCGGCACCCGGCTTGATCTATTTGCTGCTGGGGCTGCTGGCGTTGCGTTGGGTGGACCGGCACTAAGGAAGTTGAGTCCGTGTGGCCGGCATTCGCCTGCGCCACGCGACGATCGATTTTATTCGCTACGGCATCTGGGCTTTGAATATGGACCTCCCGGTACAGCAAGGCGTTATTCTGTTTGCCCATGGGGCGCGCGACGCGCGTTGGGCCGAACCGTTCCAACGGCTGGCCTCGGTGGTGCGCAGCCAGCGCGCGGCTGCCGGCGACCCGGGCCCGGTCGGGCTGGCGTATCTGGAATTGATGGAACCCGATTTGCGCACGGCAATCGACCTGCAGGTCGAATCGGGCTGTGGCATCGTCACGGTGATACCGGTGTTTTTCGGTCAGGGCTCGCACCTGCGCAACGATTTGCCGGCGCTGCTGGAAACCTGCTGTACCGCCCATCCGCAGCTTGAAATCCGCTGCACCGAGGCAGTCGGCGAAGTGCCGACCGTGCTGGAAGCCATCGCCCATTTCTGCATGGCGCAGATTGACAATTAAAGATTGACCGCCGATTGACGGCTAAATGACGGCCAACTAAGCCGCACTCAACAATCCCGCGCCCGTTTCACCTTCCACCTCTTGCACCACCTCGCGGGCGCAGCCCTGAGCGGCCCGCGCGGCAAACGCCTCGCCTATCATCAGCAAGCTCGGTTGCGTGGCGTCCAGCCAGTGCTGCGCATGGCCGTCGGCCAATTGCCCCAAGGTCAGCGTAAGGGTGCGCTCACGCGGCGTGCTGCAGGCTTCGACCAAGGCCACGGGAGTGGCAGCGGAACGCCCCGCATCGATCAGTTGGCGGCCGATTTCGGGGGCGCTGTCGCGGCCCATATAAAACACCAGCGAGTCGGCATTCACATGCTCGCGAATCTGCGCAGAGTCGGCCGCCCGGCTATAAGTGGCAAAAGCCACCGAGCGTGCCACGCCACGCAAGGTCAAGGAGCGCCTCAAGGTCGCGGCACTGGCCAGCGCAGCCGTAATGCCGGGCACCACCTCATAATCGATCCCGGCGGCTTCCAGCGCCCGCAT
>JAMFSV010000062.1 GCA_026225455.1 Burkholderiales bacterium | reverse complement strand
CGATTTTTCTCTGCTTGAGCGGGTGCAAGCGGGCGAAGCCATACCCTTCGAGGTTTTTCTGCAGGGGCGCGACGCGCTGACCCAGCAGGTGATTCGCAGTGGCGGTTTGCTGGCGTACAGCCGCCAGGCCGAATGGCCGGCTCCGGCGTCGGGAATTCAGTTCACCGAGCAGCCGGGCCGGGCGCCGCAAACCTTGGCCGAAAAAATTATCGAGCGCCATCTGCACCCCGGTTTTGCTTCCGCCGAGCGGGGCGATGGTGTGTTTATCGCGGCCGATTGGCGTTTCAGCCACGACTACTTTACCGGCATGTGCGCCCACTTGATGCATCGGGCGTTTGGCCGGCCGGCGCCGCTGCATGAGCCGGATCACATCGTCGCCTTCCAGGATCATCTGGTGCTCGCCGCGCAAAGCGTGCCGCATGTGCGCGACGGCTTGTTGCCGGGGATTGCCAATCTGACCCGGGGCCATACGGATTTCGCCCGTGATTACCCGGTACGAAGCCATGGCGCGTTGGCCGATGCCTCCGGCTCGGAAGGTATTTGTCATGCACTGATGGCCGAACAATATGCCTTGCCTGGACAGGTGGTGGCGGGCACCGATTCTCACACTCCGCATTCGGGGGCCTTGGGCTGTCTGGCATTTGGTGCGGGCGCCACTGAAATTGCGAATAGCTGGGTCACCGGTTACGTGCGCTGCAAAGTGCCGCAGACCTTGCGTATCGAACTCGACGGTAAGTTGCGCCCGGGGGTCACAGCCAAAGACGTGGTGTTGCATCTGCTGCGTCTCGACTTGATTCGGGGCGGCGGCGCGATCGGTCTGGTGTTTGAGTATGGCGGCAGCGCGGTGCGCGCCATGTCGGTCGATGAGCGCGCCACGCTGACCAATATGGTGGCGGAATTGGGCGGTTTCACCGGGATAGTCGAGCCGGATGAAAAAACCGTGGCGTTCCTGAAGCAGCGCCGGGGTATCGATTTTGTGCTGCAGGACTGGATGAAGAGCGATGCCGATGCCGTGTATCAGGAGGTGATCCGCATCGACGCCGCGGCGCTCACGCCGATGCTGGCGCGCCCCGGAGATCCGGGCAACGGCATGGCGGCGAACGAACTGCTGGACGAGGTGGCGATCGATATCGCCTATGGCGGTTCATGTACCGCCGGCAAACGTGAAGACTTCGACATGTATTACCAGGTATTGCATTGGGGCCTGGAGCATGGCTTGTCGGTGGCGCCGGGGACCCGGCTCTATTTGCAGTTCGGCACCATGGAAGTGCGGCGTTATTGCGCAGCGCAAGGTTATTTGCCGGTGTTTGAGCGTGCCGGCGCGCAACTGGTGATGCCGGGCTGCGGTTCATGTGCGAACTGCGGTCCGGGGCAATCGACGCGTAGCGATGAGGTCACCATCAGCGCCATCAACCGGAATTTCCCGGGCCGCTCAGGTCCGGGAAATGTCTGGCTGGCCAGTCCCGGCACGGTGGCGGCGAGTGCTTTGCGCGGCAAGATCATTACCTTCGATGCGCTGCAGCAACAGCACGCGTAAAGCGAAATTACAGGATCCTTATGCCTACCCCCATCACTTTATACGAGAAGCTCTGGCAGGCGCACGTGGTGCATGTCGAGGATGACGGCACCACGGTGTTGTATATCGACCGCCATATGTTGAACGAGGTCAGCAGCCCGCAGGCTTTTGAGGGCGTGCGGCTGGCCGGCCGCCGGATCTGGCGTGCGGCCTCGGCGGTCGGTGTCTCGGACCATAACGTGCCGACCACGCAGCGCAGCAGCGGCATTGCCGATCCGATTTCCCGCTTGCAAGTCGAAACGCTGGATGCGAATTGCGATGCGGCCGGTATCTTGCAGTTCAAGATGAACGACGCGCGGCAAGGTATCGAGCATGTGGTCGGACCCGAGCAAGGACTGAGTTTGCCGGGCATGACGATAGTCTGCGGCGACTCGCATACCTCGACTCATGGAGCCTTCGGCGCGCTGGCTTTCGGCATCGGCACCTCGGAAGTGGAACATGTGCTGGCCACGCAAACCTTGTTGCAAAAACGCAGTCGCACGCTGCAAGTCTGGGTTGACGGCGGCCTGCCGCAAGGCTGTACCGCGAAAGACCTGGTGTTGGCGATTATCGGCCGGATCGGCACCGCGGGCGGCACCGGCTATGCCATCGAATTTGCCGGGCCGGCGATCCGGGCTTTGTCGATGGAAGGGCGCATGACGGTATGCAATATGGCGATCGAAGCCGGAGCGCGCGCCGGCATGATCGCGGTCGACCAGACCACGCTGGATTACCTGAAAGATCGCCCTTATGCACCGCAGGGCGCTGCCTGGGACCAGGCGCAAGCATATTGGCACAGCCTGCATTCGGATCCCGGTGCATCGTTCGATCTGGTAGTGACGCTCGATGCCGCCTCGCTGCAACCTCAGGTTACCTGGGGCACCTCGCCGGAAATGGTGACTACCATCGATGCCTGCGTGCCCGATCCGGCACAGCAAACCGATCCGGTGAAACGCGAAGCGCAGACGCGTGCCTTGCACTACATGGGCCTCGACGCCAACACCCCGATCAGCGGGATTCAACTCGACAAGGTGTTTATCGGTTCCTGTACCAATTCGCGGATCGAAGACTTGCGTGCCGCAGCCGAGGTGGTCGCCTGCCTGGGCGGCCAGGTGGCGCCGAATATCAAACTGGCGATGGTGGTGCCGGGGTCGGGCTTGGTCAAGGCGCAGGCCGAGCGCGAGGGGCTGGATAAGATTTTTATCGCGGCCGGCTTTGAATGGCGCGATGCCGGGTGTTCGATGTGCATGGCGATGAATGCCGACCGGCTTGAGCCGCAGGAGCGTTGCGCCTCGACTTCGAATCGCAACTTTGAAGGGCGTCAAGGCACGGGCGGGCGCACACATCTGGTCAGCCCGGCGATGGCTGCTGCTGCTGCGATGAAAGGACATTTTACGGACGTGCGGCAATTGATGGGGCTGCAAGCGCGAGCGCAAGTGCCGCCGCAGGCAGCGCCCGCCCCGCGACAATTTTAAGGTCATCCTGAAATGGAAAAATTCGGCGTAGAGGGTGTGTACCAAGGCAAGGTTGTGCCGCTGGAGCGGGAAAATGTCGACACCGATGCGATTATTCCGAAGCAGTTCCTGAAGTCGATCAAGCGTACAGGTTTCGGTCAGAACCTGTTCGATGAATGGCGTTACCTGGATCATGGCGAGCCGGGCCAGGACTGCAGCCAACGGCCGCTCAACCCCGGCTTCGTGCTCAACCAGCCGCGTTATCGCGGCGCCGGAGTGTTGCTGGCGCGCGAGAACTTCGGCTGCGGCAGTTCGCGCGAACATGCGGTATGGGCCGTGCAGCAATATGGCTTCAAAGTCGTGATAGCCCCGAGTTTTGCCGATATCTTTTTTAATAATGCCTTCAAGAACGGTTTGTTGCTGGTGACCCTGGGTGCGGCCCACCTTGATCGCCTGTTTGATGATGCGCAAGCGGCGATCGGCTATCATTTGACTATCGATCTGCCGGCTCAGACGATGACGGATCCGGCCGGCCGCGAGTATGCTTTCGACATCAGCGGGTTTTCCAAATATTGTTTGCTGCAGGGACTGGACGAGATCGGCCTGACCCTGCGGCGTGAAGCCGCGATTGAAAGTTTTCAATCGGCACGCCACCGGCAGCACCCTTGGCTCGAGATGCCTCAAGCCGTGTCGCGGCCTGTATCCCAGGAGCCCCAGTCCTGAGCGCGTGAGCCGGCGTCAGGCAGTTTTAGCGCTGGCAGCCGGCTATTTGCGGCTTACTTGAGCGACTACTTAAACATTAACCAGGAACACGTTTTGCCTGATGCGCCATTGAGT
>JAMFSV010000061.1 GCA_026225455.1 Burkholderiales bacterium | reverse complement strand
GCAGCTTGCGCCGCCGCCAGGGTCGGACTATGGGTCAGCGCCTGGTTGATCAACTGATCCAGTTCTTTCGAGTGATACAAGGTCCACCACTGCCCCGGAATATCGAGCCCGCTGACAAAGGTTTGAGCATTGCCGCCCGGCGTCGGCACCGAACCGGTGGCATTGGCGCTCACGGCATCATGCGCATAACCGCTGCCCAGCGGCGCGGCCGGTTGTTTGTAATCGGGACCGACCGCACAACCCGCAAACAAGCAGGCGACGGCAAGTGCCAGGGCGGCCGGGCGCATACCGCTGCGCGCGCGCCGCATGAAGATATGGCGTGAAGATTGTTCAGGCATGGGTAGGGGCGCTATCTGGCGAGAAGTGGAGTGGCTTGGCTGTCATGAATGAGGTCGAAATAGCGAATTCAAACGTTGGGATTGTTATCGGGTTTAGCCGGCTTGCAGCCGTTTAAAAACAATGCGACGACGCGTTTGACATGAGCTACGGCGTCGAAGCTATACGCTTCGTCGGGCGCACCGAACAAGGTGCATTCTTTAATTTCCCCGACCATCATGTGCAGTAACAGCAGCGCTGTGGCGCCGGGATTTTCGATCACCAGCTTTCCCCGTTCGCATTGATTGCGCAAGTACAACTCGACCACGCTTTCAACATGTTGCTTGGCTGCCACGCGCACTTTTTTGGCCAGATCGGGAAAACGATGGGCTTCCATCGCAACCAGTTGGAACAAAGCCCGGCTTTCGTGATCTTGAAATCGTTCCAGCAAGGCGGTGCCGATGCGCATCAGCGCCTGATCGACTTCCAGTTGCGCCAACTCGGCCTGGACGAAGATCGCCGCCATGTCGCGTTCCACCAAGCGGCCGACCACGGCCGCCAGCAAATCGGCCTTATTTTCAAAATGTTGATACAGCGTGCGGGTCGACGCCCCGGCTTCGGCGGCAACTTTGTCGATACTTGCCAAGCCATAACCTTCTTTCAGGAAGACTTTGGTGGCGGCTGCAAACAAGGCGTCGCGACGCTCTATCTCGGTACCGCGGCGTGGACGTCCGACCTTGCGAGCGGGTGAGGATGAGAGGGGCTGTTTAGCCGGCATGCAGGTTTACAACACCGTAAGAAATTAAAAATGAAACGTTTCGTTTTCCTATTGTAACGGGATTTTGAGATAAGAAAACAGGAAAATAATTCGGCGTTGGGTTTGGCGGCGCATCGGGTGGTGGATGGGCGGGTCGATTTGCCCCCGATTTGCCGCCGCGATGTCTCCTGCTCCGTGCCGAGAAAGGTCTATGCCGTTGCCGCCCGGCTCCATCCGCGTAAGCCTGTAGCGGGCAGACGCAATGCGTCTGCGGCGGCCCGGCCCGGGGCGCCGCGAGCAGTCGGTAGTCGGAATCGCTCGGATGCAGATCGCGGCTTGCGCCCCAATATCACGGTGGGAATTCTTTCTCACAGTCGTCCCTTGCAATGGATGGATGCCTGGGAAGCGACTTTAAGACCGGCTGACTTACTGCTTACTTACTCACGGAACTGCAATCGCGGAAAACCGGGGATAGCGGCTCGAATGAGATTACGATTCCTTGTGCCGCATGATCCGAGCAATGTCAGGGCGCACAGGCGCTCAGCGGGAACGCCGGCTTCATAGGCAAGACGGGACTCCGGATGGATCGCCGATTCCAGGCCGCCGTCGCTTGCGGTTTGAGTCGATTTGCTTGGTCCGTTCAACCTGACGGCGCGGCCGCTTGGCCGTGCGCAGGTGGGCGGTAAAGTGGGCAGAAATCAGGCGTGTTTGACCAGCAAGGTTTCCCATTGCAGCGGGTCGGACTGCAATGCTTGCCGGTCGCCGGAAGAGGAGAAACCCAGGCGCTCGTAGAAACCCATTGCATTGGTGTTGCTATCGGCTACCCAGGCGTAAATTTGCCGCGCGCCATGTTCGCTCAGCCATTGACTGGCAGTAGCAACCAGCAATTCGCCGCCGCGCAGATGACGTACGGCGGGTGCTACCCATAAGGCCCGGATAAACGCGCGTGCCGATCCGCCGGCTTCGAAGAACGCGTCGATCAATCCGGCCGGTTGCCCTTCGGTGTAAAGCACAAAACAGGCGTTGTCTTCCGCCGCGGCCAACTGTGGCGCAATGCTGTCAAATGACGCGGGGTCTGCCGAGAGGGCATCTTGCAATGTGGCGCCGAATGCATAAGGTGCCTCGCGTAACCCGGCGATCCTCAATTCCCGTAAGAGCGCCCCTTGATCTGGCGCGAGACGGCGAACTTTGAGCGATGTGTTCATGTTTGGCCCAACTTCAATTGTTTGCGGCGTGCCGGCGCAGATTGCCGTCAGCGATCAACCGCACTCATGCCAAGTTATTCGCTATTGCCGCGATAGCTTGCCCCGTAGACAAAAATAATCCGCTTGGATGGCTAGTTATTTGTGACTCTGATCCGCCACTGGATGGTATTGGTTTACGTGGACCACATATTAAGGCGTGTTGAGGTGCTTGTGGGGGCCGCGTGCAACGCCTGTGTCATTCATGGAACACCAAGTCTGACGGTGCTTGCGCGATTCCGCGGGGAGGCGTTGCGGCGGCGGTCCAATCCCCTGGCAGTGCGTCGAGCGCTTGATCAAATTGGCCGACGCCAGGCCGTCCAAGTGTCACTGTAGCAGGCCGCGGCGGCGGGGTAACGCATAGAGACTCCGGGGCCATGAAGTTTTTGGCCGCTATATACATATAGGTGTTAGTTTTGCGCGATTTTGTCAAAAGCCGCACGCCTTTGAATTCCAATGAACGAAATTACCGCTGCCGCGACCAACAAAATTGCGCAGGTGAAAAAGATTGTATGCACGCCTGCAACAATTTGCTGCGTATCGCCCGCGACCAACGAGCCGAAAATCGCAACGCCAATTGCACCTCCAACTTGACGCACCGTATTAAAAACGCCCGAGGCGATGCCGGCCCTTTCCTTGGGTACGGTGGATAAAAATGCGTAAGTCATGGGCGGAATTGCCAATCCCAATCCCAAAGGAATCAAGGCTAAGCCGCTAATTAGGTGGGTGTAACAAGTCGTTGCGCTGATATCAACCAACAATATGCAGCCAATGGACGCGAGAAAAAATCCCATGACCATCGGTAAACGCGGGCCCCGACTGGCGACGATGCGGCTTCCTATCAAATTGGATATCACACCTGTACCTGTTAGCGGAATAAAGGCAAGCCCAGCCTGCAGCGGAGAATACATCAAGGCACGCTGGAAGTAGATGCTTGCGACAAAAATTATTCCATAGTAAACGGAATTATTGATGAATCCTGCAATCGCCGAGGTGCAAAAAGTGATATTTTTAAAAAAAAATAACGGCAGCATTGGGTGTTTTGTACGGGATTCAAAAATTATAAAGCCGCCAATCATCATTGATGAAATAATTATGAGCGCGGCAGAGCGGTAAATGGTCCAACCGAGCGCCCCAATTTCAATCACTCCACCGGTTAATGTTATCAAAGCCAGGACGATTAATATTTGACCAAAAAAATCAAAATTGTTTTGTGAAACAAGTTTGGTTTCTTGAATATGGATTTTGGCCATATAAATAACGAAAGCGCCAATCGGAACATTGACCAGAAATATGCTGCGCCAGCCGATTGTCTCGACGAATAGCCCTCCCAAAATAGGACCCGCGATGATAGCCACTCCACCTGCGGCGTTCCATAAGCCGATGGCCTTTGATTTGCTTTTTCCGTCGTTGCCACAGGCAAAATTGAGCAAAGACAGGGAGCAAGGCAAGATCATCGCCGCACCGAGGCCTTGTATCACGCGGAACGCAACCAAAGCCTCGCCCGTTTGCGCAAGGCCACAAGCCAATGACGAAAGCGAGAAAACGATCATACCCAGCACGAACGTTTTGCGCGCGCCGAGGCGGTCTCCAATGGCGCCCGCCGAAATCATCAGGGACGCGATGGCAATCGTGTATGCGTCAACCATCCATTGCAATCCGGAAATCGACGTGTTCAGCGCAATGCCAATTTTTGCCAATGCGACATTGACAATGGTGACATCGAGTTGAACCATCACAAATCCGAGGCTGGTTATGGCGATTGTGCGACGTAAGGCCGTGTTCATATTTTTTTTGAGGTCTTTATGCGCGCACGTTATTTATGGCTGATTGTCGTGATTTGCATATTTCTTCTTATAGGAAATTAATTATGTCAGATAAAATTCAAAAAAATTGGTTTTTTTTAATAAATAAGACTGATCTTGGTATTCAATATGCATAATGTTTTTTTATTGATATTTACATGTGTATTAAAGATTGAAAAACCAAATTTCATGACCGTGTTGAGTAAGCCATGCAAACGCGCGGTGTTAATTGGTGCATAACCTTAGACGGCGAAATCCACCAGTTTACGGCCACGTGCCTTCCAATAAGCGCGGCGACAGGTGCGATATGGGCAGAAAACGGGCATAGTAGCGCTCGTTACTCTTACCCTATTGTCCGGACTTGCCTGTATCTCATGATCCAACCTGTCGATCCCGCTTTCAGTTCCCTGGCGCAAACACCGGTCCCCGCCCATCCCGAAGTTGTGGCGGCATTTGATTTCGACGGCACCATCAGCACCTGCGACAGCTTGCAGGTCTTTTTGCGCAACAATTTGGGCCGGCCCAAATTCGGCTGGGCAATTTTTCGTGCCTTGCCGTGGTTGACCGCCTGCGCCTTGCATTTGACCGACCGCCATACGGCCAAGGAACATTTGCTGCGCGCCAGCCTGGGCGGCCGTCGTGCCGAGCAAGTCGAACGCTGGGCGGCAGATTTCGTGGCCGGTGAATTACCCGGTTTGCTGCGCCCCGAGATGTTGGCGCGACTCGCCTGGCATCAGGCGCAAGGGCACCGGACGGTGCTGGTGAGTGCGTCGCCGTCGCTCTATTTGCGGCCTTGGGCGCAAAAAATGGGTTTTCAGGCCTTGCTGTGTACTGAACTTGAGGTGGTTGACGGGTTTTATACCGGGCGGCTCGCTTCGCGCAATTGCTGGGGGCCTGAAAAAGTGCGCCGGCTTGAGGCTTGGTGGCAGCAAGATGTGCCCGCCAAGCTTTATGCTTACGGCGATAGCCGCGGGGACGCTGAAATGCTGGCCCGGGCCGACGTGGCCTGGTATCGCGGCGTTGAGCAAAGCCGCGCGGCTTGAGCGCCTGCCGGGCGTCGTAGCCGGGGGCTGCACAGTTATTGGATGGTGGCCGACGCCGCATGCGATGATACTGGTCTGCCACCGGAGCGCCTTCGCCCCCTGAAACCCGATGAAAAATCCCGCCGTTCTCAATCTCGATACCCGCAAAGCCTTGCTCTTCGCGCTGACCGCCGAACGGCTGTCGGCGTTTTATGAGCACGGACAATGGATGACCGATGCGCAGGGCGCGAGTCTGGCCGCGCTCTGGCTGTCGCGCTCCAAGGTGCAACTGGCGCTGGCTGAACGGCGCGTGTTTTCCAGCGTGAGCGATGATTTGGCCCGCGAGCTGGCCGGGTCGCTGTCGCGCGAAGCCGGTTTATATACCGCGCACGAAATGATGGAAGCGCTCGACCCCAATCACCAGTCCGGCCTCGCGCTGGATTTGCTCGATGAATGCGAACGGCGTCTAAGAGAGCGCGAGCTGGCCGACGAGTAGCAAATGAGTCGCCAACGACGGTGGACCGGTCCGCCGGGCCGATCCGTTCGCGCGCATTCCTTATTTCGAGATGCGCAATAGATTATTGCGCGGCTTGATGCAATCATTTTTAAAAACGCGGCCACCTCCCTGTTTAAAGGTGTCGCCCCGTTGTTCGTCTCATTTTTTTGGGCGATTATTGTTTTAAATGAAATTATCCGTTGTCTCAATCGAACTTAGTTATTGATAGGTCAGGGTCTACACTGATTCATGTCAACGCTGCATCCCGCTCTGCGGCAGCGCGTTCCTAATTTGAGATGACTGGAGATTAATCATGAAAAACCAACTAATTGCAGCTCTGTTACTTTCAAGCGCCGTTTTTGCCGCCGCGCCGGCTTTCGCCGGTAATGCCAATCTCGGCGATGACGTGGAAAATTGGTCCGGCCCCAGCGTGACGACTCGCGCTGAAGTACGCCAGGAACTGATCGCTTCGGAACAGGCCGACAAGTATTCGCATACCACCGACAACATTTCGTACCCAACGCTGGTGGAAAACGGCCCGGGCAAGACCCGCGCTGAAGTGAAGCAAGAACTGGCCGATGCCGCAGCCAAGGGCGAACTGAATAATGACGACAATATCAATTACCCGTCGCGCTCGGATCTTGCCAACGTACCTGCTGCGCCTAGCGCCCATGCGGCTGTGGCACAGGGTAACGGTTTGCCGACTCGCAGCAACCCGTAAGAGATTGTCTTACGGGCGGCGTTTTAGATCCAACTTCGGCCCAGGTGTCGCGGCTTGAATTCAGGTTGAACCTCATCCGAGAGCTGAGGTAACCGGCCCGGCGCCGGTGTAAGGAGGAATCCGTGTCCCCGAGATGATTGGGGCGCGGATTTTTTTATCTACCGCGCAAACGCAATCACATCCCCCTCCACCGATACCGCCAGCAATTCGCCCGGGCGAGGGCTCATATGACCCGGCACCCGTGCGTTCAGCACCGGATAGCTTGGTTCGTCGAGCAGCTCCAGTCTGACGCTGGCGTCGTGACCGTAGTAGGTCACTTCCAGGACTTTGCCGCGAGCGCCGGTCGATACAGCCTGCTGCGCCGGCGACGCGTCCGCCAGCGGCGTGAGACGCAGTTGCTCAGGCCGCAACAATACCTGCACCGGTCCTTCGGGCATGCCGTGGGCCAATTGCAATACGCCCAAGGCGCAGGTGACGCGGCCTTGGCTGGCGATGCCGTCCAGCGTCACGGCTTCACCGACAAAGCGCGCCAGGTCGGGGGTGGCGGGTAAGCGATACAGCGTCGCCGGACTGGCAACTTGTGCCACCTGGCCGCGCCAGAGTACGGCGACCTGCTGCCCCATCGATAGCGCTTCGGCTTGATCGTGGGTGACCAGCACGGCGGTCGCGCCGGCGGCTTCCAGGGCGCGGGCCACGGCTTGGCGGGTTTCGATGCGCAGGGCGGCATCGAGTGCGGAAAACGGCTCGTCGAGCAAAATCAGCGCCGGGGCGGGGGCCAAGGCGCGGGCCAAGGCCACTCGTTGTTGCTGTCCACCTGAGAGTTCCTGGGGCGGACGGTTGGCATAGGACGGCGGCAGACCTACCAGTTCGAGCAATTCGGCGACCCGATACTGGATTTTGCGCAGACGCCGCGACAGCCCGAAAGCAATATTGTCGGCCACCGAAAGATGCGGGAACAGGCCGCCTTCCTGCGGTACATAACCGATGGCGCGCCGCTCGGGCGGCACATGCATGCTGGCGCTGGATACGGTACGCCCTCCGATGCGGATGCTGCCCTGGTCGGCACGCTCGAATCCGCATAACAGGCGCAGCAGGGTCGTCTTGCCGCTGCCGGACGGTCCGAGTATCGCCGTCAGGCTGCCGGAGGGCACGGTGAGGTCCACCTGTTGCAATACTTGGTGGTTTCCGAAGGCCTTGTCGAGACCTTCGACTCTGAGTTCGGTCATGGCTTATACCTGTTTTTGGCCGGTGCCGAGCACGGCGGATTTGCCGAACAGCGACATCAAGAGCCAGGTGGACGCCAAGGAAATCAACACCAGCAACCCGGCATAGGGCGCGGCCGCGGCAAAGGCCAGGGTCGAGGTGTCGACCCAGACTTGGGTCGCAAGCGTTTTGGTGCCGATCGGCGCCAGCAGCAAGGTGGTGGTCAGTTCGGTGACGATGGCAATAAACACCATCGCGGCAGCGGCGCCAAGGCCTGGACCCGCCAGCGGCAGCATCACGCGCCACACCACTTGCAGCCAGTTCAGGCCCAAGGCGCGCGCGGTATCTTCAAGTCGCGGCTGGGCTTGCAGCAGGGCGGCGCGCACACTGACCATCGCCAGCGGCAGGAACATGATGGAATAGGCGATCACCAGCAAGCTGGAGGTTTGATAGAGCGGTTGCACGGCGCGAATCGCCAGCGAGACGATGGCTAGCGCAATCACGATGCCCGGTATGCCCTGGGCGATAAATACCGTGCGTTCGAGGAAGTTCGGCAGCCGTCCCGGGTAACGCGCCAGCAGGAAACCCAGCGGCAGCGCGAGCACGGTGGTGAAGATCGCGCCGGCCAAGCCCAGGCCGATCGACGATGCAGTGGCGCTGAACAACAGGTCGAGCGACACTTCGGCGGGTGACACAGCGGCTGCGGCATGCTGGGTAAGCCAATAGACGATCATGCCCAGCGGCACGCCCAGGGTGGTGACGATCAGCGCGCTCAAGGCACCCAGCACCGGCCAGCGAGCCCGTCCCAGCGGGTAGCGAGTCGCGCCGCGGCGCGTGCCGCTATCCAGCCGGTCGTAGCGTGCGCCGCCGCGCACCTTGAGTTCGGCGGCGAGACAAGCCAGGCACAACACGATCAGCACACAAGCCAATAGCGACGCCCCGGAGCTATCGAAGCTGGCGCGGTACTCGGCGTAAATTTCTGTGGTGAATGTACGAAAACGCAACAGCGTAAACGCACCGAATTCGGATAACACGCCCAGCGCAACCAGCAACATACCGCCCAGCAGCGCGGGGCGCAGTTGCGGCAGGATCACGCGGTAAAAACAGGCCCATGGACCGCAGCCCAAGGTGCGGGCGCTTTCTTCCAGCGCCGGGTCCATGCCGCGCAGCGAAGCTGCGACCGGCAAATAGACCAGCGGGTAATAGGCGCTGACAATCACCAGCACCGCGCCGCTGAAGTCCTGCAGCGACAAGCTCAAGGAGACCCAGGCAAAACTGCTGATAAAGGCCGGGATCGCCAGCGGCACGACCACCAGCACCCCCCAGACGCGATGCCCGGGCAGCAGCGTGCGTTCGACAAACCAGGCGGCGGCGGTCCCGATCAGCGCCGACGCCACCGTGGCGGCTACCACGATCATCAAGGTATTGACCAGCAATTCGCCGACCAACGGCCGCACCAGCAACTCGACCGCGTTGGCCCAGCCGAAGGTCACGCCCTGCAATACGGTAAAACCGAGCGGCAACAACACCAAAAGGGCCACCAAGCCGGCTGCCATCAGCAGTCCGGCGGGGGTGCCCCGGCGCCTTGCGGCGGCAAGGGAGTCGGCTTCGACCCGCAGTGCCGCCGGATTGACGGGTGCTTGGGTTGCCACTTCAGCCATTACAACAGGCCGGCCTGGCGCAATAATTTAGCCACTTCACTGTCATCGCCCAATTTTTGCATATCGATGGCCGGCGGGCTGAGCTGGTCAAACGGTTTGAGGATCGGGTCCGGTGCGACACCCGCGTGCAAGGGATATTCGAAGGTGACCTTGTTCGAGGCAATCAAGGTCTGAGCCCGCTCGCTGACCAGATAAGCGAGGAATTTCTGTGCCGCTTCGGGGTTTTTCGAGGTTTTCAGAATGGCTGCACCCGACACATTGATCAGGCCGCCGACGTCGCCGTTGGCGAAATGGTAAATCGCCGAATGCGTGCCTTTGTCGCCCAATTCCGCATGCAGACGTGCCCAGTAATAACTGTTGATCACGCCGACCGCAACCGCGCGGCGATTGACCGCGGCGACCACACCTTCGTCGTCGTCAAATACCTGCGCATTGTCCTTCAGGCCTTTGAGCCATTGCAGCGTGACGTCGTGACCTTTCAGCACCAGCATGGCGCTCACCACCGGCAGGAAATCGGCATCGCTGGGGGCGATCGCCACTTTGCCTTTCCATGCGGGGGAAGCCAGATCAAGCAGCGAAGCCGGCAACTGGCCGACCTGGATCAGGGCGGGGTTGTAAGCCAGCACGTTTTCGCGGGCCAATACGCCGACCCATTCGCCTTGCGGTGAATTGAAGCGCGTCGGCACCGCGGTGAGCGTGGCCGGGTCGACTTTGCTCAACAGGCCTTTTTCTTCCAGCAACATCAACTCAGGCGAATTCTCGGTGAAATACACATCGGCGGGCGAACGGCTGCCTTCGGCCACGATTTGCGCGGCGAGGGCGGGGCCTTCGCCGGTGCGGATCTGCACCTTGATCCCGCTTTCCTTTTCGAAATCCTTGGTCAGGGAGTCGACGGTTTGTTCATGCTGCGCGCTATATAGCGTCAGGCCGGCGGCATGGGCGGAGCTCATCAGGCCCGGTGCGGCAAATGCCGCGGCCAGCGTGAGTGCCGCAATCCGGCTGGTGCGCCGGGTGGCGTTGAGCAAGCGGCTCTCGAAGAAAGATGACATGCGGTGTACTCCCAAAATATTCTGAAAATAAGTGCGCTGAAAAAGACCAAGATGCTGACGCAGATACTTACGCCGGCAGCCCTTCGAACAAGGCGGCACCGATATACGATCCTTCGGCCGCACCCGGCGGGCTGGCGAAAATGCCGCTGCCGACATGCGTAATGAACTGATTCATGATGTCGATTTTCGACAGCTTTTCGTTGATGCGGATAAAGCCGGTGCGCGGATCGCGTTGGTGCGCGATGAACAGCAAGCCGGCATCGTACTCGACCTCCTGGCGCCATGGCGGCCAACGCTCCACGTAAAAATTGGCGCCGTCGTTATAGGAATAACCGCGCCGCAAAATTTGCTCGCCATCATTGCTGCCGGGATTCGACAAGCGCACATGCGAGTTGTCGGGAATCACCGAGTTGCCGTCTTTGTCTTGCGCGGCAAGATCGACCGGGTCGAATTCATGGGCCTTGCCCAGCGGCGCGCCGCTATATTTATGCCGGCCCACCACCTGCTCCTGAAAACTCAGTTGCATGCGGTCCCAATGTTCCAGCGTGATACGGATGCGGCGCACCACGGTGTAGGTGCCGTTTTTCATCCAGGCCGGACCTTCATCGCCGGCCCAGACGAATTGATTCATCAGCTCGGGTTTGGTGGTTGAAGGATTATTGGTGCCGTCCTTGAACCCCATCAAATTGCGCCCGGTACTGCCATCCTTGGGCGCTGACTGAAAGCCGGTCTGGACCCATTTGATCCCGGCCGCACCGTAAGCCAGGCGGGCCAATTGACGCACGGCATGGAATGCGACCTGGGCATCGTTGGCGCAGGCCTGGATGCAGATGTCGCCGCCGGTTTTTTCCGGCACCAACTGGTCGCCGTTGAATTTGGGCAGGTCGACCAAGGCTGCGGGGCGGCGTTGTGCCAAGCCGTAGCGGTCGACGCCGTTGCGTTCAAACAAACCGGGACCGAAACCGAAGGTGATGGTCAGGCGCGACGGCTGCAAGCCCAGCGCTTCGCCGGAATCGCCCGGCGCAATATCGTTGACGTTATTGGCGGACGAATCGGGGTCGCTGCCGGTGACACCGTCGCTATTGCCCAGCGGACCGGCGTTCTGCCCGCGTGTCATCTTGTTGGCCGCGTCGGTCCAGCGTTGCAGCAAGGCGATCACTTCGGCGCGCTTCTCGGTCTGCAAATCGAACACGGCCAGATAGGTGTAATCCTGCTGCGGCGTGACGATGCCGCCCTGATGCGTGCCGAAAAACGGCTCGATGCCGTCTTTCGCGGCAACCACGGCGCTGGGCGCAGGCTCAAGCGCGGCTTTGGGCTTGACGGCCGCTTCCGCGACGCTGCCGGCCGCGAGCGTGCCGGCCGCCACCATCAGGCCGCCGGCTTTACCCAGAAAGCCGCGGCGCGCGAGCTTGGGGGCCGGCTCGGCAGGCAGTGTACTGCCATCTTTTTTGCTGGGGTCGCTCATTTCGCCAATACGAGTGTGTTCACATCGTCCTCGACATAATAGAAACCGTCGCCTTCCGGAGTCATCGTGATACCGAACAGGTCGCCATTACCGGGCGGGGTCTGTGCTTTATCGGTGTCGATCCACTGCGCGTAGATCTGTTGACCGCTGATCGGATCGATTTCGACCACTTTGCCGTTCAATCCGTTGGTCACCAGCAGGTGGCCGTTAGGCGCGGTGGTCATGGCCAACGGCCGTTGCAGCAAGCCATCCGCGGTCACTTGGCGGCCGACTCCGGCGCTGGTGGTGCGGGTGGTTGCGTCGGCAATTTCGGTGACGCGGTTACCGATTGCGTCCGACACATACAACACATCGTTCTTGCCCAGCGCCAGCCCGGTTGGGCCGATCAGGAACACGCCTTTGTCGGCCTGCTCGCCGAAACCGCCGGCCACCACGGTCTGACTGGCCACTACCGGCGCTTTACCGTCGGCAATTGTCAGGTCGAGACGCACGATGGTCGACTGTTTGACCACCGGCGGCGTGCCGTCCGCGCCGCCGACACCGAAGCCCGCATTGCTGACAAATAGGGTGGCGGTGCTGCCGTTATCGATCACCGCCATATTGCCCCAGGGGTCGTTGATATTGGCGTCGCCCAGGGTGCCGGCCACTTTGCCTTGCGCATCGAGCACGATCATGCAACCGGCGCCTTTGGTGCCGGTGGTGCCGTCATTGCTGGGCGTGCTGCCGACAATCACCCAACCGCTTTTCAGCATGGTCATGGCGGTGCTCAGGCCTACTCCACCGGGACATTCTTTCAGGTCGCGCGGGATTTGGGCAAAGGTGGTGAGCTTCTTGGTGGTCGGGTTGTAATCGACAATGGTGGTGCCCAGACCCTGCAAGTTTGCCGCGTTGTTGAAGTTGCCGATCAACACGTCGTTTTTCTGGATGGTGCCGACCGATACCGGCGCGACCACCAGTGCGTACGGATTTTGGTCGCCATTTTCCGGCACGGTCGAAATCAAGGTGACGTGCTTGTGGATGGTTTCGAGGAAACCCTTGGGTTCATCGGCCCGTACCATGCCGGAAGCCAGGGCGGTGGCGGCAAGCGCCAAGCCCAGTGCGGACATCCGGGGGCGGAGATTGAGTCGCTTGAAACTGATCATGTGCGCGCTCCTGTTACTGTGGGGGCGAGATCGTGTGCCCCCACCGTCTACAAAAATAAATGGTTTACTTCGGCCGGCTCATGGGCCGGACCGCCGTTTAAAAAGTGATGTTGGCCCGAACGCCTACGACCAGTTCATTCTTGATCCGCTCGTTAAGATTGTTCGGATTCACAATGCCGCCACCCGGGTTGAAGGTGTACTGGACATCCGGTTGCAGTTGCAGCCAGGGGTTAACTTGATATTGGTAAGTCGCCTCGATAAAGGTTTCGCTGCTGCGGATCGGCGAGAACGTGCCGTCGGCCAGTGCCGCGTTATCCTGGTCGAGGCCGACCGAGGCGCTGCCCACCTTGACGTAACCCATGGCGAGGCCGACGTTATCGAGGTCGCGGCCCTCAAATGGGGCTTTCAAGACAAAACCGGCGTTGGCGCTGAAACTCAGCAAATTGCGGTCGCCCGGAGCGCCCATCAAGCGGGTGAAAAAATTGAGGCTGCGGGTACTGTCCGGGTCGGGGCGCCAGAGCATTTGGTCGACCACCGCGTAAATGCTGTAGTCGCCCGTGTGCGAAATGGCTTGGCCATTGCTGAGGGCGGACGCCAGCGACAAGCCATCCGTACCGTATTGCAGATCGGGAAATTTCTCATTGTTGTACCAGACGCCAATCTTGTAGGTGCCGGGCAAACCGTGGTTTTTGCCGTCGTCCAGGTCGCCCATCGACGGCTGGTTGATCGCGTACTGCAATTCGGCGATATACAGCGCGCCGTTATGCAGGTTGAAATTGGTGCCGTGGTTGTCGGCCAGTTGCGGGTCGCCGACCGAGGTGCCGGCCGGATTGCCGTCGAACACGCCCGCCATCACGGTCACAGCATTGGTGGGTTTGGCGCGAAAACGCACGCCCAAGGCCGACAACGGGTAAGCCGGGCCGCCCGCGGGCATGTCATAGGAGGGCACCGCGGCCCAGCCGAACATGGTGTTGACGAACAAATTCGAGTTCTGGCTGACCATAAACTCCTGGTCCAGGCTTTGCTGGCCCACCTTGACGTCGACCCGGTTTTCCAGGAACGATTGCTGATACCAGAGTTCCCACAAACGGGTACCGGTGTCGGCCTCGATCCCGCTCGCGGTTTGCAAGCTGCCCAGGTTGGCGGCGCTCAGGTTGCGCCCATGAATTTGCAGGGCGCTGACGTTGAAAGTACCGCCGGGCAGGCCGATGGCCTTTTGCGAGTCGATGGTGACGGTGGCGGTGGTCAGGCCGTCATAGGTAAAGCCTTTATTCATGCCGCCCGTCAGATTGCCCAATAATTCGCTGGTTTCGGTCAAGCCGAGGGTCACGCCGTACTTGGCCAGCGCCGAGCGCAGGCCGTAAATGTCGCCTAACAAGCTCGAACGGCCCCAGGTGCCGGTCCACTGACCATCGGGCTGGGCTTTGATCGATTGATCCGGTTCCGCGGTGGGGTCGGCGGCCTGCGCGTCAGGGTTGACGAAACTCTGCGGCGTCGCCATCACCGGCGCTGCCCACAGTAGAGCGGAGGTAAGTGCCGCACCCAAACCGAGGCTTAAGCCCTGATTCCGGCTGCCGGGCTTGCGTGTTTGCGCTGAGCGCTTGTTTTTATAAGGCAGATTCACTTTTATGTACCCCATCCCCGTGTCTTTCATCAATGTCGAATCCGGGGCCTTGCCCGGCTTCACAGCAACTCGCAAATATACTTAAGCCCACTTCAGGAGTCAATGATAATGCGAACTATTCCTATTAGCATTATTTAGTTGTCCCCGACACTGGAATAGCGCTGCTTGTTGCACTGGAGCAAATCGCTGTTACCCTTGATGGGTGGCCTTGGGACGGTTTATCGGCGGTGCGGCAAAATGGCGCGGGCCATGGCCTTCCAAGCTTCTGTGGTTTTACTGTTGTTTAACCGGCGTTGGCGGGTTAAACCTTGACCTTAATCCGGCGGCACGGCATGTCGCGACCATCGCATCAGCGCACCAGACCATGAACGAAACCGACCGCGTGCAAGCTCCAATCGGCGCCGCCGACCTTGGGGCGGTGACTCTTGCGCAGGCGGTTCAATTGGCGCTGGAGCATCATCAGGCAGGCCGTTTGCATCAGGCCGAGCAGATCTACCAAAAAGTGCTGCAAGCCGACCCCAATTATGCGGATGCCTTGCATTTGCTGGGTGTGATCGCTTATCAGGTACAAAAATACGCGATCGCGGAGCAGCTTATTGCCCGCGCGATAACGCTTAACCCCGCTGCCGCCACCTATCGCTCGAACCTGGGTAACGTTTTGCGCGAAACGGACCGGCCGCAAGCCGCCGTGGAACAGTACCGCCAGGCGCTGGCGCTGCAACCGGATTACGCCGAGGCGCATAACAACCTGGGCAACGCGTTTCAGGCGTTGGATCAGTTCGATGCGGCGATAGCCTGCTATCGCCAGGCTATCCTCTGCCAAGCCGCCTACCCCGAGGCATATAACAATCTGGGTCAGGCTTTGGCCAGTCAGGGGCAGTTCGAGCAGGCCGTTGCGGCTTTTCAGCAGGCTATTGCGCTCAACCCGAACTACCCCGAGCCGCACAACAATCTGGCCAATGCCTGCAAAACTACCGGTCAGGTCGAGCTGGCGCTGCATCATTACCAAGCCGCCATTGCCTTACGGCCGACCTATGCCGAGGCGCATAACAATCTGGGCTGGACTTTGCACGATATGGGCGTGTTGGATGCCGCGGTGGAGCATTACCAAAAAGCGCTCGCGCTCAAGCCCGATTTTGCCGATGCGCTTAATAACCTAGGTAATGCGCGTTCCAATCAAGGCGATTTGCCGGCTGCGATGGCGCACTTTGACGCGGCTTTGGCGCTCAAGCCGGACTTCGATTTGGTGCGCAGCAATCTGCTGTTCCATCTCAACTATCACGCCTTATGCTCCCCCGAGGTTTATCTGGAGCAGGCACGCCGTTTTGGCGCCGGCGTGACGCGGCGCGCCCGGCCTTATACCCACTGGCCGCATGCGTCGCGAAGCCCGGGGCAGCGCTTGCGCATCGGTTTGGTGTCGGGCGATTTGCGCGCGCATCCGGTCGGTTATTTCCTGGAAAGCGTGTTGGCGTATCTGGACCCGGCCCAAGTTGAAATAGTGGCCTACGTCACCAAACCCCATCGGGATGCTTTGAGCGACCGCCTGCAAGCGCATTGCAGCGCATGGCAATCGCTGGTTGGCTTGAGCGACGAGGCGGCGGCGCGCCTGATACATCAGGACGGCATCCATATTTTGCTCGATCTTGCCGGCCATACAGGGGACAACCGCCTGCCGTTGTTTGCCTGGCGCCCGGCGCCGGTCCAGGTCGCGTGGCTGGGATATTTCGCCAGTACCGGGGTGGCCGAGATGGATTACATTCTGGCCGATGAACGGGTTTTACCGGCCGCCGAAGTCCATCATTTCGTCGAAACGCCGTGGCGTTTGCCCGACTGCTATTTGTGTTTCACCCCGCCGCACCACGATATCGAGGTCGGTGCGCTGCCGGCGCAGGCGTTGGGTTACGTGACCTTCGCCTGTTTTAACAAACTCGGCAAAATGAACCACGCGGTGGTTGCATTGTGGGCGCGTGTGCTCAAGGCGGTGCCGAACTCGCGCCTGCTGCTCAAAGCCAAAGAACTGAATAACCCACCCCTTCGAGCGGCGACCTTGGCGCGCTTCGCCGCGCTCGGCATCGATGCCGAGCGGATTTGCGTCGAAGGTTTTACCCCGCGCAGCGATTACCTGGCCGATTACCGCCGCGTTGACATTGCACTCGACCCGTTTCCTTTTACCGGCGGCACCACCACGGTCGAAGCCTTATGGATGGGGGTGCCGGTGCTGACCCGGCGCGGCGACCGGTTTGTCTCGCATGCGGGGGAAAGCCTGCTGCAGACTGCCGGCCTGGACGGCTGGATTGCCGACGATGACGACGATTATGTCGCCAAAGCGGTGGCCTGGTCTGAGGATCGTGCCGCGTTGGCTGCTTTGGCCGCAATACGAGCGGGGTTGCGGGCGCAGTTGCTGGCTTCGCCCTTGTGCGATGCGCCGCGTTTTGCAGGCCATTTGACCGCGGCGTTTCAGGGGATGTGGCAGGCTTATATAACGCGTCAGGAAACGTCGGCTTAAATGGTGACTTAAGCCGCGCGGTTCTTCTGTCTCACATACTGCCGATGCAAGGCGCATAGCGCTTCGCTGGAACCGGTGCGGTGCCTTATCATAGACAACATGAATCAAGCCGCTCCCAACTCAGCCGCCGCCGATATTTCGGCCGGCGCCGCACCGCTGCGCATAAGCGACGCGCTGCACAGTGCGTTGCAGCATCACCAGGCCGGTCGCCTGGAGGACGCCGCGCGGCTGTACGGGCAGATTCTGCGAGTTGAACCTGATCATGCCGATGCACTGCATCTGTCGGGTGTGGCGGCTTATCAGGGCGGCCAATATGCTCTGGCGGTAAGCCTGCTGACCCGCGCCATTGCGGCCGATCCGGCGCGCGCCGAGTATCGCTTGAATCTCGGTAATGCCCTGCAGGCACAAGGCGAGAGCGCGCTGGCGATCAGCCACTATCGTGACGCTCTTGCGCTGGCGCCGGGTCTCTACGCAGCCCATTTCAATTTGGGCAATGCGCTGCTG
>JAMFSV010000060.1 GCA_026225455.1 Burkholderiales bacterium | reverse complement strand
GCTTGAAACTGGCTGCCGCCGGCATTTTTGCCAGTATTTCGGAGAGCATTGCCGGTGCGATTTTGCAGCCGCATCCGCCGCCGTGGGATAATTCGGTCAATCGCATACATTTTCTCCAAGATTTGCCGGGACATCGACCCGCACGAAAGTGTGCTCAGTGGCCCCATCAAGGCGCAGATCCAGCGCCATCCAGGAACATCCCAGCCATGATTATCACCCGTTCGGTTGATCTGTGAAGCACCAGCACATTGCATTTGCCCTGCGCGACGGCTTCGACGAAATTATCGATGTCCGCACACCGCTCGAATTTGCGGAAGACCACATCCCCGGTGCGATCAATGCGCCCGTGTTATCGAATGAAGAGCGTGTGATTATCGGCACGATGTTCAAGCAGGCAACGGCACACGAGGCAACCCGCCTGGGTGCTGCGATGGTCGCGCGCAATATCGCTCATCACCTCGACACCTTGTTTAGCGACAAGCCGGCGCATTGGAAACCGTTGATTTACTGCTGGCGCGGCGGCAAACGCTCCGCGTCGATGACCACCTGGTTCAACTTGATCGGCTGGAAAGCTCGTCAATTGGAAGGCGGTTATAAATCCTACCGGCGCTGGGCGTTGGACAACCTCGAAACGCAGCCGCCCGCTTTCAGCTATTTTGTCCTGACCGGCCCTACCGGCACGGGCAAGACACGTTTGCTGCAAGCTCTCGCGGCGCAGGGCGCGCAAATCCTCGATCTCGAAGCGCTGGCGCGACACCGCGGTTCTATTCTGGGCGCTGTGCCGCTGCACCCACAACCTTCGCAAAAAGCGTTCGATAGTGCTCTGCTCGAAGTGCTGACGACGTTCGATACCGGCAAGCCGGTGTTCGTCGAAGCAGAAAGCAAGCGCATTGGGCGTATTACCTTGCCTTTGTCGTTGCTGACGCGCATGCATGGCTCGCAATGCATACGCATCACCGCCGGGCTGGATGAGCGACTGGCTTTTTTGTTGCAAGACTATCGGAATCTATTCGATGACCGCGAGCAATTTAAGCAAAGACTGGCGTTATTGACTGGCTTGCATAGCAAAGCCGTGATTCAGCGCTGGCATGAAATGATCGATAGCGACGCCCGTGAGCCGCTGTTTCGCGAGTTGATCGAACTGCATTACGACCCCGCCTACGCGCGTAGCAGCGGGGGGCATTTCGCCTTGCTCGGGGCGGCACTTTGTTTTGAATTCAGGCCTGGCGCCGCCGATATGCGCAGCCAGGCCGACGCGCTGCTGCGACTGTTAAACGTATGCCCGGGGGACGCCGTCTAGAAGCCAAACAGCATCAAGGTCAAATGGTCGAGCACGCGCAATAAAATCTGCACGATAACGATCAGGATCAGCGGCGAAAAATCGATCCCGCTCGTCGCAGGCAGCATGCGGCGGATCGGGTTGAGAAAGGGTGCCGTCAGCAATTGCAAGACCCACATCGCCTCGGTACGCGGATTGACCCAGGACAGCACACCCAGCAGCACGGTCAGCCACATCACCAGATTAAGACCCCAGGTCAAGGTCAGCAATAAGGATGTCAGCAAGCCAAAGGGGAAAAACAACAGCGGGTTCGCGCCGCGAATCAGCAGGGTCAACAGCGAGGCCAGCACGGCGGTTAAATACGCGGCAATGATGCAGGCCCAATCGATGCCGCCGGTGCCGGGGATTATGCGGCGCATCGGCCGCACCAGCCAGTTCGTGCCTTGGAACACAGCTTGTGAAAATTGATTCTTGGGCGGCAAACGCACGGCCATGGCCCAGGCACGTAACAACAATGCCGCGCCAAACAGCGAAGAGACAATCTGGATCAGGTAGCTGGCAATCTCTTGAAGCATTGATGTTCCCGTTATTTTTTATCGTCGTGCTGCCGGCCTGCGGCAAAAGCTGCGAGGTATGAAGTCGCAGCGCGCACTCAGATTGTATCCTTGTTCGCGTCGCCTATTCCGCCCTGCTTGGCGGAGCGGGTCGGCTCCGGGAGTAACGGTCTCATGCAGGTCGATGGGGAGAAAGGGGCGGGTCGAAAGGGGCGATTGTTATTGTCGTCTTCCTTTCGCTGCAAGCCGAGGGGTCGATGGCGCGACACACATCGACGGAGCCGCGCCAGGCTGCGCGTCTTCCGGCCTCAAGCCATTTTCAGTATATAAATCAGCAGCAGGCTGATGACCGCAAGTGCCACGATAGACAATACAACCGCAGCCGTCACGCGAGGGCCGGCCTTGGCCACGATTCTCACATCGACGCCCAGGCCGAGTGCCGCCATCGAAACAATGGTGAGCAGATTGGCGGTTTGACCGACCGGTTGCAACAGCGGCTGCGGAATCATACCGGCCGAACGTGCCGCCATCAGTGCGAGAAAGCCGACGATGAACCACGGCAATATTTTTTGCCAGGCAATACCGCGAGCTTTGGCAGCTGGCTTGCCGGAACCCGCCGGCATTTGCGCCGGGCTGTCGCTGTCGCTGCCGCGCATGGCGATAGACAGGATCAGAATGACTGGACCCAGCATCAAGACCCGCACCAGTTTGACCAAAGTGCCGAGATGGGCGCTCAGGGTTGAGACCGGTACGGTAGCTGCCAGTACCTGCGGCACGGCGTAGACCGTCAAACCGGCCAGCGTACCGTACTGCAAATCGCTAAGGTGGAACACGGGTATCAGCAGCGGTAGACCGAGCACCACCAGCACGCCCAGCACGGCGGTGAAAGCAATCGAAGCGGCGACATCGTCGCTGTGGGCATTGATCACGGGAGCCACTGCGGCAATCGCTGAATTGCCGCAAATTGAATTGCCGCAGGCGACCAGCATTGCCATGCGATGATGCAGGCCCAGGGCGCGACCGATGCCGTAACTGACGGAAATCGCGATAATCACCACGGCGACGATACCGGCCAACAAACCGAACCCGGCCGCCTTCAAGGCCGTGGCGCTCAGGGATGCACCGAGCAGCACCACGGCGATTTCGAGGAGGGTCTTGGCACTGAAATGGATACCATGTTCCCAATATAAACCCGGGGTCCATAAACTGCGTACCGCCGTGCCGAGCAGAATCGCGAGCACCAGCGATTCCAGCCAAACATGCCCAAACAGACGCGCCTCGGCAAATTGCAGACCCCATGCGGCGAGGGTAACCGCCAGACAGAGCAGCAACCCCGGTGCGATCCTGCCGGCCGAACTGAGCAAGCCGCTCTTGGAGGGAGTGGGTTTTACAGCGCTGGTGGTACTGATCGTTGCCATTGTCGAAGTGCTCGTTGGTAGCCTTCGACAAGCTTAGAACTCCAATAGGTATATTAAAAATACAAAATATTCCTATTTGCCATCTATAAAATAGATGGCAAAGATTGGAGCCGCAGGACAGAGAAGTGGTCTATTTCGCCAAAACGTCACCCATGTTTGATGGAGTGTGGTCAAATAATGGCCAATCTGAATTGGTTTTAAGCCGGTTGATTATTTGGGTGACATTGTGAAGTTTTTGCTGGGAAAATAATGACTCTTCCGAAGCAACTGCGTTTTATGTGAAATTTTTATAAATCAGTCAAAAAATATAATTAAATTATAAATCACTGGGATTTAACATGACCGATGTAAATAAGCTGCAGGCTGGCATGGAAGATTTTAAATGCACAGGACAAGTCGTCATCGGAGACGGTGTTAATTTAAAAATCGTATCCAATAATTTGAAATCGGGAATTTGGAGCGTGACGCCAGCCAAGCTTTTCACTGGCCCGGGTGACAACGGATGGATGGCACAAGGGCGGCTCGGAGAAAGTTTGGGACCCAATGGAAGTATTATCTACAATGCTGCTGACAGAGCCAAATTCAAACTTGATTTTGACGTTCCCTACAATAAAAATAACACGGTAAGTATTACTTGTGAAGGTGAGGACTGCGAACTTTACGCTTATTCTGTTTCGCGGGCTCCGGAATCTGGTCGGATAACAACGCCGATTTACAAGATTTCTAGAAAATAATTATTTTGCGGACGGTAAAAATCAAGTTATATCACGCCACGAACCTGTAACGGTGTGGCGTAAATTACGCGCGCGGTGCGGTGCGTTGGCTCCAAGCTCCATCAATTGGGCCAACGTCAGGAAACGAGCGCCGCCCGCAACGCGCTATGTTCGCACCGGCCGTACAACGCAATGGATGCCGCCGGTTTTCCAGCAGGCTTATATCGGCAGGCTGCTGACCGCCCGGTTGCGGCCGCGGCTTTTCGCCAAATACAGGGCGCCGTCGGCTTGTTTGATCAGCATTTCGTATTGCTTGATGGCCGATGTCGTTTGAGCAACGCCGACACTCACACTGATTTTCACTTGTGAATCGCCGCATTGCACGGGTTCCCGTGTGACGGCCTGGCAAATCTGCTGGCCGATTTCCATCGCTTCATCAAGCAGTGTGGAGGGCAAAACGACGGCGAATTCCTCACCGCCGTAGCGGCCGAAAATCGCTGTCGGCGGCAATAACTCGCCGATGCGCGACGCCGACATGCGCAGCACGGCGTCACCGACCAGATGGCCGAATTCGTCGTTGATTTGTTTGAAGTGGTCGAGATCGATCATCAGCAGACTGAAGTCGCTGCCGCTGCGGGTCCATTGAGTGAACGCTTCGCTCAAACGCACTTCGAGATGATGCCGGTTGAATACCCCGGTCAGGCCGTCGCGCCGCGAACTCTCACTGAGTGCCGCCAACGCCGCCTCACGCTCGTAGCTGATCATCGCCGCCTGTGTTACATCGAACAAAATGACACAGACCGCCGTCACTTCACCGTTTTCAATCAGCGGCATGAACGTGCAGTCCTGACGCATATAGTCAATGCCGCCGGTAATCGGCCGGTCATGCTGGAACTGGAACAGGTAGGGGCGGTTCTGCCAAGAGGTGAACGCCGAATTTTTCAGCAGGAACACACTTTCGAATTTTTTACTCAGCCACGCCCGCGGCAATTCAGGGAAGACTTCGAACAGATTGCGGTCCAACACGTCGGCCGGGCTGCGCCCGCTGCGGTTTTGCATAAACCGGTTCCAGCGGATCACCTTGAATTGAGGGTCGACCACAAACACGCCAACACTCATGTTGTCGACGATAAGATCCGACAGCGCACCTTCCATACGAGTTGTCACATACACTCCAACAACTCGTCCAAGGCCATTTTTAATGTTTTCAGCGAGTCTTCGCCGGTAAACATTACCAGATGTGCGCAAAAGGTATGATTCTCAATCGAGAATTTCACTTCAACCAGCAAGCTGAGGTCCCAGGCCATCGCCTCGGGACGCAGCAACTGAGTCAGAGACACGCGGCGACCCATCAGGGTCGGAGGGGAGAACGTCAGCGAGCGGCCAAGTTGTTCGAACATGCAGGACAGGCATGCACCCGTAATCAGGTTCGACAGGTCGATCAGGACTTCCTGCTCGCTGGCGGCGTCGAGCGTATCCGACGCCGGGTCGTAACCCATCAGTTCCCATAATTCGGGGATGGCATCGTCGCCGAGCAGCACCAAAGCTTCACCGCGGACGTCGCAGGTAAACGCCTGGCGCACCACGGTAACAAATTCCTGGTCGCCGACGAATTTCCCCAGCACCGCGGGCAGGTCTTCGACCCGGACCGGGGTAATGCTGGGAATCGATAGTTGGATGAATTCGCCGAGCAGGGTGGCCAAACGCGCGCCCGCCAAGCCCATGCCAATATTGGCAATCTCCTGCAGCGCATCGCGCTGATCTTCACTCAGCATGTGCTCATGCGTCAAAGCCGTACTCCTTCAGCACTGGCAGCAACTTTTCAGGCGTCACCGGCTTTTGAATAAACGCAACAGCGCCGAGTTTCTTGACGCGTTCGACAGCACCTTGTTGTGCATCGGCAGAAACCACAATCACAAAGGTATCCAGCCCTTCGTGTTGCAACTCTTCAAGCACCTGATAGCCGGTCATGTCCGGCATGGTCAGATCGAGAAACATCACTGAAGCGCGGCCGGCGCGATATTGCATCAGGGCATCGCGGCCGTTCGAGGCTTGCGTGATCGTTACATCCCAACCCGCGGGAAGCGAGTTGATCAAAATTTTTCGCGCTAAAGCAGAGTCATCTACAACCAATACCGGGAGAGCCATAGGAATCTTGAGTGGGTCGCTACCGCAAACCGGGCAGATGTTGGATGGAGGCGCATTGTGAATCAGTTTGTGCGCAGCCCCTGGGCAACTTTTAGGATCAGCCAGGGGGATCGAGTTTTGTACTTTTTTTACTTTCAGCCGCGTGTTCCACAATCCTTTATTGTAGCTCGATTTGCCCCGCGATTGCCTCTGCTGCCTATGATTTTTCGACGGATTTCGGCGTCGACGTGCAATATTTGGGACAGATGCACCTCGCGCAATGATTACGGAATATTACTATTCTGGCAATCGAAGCACAGCGAACGATCCCAAGCGGGGCTCAGGACATAAGTTTGTCGGGGCATTCGCCGTGAGAGAATGTGCGGCGAACGCCAGCAATGCCCGCGCTTTGCGCGAGGAATTCCACCGGGCCACGGCACGCCGCACCGAATCTGCGGTGCGGGATTCGGTCAGTCGCCTTCGACGCGGGACAGAATATATAACCCGGCACTCGGCAGATTGGGCGATCGAGCTTATAGTGAGTTCGATTAATAATCAATAGAGTCAATAATTCGAACTGTTGTTTCCTGGGGCGGCGAAATCTGAGGCGACGGTTCGTGCCGCCCGCGCCGCTCGGCGTCTGTGTGTCGCGTTATCGAAATGGCACCCGTACGAGCTTAATTGGAGCGAGCTCAGGGCGTTAAAATGGGATCGTTAAATTTCTGTCGAATCAGGTGGGCAAAAGAATTGTTTCCGGTATTAAATCCGGCAGGGTGCAAGACATTTTTTGCAAGCCGCCCGCGGCTTTATCGCGGTGTGCCCGCGCCGTCGTCGCCGGCGTTTTTGCCGGAGGTAAAAGACCTTGGGGCCGCTTTGGTCTTGCACTTAAAGAAACGGCGAAGCAAGGCAAAAAATAGACCGTTGTACACCCACACGGTTTTAATTTCGAGGGTTTACGTGGGCTAAACTACACTCACCGTGCATTCTCTGACCTTCTCCGGCCTTTACGCATTGCAAAAATGTGTCCGTATGCCTTACAGTAAATAAGAATCCCGCGACGGGGGCATTGGTGGCCCCGATTGGCCGCAAATGAACCCACCGACTTCACCAGAGGCAGCCGAAATAAATGTTTGTCATCATTGGTTGGGTCATTTTGATGGGCTGCGTAATGGGCAGCTACGTCCTGGGAGGCGGGCATATTGCCGCTTTACTGCAGCCGTTCGAATTGATGTGTATTTTCGGCGCGGCGACTGGGGCGTTTGTCGTGAGCAGCCCGATCAAAACCTTGAAGGCCACTGGCCGTGCGATACCTGCCTGTTTTAAAGGCGGCGGCGGTTATACCAAACAAAAATACCTGCAATTGATCGCGTTGTTGTTCGAATTGCTGCAGAAAGCCCGCAAAGACGGCTGGATGTCATTGGAAGCCGATGTCGAAGATCCGATGACCAGTCCGATTTTCGCCAAATATCCTGACACCATGCACGATCACCATCTGGTCGAATTTCTGGTCGACTATCTGCGCATGATGGTCGGCGGCAATATCAACGTCCACGAAATGCAGGATCTGATGGATGCCGAACTCGCCACGCATCATGCGGAGACGGGCATCCCGGCCAAAGCCATCCAGAATATTGCCGACGGCTTGCCGGCGTTCGGTATCGTCGCCGCCGTGATGGGCGTGGTGCACACCATGGGTTCAGTCGGCGCGCCTCCAGCGGTTTTGGGGGAAATGATTGCCGGCGCCCTGGTGGGCACCTTTCTCGGCATTTTGCTGGCCTATGGTTTTGTCGGTCCGCTCGCGACCTTGCTGACGTCCAAGGGTGAAGAAAATACCAAACCGTTCGAATGCGTTAAATCGGTCTTGCTGGCTTCGATGAACGGACACGCTCCCTCGGTGGCTATCGAATTCGGCCGCAAAGTATTATTTACTACCGACCGGCCGACTTTCGTCGAACTGGAAGACGCGGTTAAGGCAACCAAGCGCGCGGCTCCCGCCGCCGCGGGTTAGAGTGCCAGCCATCATACTGAAATGAGCGAAAAAGGTAGCCGGTCAGGGGATGATTCGTCCCCGATTATTATTAAACGTAAAAGCGGGGGTGGGCACGCGGCTCACCATGGCGGCGCGTGGAAAATCGCTTACGCCGACTTCGTTACGGCGATGATGGCGTTTTTCCTGCTGATGTGGTTGCTGGGGTCGACCACCAAAGGGGATTTGAACGGCATCGCCGAGTATTTCAACACTCCGCTAAGTACCGCACTCACGGGCGGCACCCGTTCCGGTTCGGCCACCAGCGTGCTTGAAGGCGGCGCGCTTGCCTTGCAAAATTCCAAGCCCGGTGAGGCAAACAGCGGCGCCGGTGCCAAATCGTCACGCGACAAAATTTCGATTCTGAGCACCTCGACCAAACGCAATGCGCAACTGGCTGACGATGCCAAGCGTTTGACCGAACTCAAAGCCAAAATCGAATCGCTGATCGAGCAAAACCCAAAGCTGAATGCGTTCAAGAGCCAAATCAAGCTCGATATTACCAGCGAAGGTTTGCGCATCCAGATCATCGATGCGCAGAACCGGCCCATGTTTACTTCGGGCAGCTCGGTGTTGGAGCCCTATACCAAAGACATTCTCGATCCGATCGGACTGGTGTTGAACGACGTGCCCAATCACGTTTCTATCGCCGGTCATACCGATTCGCAAACCTATTCCGCCGGAGAGGGCAGTTATTCCAACTGGGAACTCTCGGCCGAGCGCGCCAATGCCGCCCGGCGTGAATTGGTGAATGGCGGGATGATCGACAAAAAAGTCCTGGCGGTGCGCGGCCTGGCCGATGCGCTGCCGCTGATCGGCAACGATCCCGCGGCTCCAGGCAACCGCCGCATCAGTATTGTCGTGCTGAATAAAGAGACCGAAGAAGCCTTTTTCCGTGACGGCGGCCGCACCGATATCTCGGATGCCGACCAAAGCGCTTCGGCGGTGGCCGCAACGCCGGCGTCGGCTGCGGCGGCAGCGTTGAAAGCGTTCCTTCCTGCCGCCGCGCCCGCCAGTGCCGCCGTGTCGCCGAATAGCGCCAAATAGCGCGCTGACTAGAACGCCCAAGAGCCTCTCGCCGGGTAGCCGAGGCGCCAACTTTGGCTGCGCCTTGTCCTCGATGGGCGTCGAGCCCGCACGCTGATCCCGTCGTTTGCGCGGCCCGGAGTACCCGTACGCGCAGCGCACGCACACAAGGCGCGGACGGCCTTGTTATACTCTCGTCCGTTCCTGATATTCATCATCTGCCCCAGCCGGGCAGTTTGCACGCACAACGAGAGGGCCTGTGACGGTTTCTGAATCCACCTCCGCAGCCGAGGTCCAAAACGACTCTGCGCTTCCCGCAGCCGGCAGTTCGTTTTACACGGCCATGCGCATCTTGCCCGCCTTGCAGCGGCAGGCCATGTTTGAAATCTATGCTTTTTGCCGCGCAGTCGATGACATCGCCGACGGTGACGCCCCTGCCGCGAAGCGCCGCGCCGGCCTGGAACAATGGCGGCGCGAGATCGATGCGTGTTACGCCGGTCATGCGCCCAGCCGCCTGCATAGCCTGCACCGGCAAATTCTTGCCTTCGACCTGGAGCGCGACGATTTTCAAGCGGTGATAGACGGCATGATGATGGATGCCGACGCCGCTATTTGCGCACCCGATGCCAATACCCTGGATTTGTATTGCGATCGGGTTGCCAGTGCGGTCGGACGGCTCTCGGTCAAAGTATTCGGTTTGCCGCGCGACGACGGCATTGCGCTCTCGCATCATTTGGGACGCGCGCTGCAATTGACCAATATCCTGCGCGATATCGACGAAGATGCCGAGATCGGTCGCGTCTACCTGCCGCGCGAAGCGTTGCTCGCCGCCGGGGTCGAATTGGGCACGCCGGCTGAAATCGTGGCGCACCCGGCACTGCACCAGGTCTGCGCGCCGCTGGTGGCGCAAGCCGAAGCGCATTTTCAGGCCGCTGACGCCATCATGCGCCGCAATGCGCGCCGCGTGGTGCGTGCTCCGCGCATCATGAGCGCGGCTTACCACGCTATCCTGAAGCGCCTGACGGTACGCGGCTGGGCACGTCCGCGTCAAGCGGTGAAAGTCGCCAAGCTGCGGTTGATCGGCATCTTGCTGCGTTACGCTTTTATTTGATGGATAGCCTAACCCATATCATCGGTGCCGGCTTGGCCGGGCTTGCAGCGGCAATCAAATTGACCGAGGCCGGGCAACGGGTGGTGCTGCATGAGGCCGCCCCTCACGCCGGCGGCCGCTGCCGTTCGTATTTCGATCGCACCTTGAATGCGACCATCGACAATGGTAATCATCTGGTGTTATCCGGCAACCGCGATACGCTGGCTTATGTGCAGGCCATCGGCGCGCAGGATCAACTACAGGGTCCGGAGCACGCGAACTTTCCGTTTTTCGACCTGAGCAGTGGCGCGCGCTGGAATGTGAATCTGAGCATGGGCAAAATTCCGGCCTGGATTTTTGACGCCGCCCGCCGGCCGCCGGGTACCCGCCCCCAAGATTTTTTGGCCTTGCTGCGTCTATTGCGGGCTCGTCCGCATCAGACCTTCGCAGACTTGGAGTTATGTTCGGGACCGTTATGGGAACGGCTGGTTCGTCCTTTGTTCCTGGCCGTACTGAATACCGAACCTGCCGAAGGCTCCGCCTGGCTGGCACGCAATGTGATGCTCGAAACGCTGGTTGCCGGTGGCCGCGCCTGCCGCCCTCTGGTAGCGTTACATGGGCTGGGACCGGCCTTTATCGAGCCGGCCTTGCGTTACCTCGAACAGCGCGGCGCCGCCATTCATCTGGGTCATCGGCTGCGCGGCGTCGAACTCGGTGCCGGGCAGCGCATGGCGGCGCTGGATTTCGACACGGGCCGCTTGGCACTGAGTGAACACGATGCCGTAATTCTGGCCGTACCGCCCAATGTAGCCCAAACGTTGTTGCCCGGCATTACTGCCCCGGCCAGCTATCGTGCCATCGTCAACTTGCATTACGGCGTTGCGCCGCCGGCCGGTTGCGCCCCGATTACCGGCATGCTCAACAGCATGTCGGAATGGTTGTTTGCTTTCGATGGGCGTTTGTCGGTCACCATCAGCGGCGCCGACCGCTTGCTCGATCTCGACCGCGAAGAACTGGCCCGTCTCGGTTGGGCCGAAGTTGCCGCGGCAGCCGGTTTGCCGCTGGAGCCGATGCCGGTCTGGCAAGTTGTGCGCGAGCGGCGCGCCACCTTTGCGGCCGTGCCCGAAGCCGAAGCCTTGCGGCCTGCGACCCGGACCGCCTGGCGCAACGTGATGCTGGCAGGCGACTGGATTGCCACCGGCTTGCCTGCCACCATCGAAGGGGCGATCCGTTCGGGTAACCAGGCCGCTCGTTTTCTGTTGCGCGACACACACTAAGTTAGCCTTTTATGAAATATTCCGCCTCCTCCTTCGCCCCGCGCGACGCTGCCGTCGAAACCACTGCCGATACCCCGGCTGCCGCATTGCAACGCGCCATCACGCTGGCACTGGACGCCTTGCTGGCCGACCAAAAACCGGACGGTCACTGGGTCTATGAACTGGAGGCCGACGCCACCATTCCCGCCGAATATGTGCTGATGGTGCATTACCTGGGCGAGCAGGCCGATGCCGAGCTGGAAGCCAAGCTAGGTCGGTACCTGCGGCGAATTCAAAACGCGGATGGCGGCTGGCCGCTATTCCACGCCGGTGCATTTGACGTGAGTGCCAGCGTGAAAGCTTATTTCGCGCTCAAGATGATCGGCGACTCGACCGATGCGCCGCATATGGTACGAGCCCGCGAGATGATCCGCAGCCACGGCGGCGCCGAAACCAGCAATGTCTTTACCCGCACCCTGTTGGCCCTGTTTGGCGTGGTCCCGTGGCGTGCCGTCCCGGTGATGCCGGTCGAAATCACCTTGCTGCCGCGCTGGTTTCCGTTCCATTTGTCCAAGGTATCGTATTGGGCCCGCACCGTGATCACACCGCTGCTGGTGCTTAGCGCATTGAAGCCGCTGGCGCGTAACCCCAGAGGCGTGGGCATCGACGAGCTATTTGTGCGGCCGCCGGCGCAAACCGGCTCGCTGCCGAAAGCACCGCATCAAAGCCGGTTCTGGTTCACCTTCTTCAGTGCTGTCGATGCCGTATTGCGAGTGGTTGAACCGCATTTCCCCAAACGGATGCGCCAGCGTGCCATCGATCGCGCGGCTGAGTTTGTGCGCGAGCGGTTGAACGGCGAAGACGGGCTCGGGGCCATTTTCCCAGCCATGGTCAATGCGGTGGAAATGTTTCATGTGCTCGGGGTGTCGCCCACAAGTCCTGAACTGGCGACGGCCCGGCTTGCGATCGACAAGTTGCTGGTGATCAAAGCCGACGAGGCGTATTGCCAACCTTGCGCCTCACCCGTCTGGGATACCGCCTTGATCAGCCATGCGTTGCTGGAAACCGGCGACGCTACCGCCGCGGCGGCGGTGCAGCGCGGTTTGGCATGGTTGCGCCCGCTGCAAATTCTCGACACCCGCGGCGACTGGATCGTGCGCCGTCCCGACGTCCGTCCGGGCGGCTGGGCTTTCCAGTACGCCAACCCGCATTACCCCGATGTCGATGATACGGCTGTGGTGGTGATGGCTATGCATCGCGCCAGCGCTCTGGAGCCGAAACTCGATTACCGTGAGTCCATGGCCCGTGCTACCGAATGGGTAGTCGGCATGCAAAGTAGCGATGGCGGATGGGGTGCTTTCGAACCGGAAAACACCCAACTGTATTTGAACAACATTCCATTTTCGGACCACGGCGCATTACTCGACCCGCCGACCGCCGATGTCTCGGGCCGTTGCCTATCGATGCTGGCGCAATTGGACGGCCGCCCCACCGTGCCGGGCGACGGCTCCGCTGCTGCCCGCGCGCTGGCCTACGTGCTGGCCGATCAGGAAGACGACGGCAGCTGGTACGGCCGCTGGGGCATGAATTACATCTACGGCACCTGGACCGCCTTGTGTTCGCTCAACGCCGCAGGCGTGAAACCCGATGCGCCGGCCATGCAACGCGCCGCCGGCTGGCTGACCGCGATCCAGAACCCTGATGGCGGCTGGGGCGAAGACGGCACCAGCTACAAACTCGAATACCACGGCTATGAGCCTGCCGCCAGCACCGCATCGCAAACCGCCTGGGCCCTGTTGGGTCTGATGGCGGCGGGGGCGGTCGATCATCCGGCGCTTGAGCGCGGCATTGCCTGGCTGGTCGACCAGCAACCTCATGACGGACTGTGGCGCGAGCCGCACTACACGGCGACCGGTTTTCCGCGCGTGTTTTATCTGCGGTATCACGGCTACTCCAAGTATTTCCCCTTGTGGGCGATGGCGCGTTATCGCAACTTGAAACAAGCAGGCAGCCGCAGCGTCGGCTTCGGCATGTAATGCGCGAGACCACTGCCTCAATCCATCCATCGGAGCCCAATACCGATCCCGTGATCGTCGTGTGCGGCATGGCATTCGAGGCGGAAATCGCTCAAGGCCCCGGCGTCGTGACACTCTGTGGTCTCGGCTCGGAACGCCTGGCGGCGCGGCTGGAAGCGCTGCTTACGCAAGGCGCGGCGGCGGGGCAGCGATATCGCGGCATCATCAGCTTCGGTACGGCCGGCGGATTGGACCCCGTCCTGCCGCCCGGCGCCTGTGTGCTCGCCAGCGAAATCGTGACCTCGGACGGGCGTCTTGCGGTTGATCCGGCCTGGTTGTCGGCCTTGCGCGCCTGTTTGCCGCAAGCCACGGCAGGCGCATTGGCCGGCGTCAATCAGCCCTTGGCCGATGCCGAAGATAAAGCTCGCTTATGGCACAGCAGCGGGGCTCACGCGGTCGACATGGAATCGCATCGTGCGGGTTTGGTTGCGCACCTTCATGGCGTGCCGTTTGCCGCTTGCCGAGTGGTGGTCGACCCCGCCCACCGTAGTTTGCCGTCCAGTGCCACCGTAGGTTTGCGCGACGACGGCAGCACCGCCATCATGCCGATCCTGCGCGCTTTGGCAGCCCATCCGGGGCAACTGCCCGCACTGATTCGATTAGCTGCGGATGCCGGTGCGGCAAAACGTACCCTGCGCGCAGTGCGGACCCAGATCGGCGCGGCGTTTGCCGTGCCCCTGGCCTAACGCACGCGAGTTACCTAAAGGCAGTTCAGGCCAGGGCCGCCAGGTGCGGCCGTGTCGTGCGTTAACGCAAAATCGACCACCAACCGGGTCAGCGTATCGGGCTGCTCGATTTGCGGCAGGTGTCCGCAATTTTCGATAAGTTCGAATTTTGCGTTGGCGAATGCTGCTGCGAACGCACGTCCATAACTGGGCTTGGCTATCCGGTCGCTCGCGCCCCATACCACCAGTGTCGGCGTGCTGACGGAGGCGAGACGAGAGCGCAGCTTTACGTCGCTCATCTCGGGTGCGTTACCGTAAATCGCCAAGGTGCGGAAATTGC
>JAMFSV010000059.1 GCA_026225455.1 Burkholderiales bacterium | reverse complement strand
TCGCGCAAACTCGCCAGCCGCCTGCCACCTACGGCTTGTTTGGGCGGCGCCTCGCGCGCAAGCTTAGACCGGCTTGATATTCGCGGCTTGCTTGCCCTTGGGGCCCATCTTGACTTCGAACGAAACGCGTTGCGTTTCCTTCAGGGTCTTGAAGCCTTCGACACGGACTTCCGAGAAGTGCGCGAACAAATCTTCGCCGCCCGCATCCGGAGTAATGAAGCCAAAGCCCTTAGCATCGTTGAACCATTTGACGATACCGGTTTCCATAAAGTCTATTTCCTAAAAGTTGAACAAAAGGGCCAAGCCCCATGATCCGTTCCTCGCGCATCGCGCTGTCTCGAGCCCTGCCCGAAACAAGAAGCGAATAGCCATAATGGAACGCACCGCCCCTGTTTATAAGGATAGGCTCGCGGCCCGTCAAGTAAATATTTAATCAGCAACAACCCTGGCATCAGGATTGAAAAATGTTTTAAATCAAAGCCATAGCATCATTTTGATGAGTGGCGCCCGCGCCGCTTTTGCAGCATTTGGACGACGCTCAGTGTTTACGATGCTTGCGCGTTTTATTATATTTGCGGGGGCGCCTCGGACCGCCGCCGCTGAACCATCGCCCGAAAAGCGTCTTCCAAGGTCGCGATATACGCGTTTTTATAGGCCAGTTCCGACCCCGGCGGCTCGCGGCGCACGAGCATTGTTGCGTTGGCCTCGAATACCAGGATGCGCCCGTCGGCGAGCAGCGCAAAATCGATCCCCGCATAATCGAGTTCGAGCCGCGCGCCCACGGCCTCGAGCGCCTGCCAGGCCCGAGCGCCCAACACCGCTTCAGCGTCGGACAAGAAGCGCGCTTCTTCCGCCTGCTTATCCGCTTGCCCCAGCATATCGGCAGAAAAATAATGCACCAGCCAGTGGCTGGAAATAGCAAGGTGGTACGGATACGGCCGGCCGTCGATGAAGATCGCACGGTATTTACGAAAATAGCCGTCCGCCGAACGGTAGTCGTAATAAGGCGCGACAAAAAATGCCGGCGCGCTTTGCCAATCGATCCCGGCCAGCGCTGCCTCGGCGTCGGTGTCAGCGCCGGTGTCGGCGTCGGCATCGACCAACACCAGGCCCTCGCCCCCATGTGTGGCGATCGGACGGATCAGGATCGGTTGCCCGGCCTGCGCCAGACAGGCGCGCGCCTCCTGCTCGTCGGTAATGCGCGTCACAGGCGGCGTGACCAGCCCGTCTATCCCGCCCAGCAGTTGCGGCAGGCAATCGCGTGCAGTGCGCGCCACGGCGCGCGGCGAATTCAGCACCGGCACCTGCGCCGCATCGACAAACGCCAGCAACGGTGCCAGTACCGGCGCCGCGACATCGGGGTCACCGATCGCATTGAAAATCAGATCGGGCTGCGGGCAGCCATGCATGCTCAACACTTGCGCCGGGGTGGTCGGGCCACCGTCCGGTACGTACTCGACAAAGTATTCGATCCGGCGCGTGCTGGCGTGATCGAACCAGAGTTCCAGCGGTACGTTGCCGCGTCCGCCCGCGCAGATCAGCCAGACTGTGAGTTGCGCCGTGGCGCAGTCGTTATCGAACACGAACTGCCGCCCATACGCGAAATCGGTATGGTGCTGCGCTTCGCTGGCGCGGCCCGTATCGCGCAGCAAGGTGGCGAGGTTGCGGTGCGCCACCACCAGGTCGGGATCGAGTTGCAGGGTCAACCGGTACCACGACTCGGCCGACTCACTATGCCCGGCCATCAGGTAAGCGGTGGCGATGTTGTATAAATCCAGCGCCGAGCGGCTGCCGAGCGCCATGGCGGCCATCCGGTGCGCCAGCGCTTCGCGGCCCTGGCCTTGCGCATCGAGCACCGCGGCCAGGCCGACATACACCTGCGGATGCAGCGGCGAGCGGCGCCGCGCTTCACCGTAGGCGTGCAGGGCCGCCGCCTGATCGCCCATCGCCAAAGCGGCCGCGCCAACTTCCAGCCAACCGCCAGGCTCGGGCGGCAGCTTTACTTTTACCGCCTTTGTCTTGCTTGCCATTGCCTCAAACCTTGTGAATTCATGCTGCATGCTACAGATTTGCGCGCCTCGGGTAAAACGCCATCGACATGGCGTTGGCACGCCGCCATAGTCGAAAACTAAATTGACCAGTATTCAAATATATTGGATTTCACTACTCTATATGGTTTGCCGCTAGTCCGACGCAGCGCGTACTATGCGCCTCCGGCAACACGTGGGCGTAATTACG
>JAMFSV010000058.1 GCA_026225455.1 Burkholderiales bacterium | reverse complement strand
GGCGGGGCTGGGGTCGTGGTGTTGGCGTTATGGGCTGTGTCCACCGGACCGTCGATCGCCTTCGAGGCCAAATTGGTCGGCATCTATGTTGATGAACTGGTGCCCGCGCTTCCCGCCTGGGCCGTCACTTTCGGCGCGCTTGCGGCGGCGATGGCCATCTCGCTCATGGCTGCGCGGGTCGGCGCCCTGGTGACGGGCATATTCCTGGCGGTCGAATTGGTCGCCGTGTGCGTGCTCAGCGCAGGCGGCTTGTGGCACCCGACGCTCGGTCTACACGCTGTCATCGCCCATCCGCTAGCGATCAACGCGAGCGGCGCTTTGGGTCCGGTCGCACTCGGCACTTTAGCCGTAGGCGCCGTGAGCGCGGCCTGCGGCACCATCGGCGGCGCCCAGGCAATTTATTTTGGTGAAGAGTTGGCCGATCCGCATCGCCAGATGGGCCGGGTAGTACTCATGGCCGGGCTGATTGGTGCCGTGACTATTGTGGTGCCGGTGATAGCGGTGGTTCTCGGCGCGCCCCATCTGCGCGAAGTGCTCGCCAGTCCGGCTCCGCTCGCCACATTCATTTCCCAGATCGCCGGGCCTTGGGCCGCGCGCGCGCTCAGCGCGGCGGTAGCATTAGCCATTTTCAACGCCATGATCGCGCAGATCATGTCCCAATCGCGTCTCTTTTTTAGCCTTGGGCGCGATGCGGTGTTCCACGGCGCGATAAATCAAATCCTCGCAAAGGTGGATCGCGTCTCTGGCGTTCCGCGGGCAGCAACGCTGGTCGTCGTCGCGTTGTCCGCGCCCTGTTGTCTCCTGGCGACCCATACGTTATTGGTCTTTCTCGCGGGTTTGCTGGTCTATGCATGGGGCCTGGTCTGCATAGCGGTTCTCGTCGGGCGCAGCAAAGACTTGACCGCCAAGGCCGGATATTGGCGTTCGGCGCTGTTTCCGCTCGCCCCGATCCTTGGCTTGGCGATGGCTGCATGCTTTGCTATCGCTGACTGGGATGACCCGTCCGCCGGACGTCCCAGCCTAATCATCATGGGCGCCACGGCGATCCTGGCCGCGCTCTGGTACCAGCTCGTCCTCAAGCGGCGACCTGGCGGTTGGATGCCGCGGCTCGGTGAAAGCGGCGCGTGCGATTAGGATCGAAATTTTCTTCCGAAAGATCCAGCCCGGACCCCATCTGAAGCCGCTTTACAAAAAAACCGATGTGCTTGATTGCGGATGAAATGAGCTTGCGTTACTTTAGCGTATTGCCACGCACAGCGACCTCTCATCATGAAAAACGCGCCTCGTTTCTTAAGCTTGGCCTTGAGCTCGGCCGCCGGCATGATGCTCATGGCGCCCGCGGTGGCGATGGCGACGCAAACCGCGGCAGCGCCGCTGCCGCTTGACCAGTTGTGGCTGTTTGCCAAGGTGTTCGGGCAAATCAAGCAAGAATATGTCGAGCCGGTCGACGATTCGAAGTTGATGACAGCGGCGATCAAAGGCATGGTTTCGAGCCTCGATCCGCATTCGTCGTACCGCGACAAAGCCGACTTCCAGCAGTGGCAGGAACAAATCACCGGGCGTTTCGCCGGTATCGGACTCAATATCGCCCCCCAAGACGATGGTCTCATTGAGGTCGTATCGCCGCTCGACGATTCGCCCGCAGCCCATGCCGGCATTCGCCCGGGCGACCTGATCACGCGCGTGGGCGACAAGCCGGTGCAAGGCATGACGGAGGATCAGGCAATCACCCTGATGCGGGGCGCGGCAGGCACCAAGGTTACCCTGACCCTGTTCCGCAAGACGGATAACCGAACCTTCCCGGTCACCGTGACACGCGCGATCATCAACGTCCAGAGCGTTACCACCGCGATACCGGTCCCCGGCTACGCCTATGTGCGCATTATCAGTTTTCAGGAACGTACCACTCCCGACCTGGCGGCAAAGCTGGAGGAAATCGCGCGCGCACAGCCGGCTCTGAAAGGGTTGATACTCGACTTGCGTAACAACGGCGGCGGTTTGGTGCAAAGCGCCGTCGGTGTGGCGGGTGCCTTTCTTCCGCGCGATTCGGTCGTGGTAAGCACCAACGGCCAGGTCGACTATGCCAAGTCGATCTATCGCGACAGCTATGCAGACTACCGCCTGCCGACCCTGCGCAACGACCCGCTGAAAAACGAGTCGGCGCTATTCAAAACCGTACCGATGATCGTGCTGACCAACGCCTATACCGCTTCCGCCTCGGAGATCGTGGCCGGCGCCCTGCAAGACCATCATCGCGCATTGATCCTGGGCAAGACGACTTTCGGCAAGGGTTCCGTGCAGACTTCGCGGCCGCTGACGGAAGACGCCTCATTGAGCCTGACGACGGCTTATTACTACACCCCGGGCGGCAGATCGATCCAGAACATCGGCATCCTGCCCGACCTCCCCGTCGATCAATTTGCCGACGGTGACCCCGACGATACGCGTGCAACGCGAGAGGCCGATTATCCGAATCGCTTATCGAACATCCAGGATCCGAACGAAAAGAAAGAACTGGAAGCACGCGAAGAAGCGCGTTTGGTGCAATTGCATCTGATCGAACAAGAGGACGACAAAAAGACATCGGAACAACGCCAGAAGGACCGCGATCGAGCGCAAATACAGTTCGGCTCCCATGACGATTTCATGTTGCAGCAGGCGTTGAACAAACTCGAAGGCAAACCGGTACAAGAATCGAAGGTAACACTTGAGCCGCGCCTCACCCAAAACGATGTGCCACGAGCCCCCTCGGAGCCGGCCGGAAACTAAGCAAGCGCAATCTTTTTCAAGCCACCCACAATATTCGCCCTCCTGAATCGTCTTTAGACGCCGTTCAGACATACAAACACTACCTTGAGCAAACTCCACGTTTTTCAAGCACGACGCTGGACTTCGAATCGGGCGTCGAGTTTACGGTCGTTGTTTCTTAGCTAGATGAAAGGTCGCGGTCGTTGATCACAATTGCTTTTTATAGGGTGGCCTGACGGAGCCGGTGACTAAGCCACCCCCTCGCTACCAAAATGCCCCATAAGAAACTCAATCACGCTGCGTAACTTGGCGGTGGGCCGGCGGTCCTGCGCATAGATCAAAGACATCGGTACCGGCATATACGACCATGCCGGCAGCACCGGTAACAAGCGGCCGGCGGCAAGATCGTCGGCCAATAATGCCTCGGGCAGCAGCGCAATACCTGCGCCGTGCAAAGCCGCGATGCGCAAAGCATTACCCTGGTTGGCAGAAAACGGCCCCTTTACCACCGCGGTGCAGGTTTCGCCGCCGGGCCCAAGCAGGTGCCAGCGATCATGTCTGCGCCAGTATGACAAACCCAGACATGCGTGCTCGCTCAACTGTTCAGGGCGTTCGGGCCGGCCGTGACGGGCCAGGTAGGCGGGTGCCGCGGCCAACAGCCTGCGATAAGGCCGTAGCGGCCTTGCGACCAATCCGGCTTGGTCGATTGCGCCGAGTTGGATACCCAATTCGTAGCCGTCGTCGATCAGGTCCGGCGGCCGGTTGTCCAGCGTCAATTCCAGGCTGACTTCGGGATTCCGCGCCAGATAGTCGGTCAACACAGGCACCAGGCTATGGGTGCCAAAGCTGACCGGCGCCAGCATTCTTAGCCGGCCGCGTGGGTTGCCCTGTAGCTCCAGGGCGCTGGCCTCGGCCAGATCGACTTCGGCGAGCACCTGTTTGCAACGTTCGTAGTACAGCCGGCCAACCTCGGTGAGCTGTTGCCGGCGGGTGGTGCGATGCAGCAGACGTGCATCCAGGCGTTGTTCGATGATACGGATGTGTTTGGCCGCCATCGTCGCCGAGACTTGGCTGGCCTCGGCCGCGGCACTGAAGCTGCCACATTCGACGACGCGCACGAACATCGCCATGCCGGCTAATTTATCCATGATTTAAAACCTATAGGTTCTGAATGGATCAAATCATTGCATATTTATCTTCGGCGCGAACTGGGTAACACTGAAAAATAACGGCACTCCACTCCGGTGTGCCGCTTACTGGAGAATGGTTATGCCTACTTTGCACCTGGAAATGCACCCTGGCCGCACGCTGGAACAGAAGCGCGCCTTCGTTCACGAAGCGACCCGGGTCGCCGCCGAAACGCTGGCCTGTCCGCCGGAAAGCGTGGATATCCTGATCACCGAAGTGTCGCGCGAAGCGTGGGCCAAAGGCGGCAAGCTGCTCGCGGATAAATAAAGGCCGCACCGGCGTGGAGATTAATCATGGGCGGCGCCCATGATTAAATACGGGGTCGCACGCAGGCGCTACCGGCTGACATCCAAGCCATGGCACGCCATCAAGGCTGCGCCCCCAGGACATGTCCATTCAGCACCGTGCCGTACATTGAATAGGGCGAGTCGTGATACTTAAGCCGGGTTTGCTCCGCCGACCCGGTAAACCTCGGGTCCTGCGGCCGCTCGTGACTATCCACGAACAAGGCCACGTCCCATGCCTGCTGATCGGTCAAGCTATTGCCGAGTGCCAAGGGCATGTTGGCTTTGATAAAACCGGCGGCATTGTCGACCGAGTGCATGCCCGCCCCCCAGTTAAACGACTGTTTCCCCCATAGTGCGGGAAACGCCATTTTTCCGTCGCTTAGTTGACCTTCGCCGTTCGCGCCATGACATAACGCACACGATTGAAGATAGACCTGACTGCCGCGCAGGTAGTCGGCAGGCAGCGCCGGTTTGGCCAGTTTGGGAAAACCGCGACCGGCAATCTCGCCGCCGACGGGCGCGCCTTTTGCCAACCATGCGGCATAACTTTCCAACGCGACGAGCACCGGATCGCCCGGCGCGGGCATTTTGCCGTTCATGCTATAGCGAAAGCATTCCTGCAGCCGTTCCGCAAAGGTATTCACATGGCCGTTCTTGCTGCGGTAGGCAGGATAAACCACATAAGCCGCAGCAAATGGACTTGCGTTGGCCTTGCGCCCCGCATCGAGGTGGCAACTGGCGCAGTTCAAATTATTTCCGACATAGGCTCCGGCGTGCAGTTGCGTATGCAGAAAAATCTGTTCGCCCAACTTCACCGCTCGGCCGTAATCGCCATCCGGCATCGCACTTTCATCGGGCGCCTGGAACGCGACAACGGTATTTTTTTGTGTCGCGGCCGGAGCGGCATGGGTCTGTGCCCGAACCGCATCAACCGCAAGCAACGCCAGCAGAACCAAGCCAAGGCTTAAACCATTCGAGAACAATCGCTTCATTTGCGCACTCCCGCAACAGTCTGCTGGATGCCGGAATCAGGTCCGCCGTAGTAGGCCGCCACGGCCGCGATATCGTTGTCGGATAGTTTGCCCGCAACCAGAGACATTAAGCCCATGGGTCCGGAGGGGCGCTTGCCTTCTTGCCACTGATGCAATTGCAGGGCGATATACGACGCCGCCTGACCGGTCAGCGCAGGAAATGCCGCGCCGACGCCAAGCCCGGTGGCCCCATGACATTGGGCACAGGCGGGCAGGTTTTGATTCCAGCGTCCGCGGTTTGCAAGCCAGGGACCGACGTCCGACGGTTGGGCCGACTCATCGATGGCAATCGGCTGCGGCGGCAGGTAAGGCGGCAATCGACTGAAATAGGCCGCGACGGCGGATCGCTCCTGCGGCGTGAGCAGCCTGGCTGGGGTTGTCATCAAAAACGACTGGCGCTGACCGTGGGCGTAGGCGTTCAGTTGCGCCTCCAGATAAGAACGGCTCAAGCCGGCAATACGCGGAAATCCGCCCACCATGTCGCCCTCGCCTTTCATCCCATGACAGGCGACGCATGCCGCAACACCAGCGGCCGTGCCATTCATGGCTACCGTCTGGCCGAGATCGACCTGCTGCGCCAGGCTCATGCTGGATAACAGCAACGCCGCGCCGCCTGCCGCGATCCGCATCCAATGCGGCGTCGGCCGCCGCCGCTGCGGCAAGCTCCATCCGAATCCCATCATGCCTCCTGTGTCTGGATGGCCTGGTCAACACAAGCTCGATCGCTTGGCTTACCGTCAACCAGGATGACGCGGTGTGCTCAAAGTGCGTTTCAACCTGCCTTCGAAGTGCATTTATTTGGCATACGCAAACCCCGCATGCTGCAATTCGGCAATGCTACCCACCGCACCGGGAGTCAAGACAGTGCCCGGAATCAAGTGATTGGTCAATTCGGCGGCAAGCGCTTCCTGCGACAAGCCATCCGGATTGTTGCCGGCGGCAATCAGCGCCTCGGAAACTTCCCAGATCGCGTTATGACATGCCAAGAACACCACACCGCGGCGTTGCAATGTCGGAATAGTGTTGTCGTGGCCGGAGTACAGGCCATCGGCTTGCTCATAGTTTGCCGCATCGAGATTGGCGGACGGGGCAATGATCAGCGAATTATTGGGAAATTTTTCGCCGGCACGTTTGGCGAAGCCGTATTTGTCCCACATGGTTTGATCAAACAGCGCCAAGTGCGCGGAGCCGTGGGTTCCCGACACCATCAATGAATTCGGATGTTTGAACGACCACACTTGAGCATTCAGGGAATTACGCATCAGGTTCAGCCAAGGCCCCCCGATTTCGGTGTTGTCCCACACTTGCCGCCGCTCGCCGCGATATGCAATCACGGCCGACAGCGCTTCATGGTCCCACTGCTCCGGGTTATTCAAGATCATCGGTACCGTCTTGTAGGCGCGACGGCGCGGAGCGACCGCCAATTGTTCGCTCAAGCGCGCGATGTCCGCGGCCCCGGCGGGTATCAACAAGTCATCAAGCTCGGTTGCAGCCACCGCCCGGGTGGCGAAGAGCGCGGTGCCGGCGGCAAGGCCAAAGCTTTTGAGCGCAGTACGACGTGACGCAGTTCGATCTGAATGCATGTCCGACATGAGATGTGTCTCCGTTCAATCTTGAAGTTGGAAAGGATTCGCCCGGCTATGTTCCAAGCCTTATTTACCCGCCGCCCGCAGTTCAAAAGAGAATACCGCGCCGCGGCCTTCGCGCTGCAGCAATTGGATTTGGCTCTGATGCAATTGCAACATCCGCTGCACGATCAATAAACCCAAGCCGCCCCCTGCACGCGGGCCGCTAAAGCTGAACGGTCGGCGAAACAAATTTTCCAGCAATTCGGGGGGAATGCCGGGACCGGTATCGCTGACGGTGATCGCCACCTTATCGTCCCGACGCCGCAATTCCACCTCAATATTGCCGCCGGGGGGCGTGTGACGAATCGCGTTGTCCAGCAGATTGGTCAGGACCCGTTCCATCATGCCCAAGTCCGCCGTCACCACCGGCAATAGCTGCGGCAGGCTGGCGCTCAAGCGCAATTGCCGGGCCTCGGCACTCAGTTCGAATTTCTGGAACACGTCTTGCACCAGATCCGCCAGCGAAAAATCCTCCAGGACGGGTTGGACGTCGCCATATTCCAAGCGAGCGAGCTCGAACAGCGCCTGTGCCAGTTGCCCCACCTTGCGGCTTTGGCTCAAGGCAATCGCAAGGTAACGCCGGCGCTCCGCGTCGCTGAGCGTATCGGTTTTGAGCGACAGCGTCTCAAGATAGCCATGCAGCGAGGCCAGCGGCGTGCGCAGGTCATGCGAAATATTCGCCACCAGTTCTCGCCGTTCCTGGTCCTGCTGGGTCAGGGTGCGCCATTGCTCGCCGATGCGTCCGGCCATCTGGCCGAAGGCCGCTTCCAGTACCGCGATTTCATCGCGCGTATCGGGCGTGGGCAGCGGCGTCAAGGGCACAGGGGTAACCGGCTCCGCATCGGCGTCGAAGTTGCGCATGGCATCGGTCAAGCGCCGCAACGGCCGGGTAATCAGGCCGAAAGCGGTCAAGCCCGCCACCAGGCCGAGCAAAGCCACCAAACCCATGGACCACAAGGTGGTGCGCAGCACTGCGCTGGCGGCCACCCGTGCATCCAGGCGGTCGCGGGCTTCACCGAGCAGCACCACATAGATATAGCCCTGATCCCGGCCATCGGCACTTAACGGCGCGGCGCTGAATACCTTACGCCCGCTGCTGCTGCGCGGGTCGTCGCCGAGGATAGGCAGAGGTCCGCCGTCAAGCAGGCGATGGATCGGTCCGAGGTCGACACGCTCGCGCTTGAGGTGACCGGCAGGCGCATCGTCGCCCATGATGCGTCCGTCAGTGTCGAGCAGGTAAACCTCGACGCTGGGGTTGACCACCATCAACTGGCCAAAGAGCCGGCGTACCGCATCGGCCTTCAGACCTTCCGCGTCCATCAGCGCGGTGTTGTGCGCGATATGCTCAGCCAGCCCCTGCGACAGGCCTTGCACCACTTCTTCCTGATGCAGGTCGTTGGCCCGGATTTGCAGCCATGCCGAGGCGCCGCTGCAGGTTAACAACAGCACGGAGAACACCACCGAGAGCCGCTGCGATAAGGTCAGTTTCATCGTTCGTCCTCCGCCGGTCCAGCGCGCAGCGGCGCCAGCTTGTAGCCGTGTCCCCAGACCGTCAGGATACGGCAGGGCTGCGCCGGATCGGTTTCGATTTTGGCGCGCAAGCGGTTGATGTGAGTGTTGACGGTATGTTCGTAGCCGTCATGCTGATAACCCCATACGTGATTGAGCAGATCCATGCGGGAAAAGACTTTACCGGGGTTTTTCGCGAAGAAATACAACAGGTCGAACTCGCGCGAGGTCAGATCAAGCCGCCGGCCGTCGACGCTGGCTTCACGCGCAATAGGGTCGAGCAAAAGTCCGTTGAGTTCCAGGCTGCCGGCGTCGATGCGCATGCTTTTTGCCAGCGCATCGACGCGCCGCAGCAAGGCTTTGACTCGCGCGACCAGCTCCAGCACGGAGAAAGGTTTGGCCAGATAGTCGTCGGCCCCGACCTCCAGCCCGAGAATCCGGTGAATCTCGCTGGAACGTGCACTGGTAATAATGATCGGCGTATAACGCGCCATCGCCCGCGCCCGCCGGCAGATTTCCAGGCCGTCCACGCCGGGCAGCATCAGGTC
>JAMFSV010000057.1 GCA_026225455.1 Burkholderiales bacterium | reverse complement strand
TGCCTGGACCCTGTTGAAAGTGGCCGATCTGGGTACGATGAAGATCGCCTGGCCGGGTCTGGACAAAATGGTCTACATCACGCTGTATAAAACCGTGTATGGCGCAATCTGGGTGTTCCAGCCGCTCGGCACCGGCACCGCGATTCTGGTGGCCGCCATCATCACCGCCTTTGTCACGCGCCTGCCGCTGCGCGAGTTCGGCGCCGCTATTTGCGACACCTGGATGCAAACGCGGATCGCGATTTTCACGGTCGCCACCATCGTGGGGCTTGCCTACCTGATGAATTATTCGGGCATGACCTACACCCTTGGCCTTGGCGTAGCGTCGATCGGCGCGCTGTTCCCCCTGGCCTCGGCCTTTCTCGGCTGGGTGGCGGTATTCCTTTCAGGCAGCGATACCTCAGGCAATGCGCTATTCGGCAACTTGCAAGTGGTGGCCGCCAATCAATTGGGCCTGAATCCGGTCTTGATGGCCGCGACCAACTCGTCAGGCGGGGTGATGGGCAAAATGATTTCGCCGCAAAACATCGCGACCGGGGTCGGCGTCACCGAGCTCAAGGGCAAGGAAGGGCTGGTATTTGCCAAGACCTTCAAACACAGTATTTTCCTGACCTTGTTGCTCGGCATCCTGGTCTGGGTGCAACAGTACTACCTCCCCTGGATGATTCCAGGTCATTGAAGCGTCGCTGGCACGGCGCCTGTGCGCTGTGCCATGCAATTAGCGTAGCGCAAACGTCACGAACACCGCGCCAGGTTATGCCTGGCGCTTTTTTTTTACCCGCCTGCGCGAGATCGATGCGGAACCGCCCCACAGTGGCATTTGCGCCACATCTCGATGTTAATATCGGGCCTCTCCCCGACCGCAAGCAAGCCCCAGCGCATGAACCGCAAAAGCACACCGACTCTGCTGGTTCCGCAAAAATTCATGCGCCGCCGTGATGGCGGCAGAGCCGTATAAGCCGAGCCTGCCCCGGCGGAGCATGCCATTTAAGCCACACCGGCATTTTCGAAGATCGAATGCAGGGCGGATTTGCTACACTGCACACATCCGTCCCATGGAGAAATAATGGAAGAACTCACGTTCCTGCCCACTACGCGCGGTCACGTACTCTGGGCCGGCATTGTCGCGCTATTGATCTTGGCAGGTTTCGCTGCCGTCTGGCCGAACGTGAACCTGCCCTTGCCGCAAATCACCCCCTTCCTGCCGATGTTCAGCACGGCTATCTTTGCCACCGAAAGCATGACGGCGCTGCTGCTGGGCATGCAATTCGTGATTTTCCGTCGACCCTACCTGGGTGTACTCGGCGGCGCTTATGCTTTTGTCGCGATTATCGCCATCATTCAGTTATTGGTTTTCCCCGGCGTCTTCTCGCCCACAGGCTGGTTGCACGCAGGCCCGCAAAGCGCCATCTGGATCTGGGTTTTCTGGCACGGAGGCTTTGCCTTTTTTGTATTACTCTCGTCGACCATCAAGCGTTATTTCGATCGCCGGGTGATGGAAAGCTCGCACACCGTTGGCTTTGCCCTCCTGTCGGTCGGCATCCCTCTGGCATGTGCGGGGCTGCTGAGCTTCGTCGCCATCAACCATGCGGAGCAGTTGCCGCCGCTATTGGTGAATAACTCTTATCGCCTGCTGGCCAGCAACCCCAGCGCACTCGCCGTGGTATTGATCAACCTCATCACTTTCTTGACCGTAATCAGCACCAGCCGCTGCCGCACGGTGCTGGATGTGTGGCTGTGCGTCGCCCTGCTGGCCGCTACTTGCGATGTGGTGATGACCATAAACGCCGGGGCGCGTTATACCGCCGGCTGGTACATGGCACGCTGCCTGGCACTGACTTCGTCGGCGTCGGTGCTGAGTATGTTGTTATGGGAACTCAACCGTCTCTATCGCAACCTCAGCGCCGCGCACGAAAAGTTAACCGAATATTCAATCCGCGATGGGCTGACCGGCATCTATAACCGGCGTTTTTTCGACCAGCGCTACGGCGCCGAAGTCGAACGCGCCTCGCGCTCCGGGCGGCCGGTCTCGATACTGATGGCCGACGTCGATTGGTTCAAGGCGTTCAACGATACCTTTGGCCATCAGGCCGGCGATGCCTGCCTGATCGCGGTGGCACAGGCACTTGACCGGGACGCGGCTTCGGCGGGCGGTTTTGTTGCGCGCTACGGTGGAGAGGAATTCGCCGTGGTCCTGCCCAATACCGATCGCGATACCGCGACCGCAGTATCGGAACGCATTCGCGGAGCGATTGCGGCATTGCGCATTCCAGCGCCGCCCAACGACCTGCAAGGCAACTCAAGGGACTCCGGCATCGTCACCTTGTCGATCGGCGCGGCAACCCAGGATCACTCGATGGACAACAGCCATAAATTGCTCAATGCCGCTGACCAGGCGCTATATATGGCCAAGCATTCCGGGCGCAACCGGGTCTGTTTCGCGGCGCTGCGTCCAAGCCCGCTGTGAGGCTAAGCCTGCTGGACGGCTGAACCCGCTATGACACCTGGCCGACCAAGACATACCGCGCAACCCGCGACAGCCACCGCAGACGGCGGCTTGCGGCAACGGCTTAACCCGGCGCGCGGCGGGCGCGCATGCGTTTGACATACCAGTAAGTCCACACCGCGAGTGCGCCATAGATGCCGTAGCTGATAAACGGCGACACCAGTAAAAAACGCTCGACCGGCCAGGTCCAGGCAAACCAGGCGCGTAAGCCGGTCTCGCCCAGCAGCCCCAGCCCCCATACCAGGGACATCAGCGTCATCGACTTGGCAAAAGCCTGATCTCGCTGCCAAAGATCGTCGAAGCGGCGAGCCGCATCGGCTCCGGCCGCCTTGCGGGCCTCGGTGGCACGCGCCAGATAAAAAAGCAGCGGCCGCGGTCCCAGCAGCGACAATAAAAAGGCCAGTCCGACCGCGCCCGATGCCAACGATTCACGCATCAGCAGCATGCGCGCATCGCCGCCCAGGGCCATCGCTCCCAGCGACAGCAGGATGCCGACCAATACCATCAGGCTCACCGCATCGACTCGCTTGAAACGCAATAGCTCGACGCCGCTCCATAACAGCGGCGGAATCGACGACAGGATCAGAGCCCTGGTTTCGCCGTAATGTTGCTGGGTATAACGGTAAATCAGCCAAGGCAAAAGAAAATTGACCAATAGTTCGATCGCCACAGCATTGCGTTTTGCGCTATTCATGCCACCTGACTCGCTGCTAGGCCGGTTACGATACCGTGCCGGGTGCCGCTTAAAAAGACTACCATAGTGCCCGACCCCTTTGATTGCTATGCCCCATTTCTATGAAACTCTGGACCCTCCTCCCTGACGAAGTCGAAATCACCGCGGTTCGCGCCCAGGGCGCCGGTGGACAAAACGTCAACAAAGTATCCAGCGCCATTCATCTGCGCTTTAATATCGGCACCTCGTCGCTGCCTGACGAGATCAAGGCTCGCTTGCTTGAGTTGCGCGACCATCGGATTACACGCGATGGCGTGATCATCATCAAGGCGCAAGAATATCGCTCCCAGGAACAAAATCGGATCGTCGCCTTCGAACGGCTCACCGAACTGATCACCAGCGTCAGCGTGGCGCCACGCGTCCGTGTGGCCACGCGTCCCACTCGCGCATCGCGGCTAAGGCGGCTGGAAGGCAAAACCCGGCGCAGCGAAATCAAAGCCGGCCGCGGTCGAAACGGCGGCGGGTTTGATTGAGCTCACCGCCCATCGCGCAATGCTTGTGACGCTTCGGCCAAGCGCGCCGCCAAACCCGAATCACGTTCGGTACGCGACACAATGGCTTGCGCCAACACATCGACCGCCGCATAAATAGCGATTTGCGCCCGCGCTCGCGTCACGGCGGTATACACCAATTCGCGTGTCAACACGCGGCTCGCGGTGGCCGGCAAGATCAAGGCCGCATGAATAAATTCCGACCCTTGCGACTTATGTACCGTCATGGCAAAGGCCGTATCATGCGCCGGCAAGGCCGCCGGCGAGACGGCGCGATAAGTGCCGTCGGCATTGCGAAAAACCACCCGCAAAGTCTGTCCGGCCGGCAAAGCAATGCCGATATCGCCGTTGAATAAGCCCAAGGCATAATCGTTACGCGTCACCATCACCGGGCGGCCGGCATACCAGGCGGCGTCAGGGGCGATGCGGCCGATGCCGCCACCGATACCATCGCGACCAGCAGCGCTTGTGCCATCGCCGGTGCCGGTATTCACGCCATTATCGGCACTTGTTTTGGCAGCTCCGCGGCGGCCGCCATGCCCCATATCCGCCGCCGTACCGAGCGCCGCAACCTGGCGCACCCGAGCCGCCAACACGGTATTCAACGCATCCACCCCGCGGGCGCCGGCGCGCACCGCGCATAACACCCGATAGCGATTAAACGCCTCGAACAGCGGCGCCGGATCGGGCAAACCAGCGTCGCTCAAGCCGCGTGCCACCTCAAGTGTTTCCCGCAACGCCAGCGCATAGGGCTGATAACCGTCGGCCAGCGTCTGCAGCGATGCCGCACTCAAGTCGCGGCCGCCATCTTCATATAACACCGCACTGCCCGAGTCCCCAGCCAATACCGCAAGCGCATCGCTGGCCGCACCTTCCTTGATCGCCAGCGACAGCCGGCCGATCGGCGAAGTCAAACCGAAGCGATAATTGTGCTCCAGCCACACCACACAATCGGTCAGAGGCCGAGCGGCGGCAAGACGAGCGGCGCCAGGATCGAAATCGGCCCCCGCATCGACCGGACGATTCTGCGGCAACGCCGCCGCCAATTGTGCCGGTGTCAGCGCCAGGATCCGGGCCAGACTATCCAGCCGCGCCGGCGACAAGCAGGGCTGCGCGCTCAATTCGGCAAACACCGCGCCCGCCTCGACCGCGGATAACTGGTCTTTGTCGCCCAACATGATCAAGCGGCTGGCCGCCGGCACCGCGTCGACCAAACGCGCCGCCAAAGCGACGTCGATCATCGACGCTTCATCAATCACGATCACGTCATACGGTAACGGCGCATCGCGATGATGGCGGAAACGCCCGCCCGGCCCCACGCCCAGCAGACGGTGCAAGGTATAAGAATGGCGCGGCAGGTGGGCCGCCAATGCGGCGGGCAAACTCCCGGCACGTTCCAGCAAAGCTTCTTGCATGCGTTGCGCGGCTTTACCGGTAGGTGCCGCCAGCGCAATCCGCAACGGTTGCCCGTGGGCCGCGGCCTGGGCCAGCAGACAAGCCAGGATGGCCACCACGGTGGTGGTCTTGCCGGTGCCGGGGCCGCCGCTGATCACGGTCAGGCGGCCGGATAAAGCGAGTACCGCCGCGACCCGCTGCCAATCCACCTGGCCTGCTTCGGCTGGATTAAAAAAAGTCTGGAGCCGGATGGCGAGGGCTTCTTCAGCGCTCTCTTGCGCCACAGCTTCGGTGGCGTACTGAGTCACACCCTCGCCCCCCGCCGCCTCGGGACGTACCGGGTCTGTCGCAGCCTGGGCTCGCCGCGCCAGCGCATGGGCCAGTTGCCGCTCGTAGTCGTAATAACGCGCTAAATAGAGGCGGTTGTCCTGGTCCAACACCAAGGGGGTCAGCGCCGCCGACCCGGCATCACCGTCGCACACCATGCCGCTGCCGAGCAACACGGCACGTAAGCGCGAGCGTGCCTGGCGCGGCCGGTCCAACCAGTCGTCCTGCTCTTTGAGCAAGGTATCCAGCGTAATACAGACATGGCCCGCCGAAGTCGCGCGACTGACGGCAAACGCGGCACGCTCGACCCACCGCACTGTTGCCGGGTCGCTGCCGGCGTGGCGCGCCAGCACACCCAAACGAGCGGCAAAACCCTGGGCCAGGGCAAATTCGAAGTCGGCCGGCAGCGTGGAGCGCGCAGCTTGCTGCGGTATTTCACTCATGGCCGTCTCCGCGCATCAAGGCGTCCATCCCGTCGATCAAGGCAAAGGGCGGACAGTCGGCATGCACACCCGCAGCCTGGCCCGCGCACATCCAGTCCGGACGCACCCCGCGAATAAACAGATAAAGTGTGCCGCCGAGATGCCGGTGGTAATCGTAAGCCGGCAGGCGCAGGCGCAGGTAACGATGCAGCGCCAAGGTGTAGATCAACGCCTGCAGCGTGTACAAGTGACTGGACATGGCGGCCGCCATCGGGGCCGGGCCATAGTCGCCCGCCTGCTCGCCAAGGAAATTGGATTTCCAGTCGAGCACCCAGAAGCGCCCGTCATACTCAAACACCAGATCGATAAAACCTTTCAGGTAACCGTCCAGCATACCGCCGCTTGAACCACCGCTTGAACCACCATAGGCCAGTTCCGGCATGTCCGGATAACCGTGAGTCTGCAGCAAACGCCGCAAGCGGCTCAGGTCGACCGCTTGCGCCGGAAAGGAAAATTCCAATTCCGTCAGGCGCCGGCCCAGCGGCACCCGCGCCAGCGTCATGCCGGGCGCCTGAGTCGGCAGCAGCTCGGTCGCCGTCACGTCGTGCAGCAAGCGCGCCATCATGGCCGGCAGATGCTCGACCAGTTCGGGCGCGGCGGGTGCCGGGCGCTCACGCAGCGCGCGGCTTATCGCCGGCTCCCAAGTTTGGCTATCGGTGAAATCGGCCAGCTCGAACATGCGATGCAGGCATTCGCCGGCCGCGGCGCCACGTGGGAAGTCGAGAATATCGTCGACGCTACGCAGCGGCGGCGGCACAACTTCGCCGGCGTCGGTGCGCTCGACAAAACGCACCTCATCGAGGTCCGCGTCGCCCCACAGCAAGCGCGGGTCGCCGCTGTCCAAGACCAGCGGGACGGCGGCCGGGTCCAGCATGGTTTGTGCGTAAGCGTCATGGTCCGGCCTCAATTCGGCCGTATCGTGGGTCGCGGTTTCAGGGTGTCGTCCGTGCAGGCTGGCGGCGGCCAGCGCGCTAAAGCTGGCGATGCGCCAGCTATCGCGCAAGGCACGGGTGGCGGCACGAGCACGGAATTGGGCCGGATCCGAGCTTAAGCCGGCCAACGGCGTGCGACGGCCAGCCTGCGGCAACGGCCCCAGCGAAATCGCGGCCCCGGCCAATTGCTGCCAGCGCAGCGCTATGGCCTCGGCCTCAGGCGGTTTGCTCAACCAAGTCGAAAAAGGATAACCGCTGCCGGCTACCAGCCAATCCAAAATGCTTTTGCGCGACTCCGAGGTCGATGCCGCGGGTCCACTCGTATATACCCCGCTGACCAGATAACAGCGATAAACCGCCCGCGTCAGCGCAACGTAGATCAAGCGAGCGCGCTCGGCGGCTTGCTCGATGACCGCGGTCTGATTGGCCTGCTCCAGGGTCGACGCATCGCCGTCGTAATGCAGCACGGCATGGTCGTCCAGCCGATATTCGCACGCGTCCGGCACTTTGTCGCCGGCTTTACCGCTCGCGCGAGGACGCAATGCGCCGTCATTGAGGAAGGGGCAAAACACCACGGCATATTCAAGGCCTTTGGCTTTATGCACGGTAACAATCTGCACCAGATTGCGATCCGACTCCAGACGCAGCTGTGTGGTTTCGCCGCCGCCGGGCTGGCTGCGTTCGCCGGCCAGCCAGCGCAATACCGGCGCGATGCCCGTCATGGCACTCTGGGCCGCCGCCTGAGCCTGGGTCAGTTCGGCCAGATGAGCCAGATTGGTCAAGCGGCGCTCGCCGTCGGGCAAGCCGGCCAGGCGTTGCGGAATCTGTAATTCGTGCAGCAGCGTGCGCCACATCATGGCGTAGCCGCGTTCGTTCCACAACAAACGGTAACGGGTAAAACGCTCAACCCACGACGCCGAATCGAGCGCGGCGATCTCGCTACCGGCCGCGAGTGTTTGGGGAGGCAGGCTTAGCGGTCGATTCGCCCCGGCGGCATGATCCGCCAGCACCACATGGTCGAGTTGCCACAAGGCATGGGCATCAAGCCCCACCCATTCCGATGCCAGCGCGGCACGCAAGCGGCGCGGATCGCCCGGCGTATCGATGGCTTGCAACAGCCGCTCAAGGCAGGCGGCGTCTTCCGAGGCAAACACCGAGGCTTGTCCCAGCTCGACGCTGCCCACCCCCCATGCCGCCAACACACGCTTGACCAAACCGCCCTGCTTATTGGTTTGCACCAGCACCGCGATATCGCCGGGTTGCAAGGGCTGTTCGCCGATGGTCACCTGATTTTCGCGTGCGCCGTTCAACAGCCGCACAATTTCCGCGGCGCTGGCAACGGCAGCCCGCGTTTGCGCCTGGGACTTGGAGATTGCCGCATCGCCATCGGGCAAACGCCACACATGAAAGTCCTGCTGCGCGCTAGCGCGGCCGTGCTCGATCAAAGGCGGCCGGGCACGCGAGCCTGCCCGCACCGGTTCATAACTCAAGCCTGGCAAAATAAAACCTTCCGGGTTGGCCGAAAAGATCTGGTTGCACGCGGTAATCAGCAGCGCGGTCGAGCGTTGGTTCACCGCCAGCGTATAACGCGCCGAAGCGCGTTCACGCGCGGCCAGGTAAGTGTGCAAATCCGCCGCGCGAAAACTATAGATCGCTTGCTTCGGGTCGCCCACCAGAAATAGCGGCGCCCCGCTGCCGCTGTTGGCCGCATCGGGCGCAAACACCCGGGTGAAAATTTCGAATTGCAGCGGGTCGGTATCCTGGAACTCGTCAATCAGCGCGGCGGCATAACGCTGGCGGATCGACGTTGCAAGCCACGCATGACTCACCAGCGCTTGATATAAATCGGCCAGCAGATCGTCAAACGATACGGTGCGGCGGGCGCGCTTTTTCTCGCGCAATACGGGCGGGGCCCAGCTCAGCCATAAGCGCACCAAACCCAGCCACAAGCGACCCTGCCATTGCCGCGCGGCAAGAGCTGCGGCAATCAAGGTGTCGGCCGCGGCAAAGAAAGGATGTTCGGGCAACACACCGTCTTTTTTACGGGCCTTTTCCAAGGCGCTCAAACTGACCCGAAGCGCCGCCGCGGGCGGCGACACGCTGCGCTTGGCGGCAAAATAGGCGGCCCAGGCATCCAGTGCGGCACGCACCAATTCAGGCTTATGCGAAGTCAATTTCAAACTGGGCTGCGCCTGCTCCAGCACACCTTCGATCTGACTCTGCTCGCTGCGCCACAGTGCCGCGGCATGGAGATAGGCATCGTTGAGTGCCTGGATCAGCGCCGTCCCCGTGCCGCTGTCGCCGGGCAATTGAGGTACCGCCTCACCCCATAGTACTTGGGCCAACGGTTTTTTCAGGCGCCGCGCAAGCTGCATGTCCAGTGCCTCGGGATGCACGCTGTTATCCACCAGCCAGTCGGCAAAACCCGGCTCACGGGCAGCCAGGGGCTCGACCTGGGTACGCCAGAATTCAGCGGCCGTTTCGAAGCGCAAGGCGCGATCGTCGGTGGCCAATTCAAACTCAAACGGCAGTCCAGCGGCAAACGGTGCTTCTTGCAATGCGCGTTGGCAAAAGGCATGAATGGTATGAATTGCCGCCTGATCGAAACCGCGCACCGCATGCTGCAAACGCAAGCGTGCTTCGCCCAGGCCTATGGCATAGCCAGGCCCGAAGCCGATCACCGTTTCGAACAAGCGCTCGATAAATGGGTCGCCTGACGTCAGCGCCGCAAGGTCGACCACATCGCTTAGCGTATTGCCCTCGGCGAGCAGCGCCTCCAGTTCAACGACCTCACCCGACTCGGGGTCGGCCAGTTGCGCCAGCACCGCGTCGAGCACCCGCAACACGCCCACCAGGCGATCACGAATCCGCTCATGCAACTCGGCCGTGGCAGCCTTGGTAAAGGTGACCACCAGAATCTGCTCGACGCTCAGCCGCTTTTCCAGCAAGAGCCGCACATACAGCGCGCAGATATTCCAGGTCTTGCCGGTGCTGGCCGACGCTTCGATCTGATTGACGCCGTCAAGCCCGCAAGCAAATACATCGAGTTCGCGCGGGCGGGTCATGAGGGGTCCTGCTGATTCAGATGCTCATTCAGCGGCCGGAATACGATGTCGGCCAGCCGCCGGAATACCGCGTCCAGCACAGCACCGGGGTCGGCCTGGGCACTGCTTTGACCGCGCAAGGTCATTTTCAAATACGCATCGTCCATTTCGCCCGTCGACATCTGACTGCCCAGCCAGGTACTGCGCGCCCCGGCGTCGCCGGTACTGACTTGCTCCCAGGAACTTCTGGGGAAAAAATGCAAGGGCGTGCGCAAGCCGACCTGATATAAGGCCAGCAGTTCGGCCAAGCGCTCCAACGGAGCGGCCACAGGTGTCAGCGCAAAACTGGCGTTATCGCCGAACCACAGGGTACGCGGTTCGATCGCGGTTTGATCCGGCGACAGGCAGGCGCATAACACCAGGTGGTTAAGCCAGGCTGAGAGACGATCGCGTGCGGTGGGACGCGCATAACGATAAATCACCAGACCCTGGGGTGTGACATTGCGCAAGACCCCGCTCAATACCAGCGGTGTCGCATCATGCAACGGCGCCAGGCGCGCCAGACTATCGCTGGAGAACGGATCGTCAGGGTCGGCCGGCGCGGCGGGCCAGACCGGGGTTAGGGTCAAGGCAAAAGGCAGGCGCTGCGAACCCTGGTCGAGCACCTCACGCACCGCGCCCGCCAGATGACTCAGCGCATCCAGCGTGCGGCCCTGCCACACCGCGCCGGTAGCTCCGCCAGGCAGTTCAGGGCTGGCACGGGCTATACGCCCGGCACGCGCGGCCGGATTCGAGGCCGAGTGTGACGTTAGCCGTGAAGCTGATCTTGTCTCTTCATCTGCGACCGGCTCAAGCAATACCGGCAACACGCGGTCAGCCAGGGCATTACGTGCATCCCAGTCGAGTTCGAACGGTTCGCTGTCGGTCAACGCGGCTTGCGCATCGAACAAGGTAATGCCCAAGCGCTCGCGCAACAAAATACGCGCGGGATGACGCCAGAAACGCTCGAAACTATCGAACTCGATTTCGTGGATGGCGTCAGGCGCAGATAAGGTTTCGAAGTTACCGGACCCGATTTTATTGATGGCGTCGGGCACAGATGCGATTTGCTGCTCGGCCGGCGCCGGCAACGGCCCGTCGAAAAACGGTTTGACCCGGCGTGGCGTGGCGTCGGCCAAGGCTGCGGCAATCTGCGCGCGATCCGGGTCGAAGGTGTACAAACCCGCTTCGCCCAGCGCATATTGCGCGGCAAACGGCTGCAAGGGATGTTCCGTGATCAGCGCGGCGCGGGCCTGTTGCACCGCATCCGGGCCGGCAGCGGGACCGGCCGATGCCAGCGCCAGATGATCGAGCAATTCATCGACCATCGCGGCCGGCGGCAACGAGGTGTTGTCGCGGATGCTGCGGCCGGTGTAATAGATCAACAAACGCTCGCGGGTGGCCAGCAACAAGTCGAGGAATAAATTGCGCTCGTCGTCGCGGCGTTGCCGGTCGCCCAGTTTGGGAAACGCCGCGATCAAGTCGAACTCGTCGGCCCGCGTCACACTGGGCAAAGCACCGTCGTTCAGATCAAGCAGGCAGATCACCCGGAACGGCAAGCCGCGCAAGCTGGTGAGCGCCGAAAAGGTCACCCCGCCCCAGGGCACCCCGCCGCGCGCCGGATCATCAAGCGTCGCCGATAACGCGGCACGCACCACTGCGGCCGGCAGCAAAACCTGCGCCGCGCCCTCCTGCATCACCTGGGCCAATTGGTCGATCGCATCGCGTACCGCGGCCAGGCTGTCGACGAATTGCAGCTCGGCCGAGAACAGCGTATCGAGCGCCTCGCGCAACAAGGCGGCCCATTGCGCCGGGGTTTGAGGCTGGGCGCAGGCGCGGGCGAATTGCTCGACCTGGTCGACAAAACGCGCCAGCCGCC
>JAMFSV010000056.1 GCA_026225455.1 Burkholderiales bacterium | reverse complement strand
GGCGCGCTGGAGGCCAATCCGGTGGCCGGGATCCGTGCCCCCAAACAAGCCAAGACGCTGCCCAAGGCTCTTTCGGTCGACGACTCGCATACCTTGATGGAAGCGCCTCATGGCAATACGCCCGAAGCCCTGCGCGACCATGCCATGCTGGAGCTGTTTTACTCCTCGGGCCTGCGCCTGGCCGAACTGATCGGCCTCGATATCGCTTATACCGAGAGCGGCGACTACCGGTCCGCAGGCTGGCTGGACCTGAGCGCAGCCGAAGTCACCGTCACCGGTAAAGGGAAACGGCGTCGCAGCGTGCCGGTCGGCCGCAAAGCGATCGGCGCCTTGCAAGCCTGGCTGGCGGTGCGTGAACAACTGGTGCGCGGCGACCCGCATCCTTTGTTTGTCTCGGTCCGCGGCAAACGCATGGCACCAGGCGTGGTGCGTCAGCGCATCAAACAATTGGCGCTGACGGCGGGCATTCCGGCCAACGTGCATCCGCACGTGTTGCGTCATTCGTTTGCGACCCATGTGCTGCAATCGAGTAGCGACTTGCGCGCGGTCCAGGAAATGCTCGGTCATGCCAGCATTGCGGCGACCCAGGTGTATACCGCACTCGATTTCCAGCATTTGGCGAAGATCTACGATAATGCCCACCCACGGGCGAAAAAACGCAGCTAAAGCAATTGGCCCCTGAGGTAATTAGCCCCTGAGGCAACTAATCCCACAAGATGGCAGCCCCTGAGGCGGTTGGCTCGCGGACCACCCTCTCCAGCAAAATGATCGACTGAGCGGCTTTCCTGCTGCGCCGCCGTCGCCGAATCCCAAGCTGGCCCGTCGCGGCACGATCGCGCGCGCCGCTATAACAAAAAGAACCGCATGCATACGCTGACCCTCAAGCCGACCAAAGAAAAATCGCTGTTGCGCCGCCATCCGTGGATTTACGAAAGCGCCATCGAGCATATTGAAGGCCGGCCCGCCTCGGGCGCCACGGTGATCGTGCGCGCCCATGACGGCCGTTTTTTGGCACGGGCCGCATATAGTCCCGAATCGATGATCCGTGCCCGGGTGTGGAGCTTCGACGAGACCGAACCGGTCGACCACGCATTTTTCAAACGCCGCCTGCAGCGCGCGCTGGCGTACCGGCGCGCGGCCGTGACCAATACCGGCGCGGTGCGGCTGGTGTTTGGCGAGTCCGACGGCTTACCTGGCTTGATCGTCGACTTTTACCGCCCGGCCGCGGCCCCCGATACGCTGGAACAGGCCCAATTGGTCTGCCAATTTATGGCGGCCGGCGTCGAGGCGTGGAAAAGCGCGATTGTGCAGGCGCTGATCGGCGTCACCGGCTGCCCCAACGTCTATGAACGCTCCGATGTGGCGATCCGCAGCCGCGAGGGTCTGGAGCAAACCACCGGGGTGCTGGCCGGGGCCGAACCGCCCGAAACCCTGGTGATCGACGAATCCGGCGTGCTGTATCACGTCGATGTACGGCATGGTCACAAGACCGGTTTTTATGTCGATCAGCGCGATAGTCGCCTGCTGATCCAGCAGCATGCCGCAGGCCGCGAAGTGTTGAATTGTTTTTGTTACACCGGCGGTTTTTCCCTGGCGGCGTTGAAAGGCGGCGCCACGCGGGTGGTTTCGATCGATTCCTCGGGGGAAGCACTGGCCACCGCGCAGCGCAATGTCGCGAGCAATGGTTTTGACGCCGAACGGGCCACCTGGCTCGATGCCGATGCGTTCAAAGCCCTGCGTACCCTGCATGAAAACGGCGACCAATTTGACCTGATCGTGCTCGATCCGCCCAAATTCGCCGGCTCCAAAGCCCATGTCGAACGCGCCGCACGGGCCTACAAAGATATCAACCTGACGGGGCTCAAGCTGTTGCGCCCGGGCGGCCTGCTCGCCACTTATTCATGCTCAGGCGCAATTGATGCCGATTTATTCCAGAAAATCGTGGCGGGCGCCGCCGCCGACGCGGGGGTCGACATCCGCATCTTGCAACGGCTGGGTGCCGGGGTCGACCATCCGATGTTGATGGCTTTTCCGGAAGGGGAATATTTAAAAGGGCTGTGGTTGCAAAAGATCTGAGCGTCCCCATCTGAGCAGCAGCAAGCACGCGCGACTTGGATGCGGCGCCGCGAAAAGCCTGCTGCGCCCGCCTTGATCCGGCGCAGCGGCCGGCCTCTCGGGACCGAGGCGGGAGCGCCCCCGTGCGGGAGCGACCCAAGGCTGATCCCAGCCAAGTTATGATAACGGACCGGGGTGTTCCCACCCACTTTTTACCCGCTGCAATTGATCGATTGCGATCGGTTTGCGGCACCTGACAGGCGAGCGATTCCATGATTCCCGTAACCATCCTGACCGGCTTTCTCGGCAGCGGCAAAACCACCCTGCTCAAGCGCATTCTCAACGAACAGCACGGCATGAAGATTGCCGTCATCGAAAATGAGTTTGGCGAAGAGAATATCGACAACGAAATTTTGGTGCAGGACAGCAACGAGCAAATCGTCCAGATGAGCAACGGCTGCATTTGCTGCACCATCCGCGGCGATCTGGTGAACGCCCTGTCCGATCTGGTGACCCGCCGTCAGGCAGGCAGCCTGAAGTTCGATCGCGTGGTGATCGAGACCACCGGCCTGGCCAACCCCGGCCCGGTGGCGCAAACCTTCTTCATGGACGACGAGATCGCCGACCAATACCTGCTCGACGCGGTGATTACCTTGGTCGATGCCAAACATGCGAACCAGCAGCTCGACCAGCACGAAGTGGTGCAACGCCAGGTCGGCTTTGCCGACCGTCTGTTCATCACCAAAAGCGATCTGGTCAGTGCCGATGAGTTGGCCGCGCTGAAACACCGCTTATTGCACATGAACCCGCGCGCGCCCATGGCGGTGGTGAATTTCGGCGAAGCGCCGCTCAAGGAGATTTTCGACCTGCGCGGCTTCAACCTGAACGCCAAGCTTGAAATCGATCCGGACTTCCTGGCCGAGGACGATCACGCTCATGCCCACGCGGATGAACATGCCCATGAGCATGCCAACTGCGACCATGATCACGACCGCTGTGAACATGAAGGCCACGACCATGCGCACGAGCACAAGCACGCGCACCACCACCATGCGCATCACGACGACAAGATCAAATCCTTCGTGTTTCGCAGCGACCGCCCTTTCGATTCGCAAAAACTCGAAGATTTCCTCGGCGGCGTGTTGCAGATCTACGGCGAACGCCTGTTGCGCTACAAAGGCGTGCTGTTTATGAAGGGCATCGATCGCCGCGTGGTATTTCAAGGCGTGCATCAAATGATGGGGAGCGATCTCGCCTCAAAATGGCAACCGGCGGATAAAAAAACCAGCAAAATGGTCTTTATTGGCATAGATTTGCCGCAAGACCTGATTATCGACGGCCTGGAACGCAGTCTGGCCTGATTGCCTACGCCTCCGGCGGGCGCCGCTAACGCGGCTTCCGGCCCGGCCATTGGCACTTTCGCCACGGTCCGCGTGGTCCGCTGGACCAAACGAATTCTGGGCGAGTATGATCGACGGTTAAGGAAATTGCCGTAGCCCGGATTGACGCTCAAGGCACCAAGTCAACTCGGTAAAACACGGTAGTTTTCGCTTAAAAACGCCAGTTGCGGAACATGCGCGCGATTCAGTTACAATACGTCGCCGCTAGAGAACGATTTCGATCCGCCGCCGGCCTGTGCAAACAGGCTAACGGCCGTCCTGAATAGATCGAACAGATCAAGGGCGAGCCGGCAAGGCCGGGCGCGCATGGCACTGGTTTCACGCTATGTTCGCCCGGCCTTGCCGGTAACGTATCGGTCAAAGTAGGAGTTCGCCCCCGCAGCGGCGGACTAAAGATACGGGCATGAGCCGTATCCCGACGGGCAGAACGCCTGTGCAGCCGCCGATTGCGGGCAACGCATTAGCGTGGGCCTCATACCCGACATGGAAGACAGCAAGCCAGATGACGACAAAACGACTCTTGACCGAAGCAGAACTCCTGAAAATGAGCGAGAAGGAGTATATGAACGAGGATCAGCTTGCGTTCTTTAGAAGCAAGCTGGAAACGTTGCAAGCTGAAATCCTTCATAACGCAGGCCAGACCACCGAAAACCTGCGCGAGACGGTCGTGGTGCCAGACCCGGCTGACCGTGCGACGATCGAGGAAGAGCATGCCCTTGAGTTACGTACTCGCGACCGCGAACGCAAACTGCTGAAAAAAGTGCAACAGTCTTTGGCACGCATCGAATCCGGCGATTACGGCTGGTGCGAAGAAACCGGCGAACCCATCGGCGTCCCGCGCCTGCTGGCCCGACCGACTGCCACCCTGTCGCTTGAAGCGCAGGAACGGCGTGAACTACGCCAAAAGCTGTTTGGCGACTGATTTGCGCGATTTCGGGCAGGCTGGTATAGCTTGGGTGCCGCCCAAGATATACCTCACCCCTGCCTGAACCCGCTTTGGCTGGCGGCCTCCGGCCGCTTCGGCCCCAAACCCCTGTCGATCTGACGATCGCAGGGGTTTTGTCATTCCGGCCAACCGTTCCGCCGCGGCGAAAGGTAACGCTTCGCATAATGAATTGGACTTATCCCTTGATAATCGACCGGATGCCCTAAACTTCAGTGGGGTACGCGCGGTCAGATCGAGACCCGCGGCAGACTTATTAGAGCAAGCCGGTTCCGGGCCGGCCGCGCCGCATGATCGCGATCTCGGACCTCAGGGCTATCATTAAGGAATATCCATGGAGCAGTATCACGGCACTACCATCGTCTCGGTCCGCCGCGGCAATCAGGTCGCATTAGGCGGGGACGGCCAGGTCACCCTGGGCAATATCGTGATGAAAGGCAGCGCGCGCAAAGTGCGTCGCATCTATAACGGTAAAGTGCTGGTCGGCTTTGCCGGCGGTACGGCGGATGCCTTTGCCTTGCTCGACCGTTTTGAAGCCAAATTGGAAAAACACCAGGGCAACCTGACCCGCGCCGCGGTCGAGCTGGCCAAAGACTGGCGCACCGACCGCATGTTGCGCAAGCTTGAAGCCATGCTGATTGCCGCCGACGCGGACAGCACGCTGGTGCTGACCGGCAACGGCGACGTGCTGGAACCGGAAAATGGGGTGTGCGCCATCGGTTCCGGCGGAGCCTACGCGCAAGCCGCAGCCGCGGCCTTGCTGGCCAATACCGAACTCAGCGCGCGCGAAATTGTCGAAAAATCGCTCGAGATCGCCGGTGACATGTGTATCTACACCAATCACAACCGCGTGATCGAAACCATAGAATAAGCGCCCCACCGGACCTCCGCTTCAGCCCGCGAATGCCGCACGTCCGGCAAGCCGCCTCCAAGGACACCCCATGAGCACCATGATCCCCGCCGAGATCGTCTCGGAACTCGACAAACATATTATTGGCCAGAACAAAGCCAAACGCGCGGTCGCCGTCGCGCTGCGCAATCGCTGGCGCAGGCAGCAAGTCGCGGAGCCGTTGCGGCATGAAATCACACCGAAGAACATCCTGATGATAGGACCGACCGGTGTCGGCAAAACCGAAATTGCGCGCCGCCTGGCCAAACTGGCCGATGCGCCGTTTATCAAGATCGAAGCCACCAAATTTACCGAAGTCGGTTACGTCGGCCGCGACGTCGACAGCATCATCCGCGACTTGGCGGAAATCGCGGTCAAGCAGACCCGCGAAACCGAAATGCGCAAAGTGCGCTCCAAAGCCTCGGACCTCGCCGAAGACCGCATTCTCGACGTCCTGCTGCCGTCGGCACGCAGCCTTGAAGGCGGTGCCGCGACCGAAGACGGTCAAAATACCACTCGCCAGACCTTCCGCAAACGCCTGCGCGAAGGCCAACTGGACGAGCGCGAAATCGAGCTGGACATGGATGCGCCGGCCTCGCCGATGGAAATCATGGGGCCCCCGGGTATGGAAGACATGACCGACCAGATTCGCAGTGTGTTTGCCAATCTCAGTCAGAATAAAAAGGTTCATCGCAAGCTGCGGATCAAAGAAGCGATGAAGCTGCTGGTCGATGAAGAAGCCGGCAAATTGCTCAACGACGAGGAAGTCAAAACCCTGGCGATTCAAAACGTCGAGCAAAATGGCATCGTTTTCCTCGACGAGATCGACAAAATTGCCTCGCGCAACAACGAAGGCGGCGGCGGTGGCGAAGTCTCGCGTCAGGGGGTGCAACGCGATTTACTGCCTCTTGTCGAAGGAACCACGGTCAACACCAAATTCGGCATGATCCGTACCGACCATATCCTGTTTATCGCCAGCGGCGCGTTTCATCTGGCCAAACCCAGCGACCTGATCCCTGAGCTGCAAGGACGTTTCCCGATCCGGGTGGAACTC
>JAMFSV010000055.1 GCA_026225455.1 Burkholderiales bacterium | reverse complement strand
TCCGACCAGGACCTGGACGCACTGCACGTCAAGGCGGCCGACGAGGCCTACGCCCTGGACGGCGTTACCCCGGCCCAGACCTACCTGGACATGGACAAGCTTATCGCGGTGGCGCGACGGGCCGGCGCCGACGCGGTGCACCCCGGCTACGGCTTCCTCTCCGAGAACGCCGGGTTCGCGCGCGCCGTCATCGACAGCGGCCTCACCTGGATCGGCCCGCCCCCGTCGGCGATCGAGGCCCTCGGCGACAAGGTCAAGGCATGGATGTTTACCACCCAGACCGACTACGTCTGGCGCGACATGCAAAGCCAGCCCAGAATCGGCCTGCGTTTCGATGCGGGATCGGGAGGCACCTCGGGCAAGCCCGGTCAGGGCGAAATCAATACCTATCAGCCGCTGTACTATCTGGTGCCCTATTACGGCGACGGGCTGACGCTTTCGCAATCCAATAACCTGGATTTCGGCCCTCGCGCAAGCATGAATTTCGCCCACAATACCCGCCTCGATCTGCTGTGGTCGTTTAACTACCGGCAGAACCAGAACGATGCCATCTACAACGGGTCGGCCTTGGGCTATGGCGCTTTCAATCCGTATTACCGCACGGTGGGGGTACGCGGCAAATATATCGGCAGCTTGCCCGAGATCATTCTGCATTGGCGCCAGAGCCGCTATCAGTTGCTCACCTTCACGCTTGCGTATTTCATGCCGGGTGCCGCGTTGCAGAAAATCGGCGGCAGATCGACCTGCTACGGGCAGATCGAATCGATGATGTTCTTTTGAGGTTTGCACCGGGGCACCGGCACCCAGCTCCGGTGGATGCGGGACGGCCCAGGCAATTCAGCCCGGACCGATAAATGAAGCCAGCGCCTCGCGTTGCTCCATCGCATCGCGATAACCCAAGGCAATCAGCTCGCGCGTATAGTCCGCCTCAAACAACAGGTAGCTGGCAAAGGCCGCACCACGCGCGCGGTCCGCGCCCACCGCGCCGAACAAACCGCGGATCGACAGCGGCAGCCGGTGCAGATGACGTGCCGCGATCAGTTCGATACGTTGGCTGGGCGCAATCGCCATCACGTCGACCGCGCGCCAGCCGCTGCCGGCGTCCACCGCACGCGGCAATTGCTGGACGATCTGATTCACATGGCGAATCCGTTCGATATCGGCGCCGAGCGCGTCGAGAAACACGCTGGCCATGACTTGCTGGCCGATTTGCGCCAATGACGGGTAAGCCGGTACCTGACCGGTTTCAATCGGCACTTCGGGATTGGACGCCGCGGCGCCCACCACCAGTATCTTTTGCGCGCCGAAATGAATCGCCGGACTCAGCGGTGCGATCTGTCGAATCGCGCCATCGCCGAAATATTCCTGGCGCCCGTCGAAATCGAGCGGCACGGCTTGAAACATCAAGGGAATCGCGCTCGATGCCAGCAGGTGCTCGACCGTCAACGTCACCAGCCGCGACGAACGTTGCGCGCGCCGCCAGGCTTCCATCGGCTGATCAGCTTGGTAGAAAGTCAGATGCTGCCCGGACGAATAACTCAATGCCGTCACCGCCACCGCATGCAAATGGCGCGACTTGAGCATGGGCCCGAGTCTTTCGAAATCGATTTGTTCGCGTAACAATTCAGCCAGGGGCGAGTTGTCGAGCAACGCCCGCGGCGAGCGGCGCACCATCCAGCCCATGGTCAGCGCAGCCAGCCAGCGCGCACCCGAGGCAATCACCCCGGGCCAGTCGGAACGGTAGACCTGGGGCACATGAAACTGGCTCCAGACCTGCTCGATACGCTCCACCGCATAGCTAAAATCGTCGGCATACACGCCCAGCGCCGTGGCATTGATCGCTCCGGCCGAGGTGCCGCAGACAATCGAAAAGGGGATGCCGGGCTCGTCCGGCCGCACCGTTTTGACAATTTCGGCCAACCCTTTGAGCACGCCCGCCTGATATGCCGCACGGGCTCCGCCGCCCATCAACACAATCGCCAATCGCATAGGTTTTCCCCTAAACCGGCACGGTCCTTTCGCACCGCCCGATTCATGCATACGCTGTGCATTTATCCCCACCCTCCGCGGCCGGGAGCGGTACGGTTCTCAAGATTTTTTCGGCGCGGCTCCGCTTTTGGGTGGGGTTGTTTTGGTTGCCGGTTTGACTGTCGTTTTTGCCGCGGGCTTGGCGGCGCTGCTGGTTTTCGCAGCCGGTTTTGCGGCGGATTTCGCCGTGGGTTTGGCGCTTGCATCAGCCGCCCCCAGCGGTGCCGACTGCGCTGCCAAGGCGAGTCCGGCGATCTGATTAAACTGAGCCTGCAACAGATTCCACCACGGCGTCGCATCGACGGGCGCAGCTTCTCCCGCCTCGCCCGCCCCCGCAGCCTCTTTGGCGGATGCCGGCGAGGCAGCGGGGGCCGGGGTGACCGGCTGGCTGATCGTTTTCGATGTCTCAGGGGTCTTGGCTGCCGCCTGTTCCATCGACGATTGCGCAAATGCGCCGAAGGCTTTCAAGGTAGCCAACGTTGCACGCTGTACCTCAAGCGCCTGGATCGCCGACTGCAACATACTCAGATTCAGCTTGAGCCATTGTTCGACCGCACGCATATCGGTAATACGTTTGTCGAGCTCGTCGATGTTGGTCATCGGCGCCATCATGCCGGAGATCATGGATGAGGGAGAAGGCGTGCTGCCCAGGCCCGGCACCTGCATCATGCGCCACATTTTTTCAAACATGTCGAAACCCGGAGCCGTCGAAAACGAGGCAAACGGGGAAGAGGATGAATCCGCGGTATCACTCATAATGTCTCCTGAAAGCAATTGCTGGATGCGCATCCGGGTCATGTGTCCGGATCAAACGCGCGCACCGTCCGGTATTTCGATAATACGCTGTTCAGGACCTGCGCAATGCCGTTTGAACACGGCGCGCAAGCTGAGGTGGAACGGACCGATAAAACCGTGTTACGGCTTGGCTCAAAATGGAGCATCGCCTTTGAAATCGGGAGCGCGGCGCTCGCGCAACGATTGCACACCTTCGCGCAAATCCGGTCCGTCAAAACCCATGAATTCCAAAGCCAACGACGCATCGAAGGTTGGTCCGGCCAGCCGTAACCAGTTATTCAAGGCATATTTGGTCCAGCGAATGGCGCTTTGCGAGCCGTTCGCCAGACGCCGGGCCACCTCGAACGCACGCTCCAACAATTCGTCGTCATTGACGGCCAGCGACACCAAGCCGATACGTTCCGCTTCTTCACCGCTGATCGGCTCGCATAACAGCAGGTAATACTTGGCCTTGGCCATGCCGCACAAGAGCGGCCAGATGATCGCCGCGTGGTCGCCGGCGGCCACGCCGAGCCGGGTATGGCCGTCGATGATGCGCGCGCTTTTGGTGGCAATCGAGATATCGGCCAACAAACCGGCCACCAATCCCGCGCCCACCGCAGGTCCGTGCATTGCCGAAACGATAGGCTTGCTGCAGTTGATCACGTTATAGACCAGGTCGCGCGCTTCGCGCCAGACGCGCGAGCGCACCTCAAAACTGTCCGCCATCGCCGCCACCAGGTCGAGGTCGCCGCCGCCGGAAAAACCTTTGCCTTCGCCTCGAATCAGCGCGACCCGGGTGTACGGATCGGTGTCGATATCGCGCCAGATTTCGGCAAGTTCGCGGTGCATCATTTGATCGGCCGTCGCCAATCCGCTGCGATTGGTGGCCACGCCGTTCATCACGATTTCCAGCACGCCGCCGGGGTGGCGGCGCAATACCAGGGTCTGGTAACGGGCGTAGTGTTCCATTCCGGGCAAGTCTTCCGGCTCGCTCATGGTTGGTAAATCCATTTGCCGTTTTCGATCTCGACCATCACCCGGGCGCGCTGGTCCAAGCCCAGATGGTCGTGCGCGCTCATGTTGACCAAGCCGTTGCTGTCGCTCAAGTTGGTCGTCTGTTCCAAAGCGTCGCGCAGGGCGTGGCGGAATTCCGGCGTACCCGGCTGGGCTTTTTTCAGCGCCTGCGGGATGGCGTGATTCAGCAGTACGCCGGCATCCCAGGTATACGATGCGAAAGCCGAAACCGAGCCGGCACCATGTTGTGCCTCATATAACTTGATAAAAGCCAGCGCGGGTTTTTTCGCCGGGTGATCGTCAGGCAATTGCGCGGCCACGAGTACCGGGCTGGTCGGCAGGAAGGTGCCGTTACACGCTTTGCCGCAAACGCGCAGGAAATCCTGGTTGCCGACTCCATGGTTGTGATAAATCGCGCCTTTGAAACCGCGCTCGATCAGAGTGGCCGGCGGCAATGCGGCGGGCGTGCCGGCCGCACCCACCACCACCGCGTCGGGATGGGTCGCGAGAATTTTCAGGATCTGGCCGGTAACGCTGGTATCGGTACGATTAAAACGCTCGTTGGCCACCATCTGGATATGATGGATTTGCGCAAACTTGGCGACTTCGACATAAAACGCTTCGCCCAAGGCATCGGCCTGGCCGATATAAGCCAGGGTCCGCACGCCATGGTCGCTGGCATGCTGGGCAATCGCGGAGGCCATCATGGCATCGGTTTGCGGAGTCTTGAAAACCCAGGCGCGCTTGTCATCCACTGGGTCGATAATGCGCGCCGATGAAGCCAGCGAGATGGTCGGGGTCTGGCCTTCGGCCACCACGTCGATCATCGCCAGCGAATTCGGCGTGATCGACGACCCGATGATGGCGTCGACATGCTGCTCGGAAATCAGCTTCTTGGTGTCCTGCACCGCCTGCGTGGTATCGGAGGCATCGTCGAAAATGATGTATTCAATCTTTTGCCCGGCGATTTCATGCGGCAGCAGCGCCGCGGTGTCGCGTTCGGGAATGCCCAGCGATGCCGCAGGTCCGGTCAGCGACAACACCAGCCCGATCTTGACCTGACCCGCAGCACTGCCGCATGGACCGGCCAGCCCCAGCGCCAGCAACGCGGCGGACCACAGCGGGCACGAAAGAAGTTGGCGCATCAGGCATCTCCGAGGCTTTATAGTTTTAGTCGCAACACGGCGCAACACGGCGCAAGCTCATATCGCCGGCGTGCATCAGGCTGAATCCCTGCCGCACTTATTCTAACGGCACGCCGCGCCCGCCGCATCGGGCTAAACCAGCATGTGCCGGGCCGCGCCCCCGGGGTCATGATGCGGTCGCCGGCCGGGCGGAAATCCGGCGACCTGCCGCGGGCGGAGACCTCGGCTCAATCCGTTTCGTGCGGCGCCACAGCTTGTTCGATTGCGCCAAACACCGACTTGCCGGCGGCATCGAGGATTTCAATGCGGACCCGGTCGCCGTAACGCATAAACTCGGTTTTGGGGGCGCCATGTTCGATGGTCTCAAGCATGCGTTTTTCGGCGATACAGCAGTAACCGCGGCTACGATCGACGTTGGAGATGGTGCCCGAACCGACGATGCTGCCGCTGCGCAGATTGCGTGTGCGTGCGACGTGGGCGATCAATTGCCCGAAATGAAACACCATATCGGTGCCGCAATCGGGATGTCCGACTTTTTTACCATTCCAGTGCACCGTCATCGGCCGGTGTACGCGTCCTTCGCGCCAATCGTCGCCCAACTCGTCGGGTGTCACGGCCACCGGCGAAAATGCCGAGGCCGGCTTGCTCTGGAAAAAACCGAAACCTTTGGCCAGCTCTGCGGGACTCAGGTTGCGCAAGGACACATCGTTGACCAGCATCAGCAAACGCACGCCGTGCAATGCTTCGGCCGCGCTTGCGCCCATCGGCACATCGGCGGTGATAACAGCAATTTCGGCCTCAAAGTCGATGCCAAAATCTTCCGAGGGGCACACGATATCGTCGCAAGGCCCGATAAAATCGTCGCTGCCGCCTTGGTACATCAATGGGTCGGTCCAGAATTCCGGCGGCATTTCGGCGCCACGGGCGCGGCGCACCAGTTCCACATGATTGACATAAGCCGAGCCGTCGGCCCATTGGAATGCACGCGGCAACGGTGCCATGCAGTTGGCCGGATCGAACGGGAACGCATTGCGCGCCCGCCCCTGATTCAAGGCATCCGACAAGGACTGCAACTGAGGCGCATAAAAAACCCAGTCATCGAGTACTCTTTGCAGTGTGGCAGCGATACCATCGGCAATCGCCGCCGTTTTTAAGTCACGCGACACGACGATCAATTGACCGTCACGGGAACCGTCTTTCAGGGTGGCAAGTTTCATAGCTTTAAAATAAAGGTAAATTCGGCAATTTTTCCAACTCTCTTTATACACGTGTCTATCCACATTTCGCTCGCGTTTCCAGCCGGCGTCCCTTACTGAATTTTATGCCCGCATCCACGATTCGCCGCAATCCACCCTCCGCCACGGCCGGTGCCGCCGTCAGCGCGGCGAACGAGATCGACCCTGATGCAGCGGAGGCCGCGGGCCCCGAAGAAAAACCGCGTTCGGGGATTCAGTCGATTGAAGTCGGCTTCCGCCTGCTGGAAGTCCTGACGCAGGAGCGGCGCGCGATGATGTTACGCGATCTGGCACTGGCCGCCGGGATGAGTCCAGCCAAGGCCCACCGTTATTTGGTCAGCTTTTTGCGTTTGGGTGTGGTCGCGCAGGACCCGGTCTCGGGCCGTTACGAACTCGGCGGTTTCGCCTTGCAAATGGGTTTGGCGCGGCTGGCCCGCGTCGATGGGGTGAATCTGGCGCGTATCGCCTTGACCCTGTTGCGCGACCAAATCGACCAGACGGTGGGTATCGCGGTCTGGGGCAATCAAGGACCGACCATCGTGCATTGGATGGAATCCAGTCATCCCGCCAAGGCGGCACTCAAGCTCGGCGACGTGATGCCCTTGACCGGCTCGGCTACCGGCCTGTTGTTCAGCGCTTATTTGCCGCGCAGCAAAACTCAGGCGATGCTGAACCTGGCCTTGAGCGATGCACGCCGCCAGCGTCAAGCCGGTGTGCCGCAGACGGCTGCGGAACTTGAGCTCTTGCTCGATGAAGTCCGGCAACATCAGGCCGCGCGCGTGACCGGCATGCTGCTGCCAAGCATCCATGCTTTTGCGATGCCGGTATTCGATGCCAATGGCGACCTGGCTTTGGGGATTATCGCCCTGGGGCAGGAAGGTTTATTCGAGATCGACTGGGGTGGCGCCATCGATCTTGCGTTGCGCGCGTGTGCCGGCCGCCTCTCGTACGAACTGGGTTACCTCAGCGAGGCGCAGTAAAATTCGGCAACGCTTTATCTGCCATGCGGCCAGCAAAAAAAGCCGCAGCGGGGGATAATCAGGCTTCCCGGCGCAGGCCAGACCGATGCGTGCGCCACGATATGCCGTGCAGCGTGCTGGTATCTCACTTGTACCTGTGTGTCCCTTTAACTTAGGCCGGCCGTATGCTCCGCGGTAAGAGACGCATCAGCCGGACGCATCCAGCCCATTTTCGAATTTGACCCGCTCTTCGTCCGCGCTCACCCTCAACGCTGCACCAGCCTCGGTAACGGCTTCGGCCCAGTCGCCGGTGACACGTGTGTTGCGCTGGGCCTCGGTGGCCGCGCTGGTGGTGGCGGTATTGCTGCTGCATCTGCTCGCGGGGCATTGGGTTAATCAGCAAAAACGCTTGCTGCGGCAAACGGCCGAGGTCAAGCCGCCGCTCGAGGTGCTGTTGTTGCAAGCACAGGTAATTCGGCAAACCGCACCGAACCCCGCCCGGCCGGCCAGTAAGCCGGTGCGGCCCAAGCCGGCTGCAGTACATCGCACCCCGCGCACCGGCGCGGTTGAAGCGCCCGTGATGCAGGCGCTGGCCGACCCCGCCGAGGCTGTCGCGCCGGGTTCCGCCAGCGACGCGGCGGCGGCATCCGCCGTAGCGGCAGCCGCCGCCGGCAGCGCCACCGCGTCGGCCGCCAGCGGCGTCAATACGGCGAATACGGCGCGCACGCAAAAAGACGGCGAACAATTCTCTTTACCGCCGACGGCCGATTTACGCTACGACACCTTTTTCAACGGCGTACAAAATACCCCCGGCACCGTCAGTTGGGTCACCGACGGTCAAATCTACGACGTGATGGTTTCGGTACCGCTGCCTTTTGTCGGCAAATATACTTATCACAGCCGCGGCCGGGTCGATGCTTTCGGCCTGGCGCCCGAGCGTTATATCGAACAACGCGGGGCACGCGCTCAAGACGAGACCGATTTTGATCGGAGTGCGAAACGCATTGGGTTCACCCGCACGCCGACCACCCTGGCCTTGCCCGATGGCGCACAAGATCGTTTCAGCATGGTATTTCAGTTGACCAGTCTGGTGCGCGGCAATCCGGCGCGCTACACCCCCGGCGTCACGCGCTCGTTTTACGTGGTGGATAAAGACAGCGGCGAAAATTGGCCGATCGAGATGGTCGGCACAGACTCCATACGCATGGGCGAAACCTATGTCTCGGCCTTGCATTTCATGCGCCTGCCCCGTCACCAGGACGATAATCGTAAAATCGATGTGTGGCTGGCCCCGGCACTCGGTTATTTCCCGGTGCGGATTATGCAAACCGAACCCAACGGCACCCAGATCGAATTACTGCTGCATGATGCCCCGCGCCGGCTGGAAGCCTTGAGCGAAAGCGCAGGCGGCAGCCCTGCCGCGACCCAGCCCGCGGCGAGTGCCGCGGAACCGGGGTCAGCGCCGGGGCAAGGGTCAGTCCCAATATTTTCTCCGGCAGCACCGAATTCGAGTCAACCGTGATAGTTTTTTAGCCTGCCCAGACGCCTGTCATTGATTCAACGCAGCGCAAATCAGAAATCCGACCATCCCAAGGAAACCCGCACCATGATCGACCTTCGCAGCGACACCGTGACCCGCCCCACCCCCGCCATGCTGGAAGCCATGATGAGTGCCCCGGTTGGCGACGATGTCTGGGGCGACGACCCCTCCGTGCTGCGTTTGCAAAATGCGGTCGCCGAGCGCGCGGGCAAAGCGGCCGGCCTGTTTTTCCCGAGCGGCACGCAAAGCAATCTCGCCGCACTGATGGCGCATTGCGGCCGCGGCGACGAATATATCGTCGGCCAGCTCGCCCACACCTACAAATATGAGGGCGGTGGCGCGGCCGTGCTCGGCAGTATTCAGCCGCAGCCGCTGGAAAATGCCGCGGACGGCTCGCTGCCGCTGGACAAAATCGCGGCCGCGATCAAGCCGATCGACAATCATTTCGCCCGCAGCCGTTTGTTGGCGCTGGAAAACACCATCGGCGGCAAGGTTTTACCGGCCGGCTATGTCGCCGAAGCCGTGCAATTGGCGCGCAGCCGCGGTCTCGCCACCCATTTGGACGGCGCGCGGGCATTTAACGCAGCGGTCGCGTCCAACGCAACCTTGGCCGAAATCTGCGCGCCGTTCGACTCTGTTTCGCTATGCTTTTCCAAAGGACTCGGCGCACCGGTAGGCTCGGTGCTGGTCGGTAGCGCCGAATTGATCGAGCTGGCCCAACGCTGGCGCAAAGTCCTGGGCGGCGGCATGCGCCAATCGGGCCTGCTCGCGGCCGGTTGCCTGTACGCCTTGGACCATCAGGTCGAGCGACTGGCAGAAGACCACCAGAATGCCGCCCGGTTGGCGCGTGGCTTATCCGAGATCGACCAGGCCTCGGTTTTGTCGCAAGCCACCAATATGGTGTTTGCCCAGTTCCCGCAGCAGCATTGCGCGCCTCTGGAGGCGTGGCTGAAAGAGCGCGGCATTTTGACGCAAATGCTCTATGCCTCGCGTTTTGTCACGCATCTCGACGTGTCGGCAGCCGATATCGATACTTTTATCGCTGCGGTTAAGGCCTATTTCAGGTTAGCCGCATAAACTGAAATTGAGTGGTGCTGCCTGAACGCCGCCCACGCCATCCACTAAAGGCTGCCGACCGATTTGCCATTTTTAGGGTCGCATCACATTTTGGCTCGGATATGTAACGGTCTTGACGCCTGCCTGTGCTTTTTCACCACAACGGTAATAGTACGGGCAAGCAGTCAAGAGGATTTACGGCTATGCTGGAATTGTTGTGGCAAACGTCGGTCTTACGCAAGGGTAGTGGTCAAGAGGACATAGATATTCGGCGGTATCGGATATTCCGGGGCGCCCTCTTGAAATCCATCCAAATTGCGCCATCTAATTTGGATAAACGCTTAACCCTATTGAAGTTGCGGTATAGAAAGACCGTATCAAGGTAAAAGCGGTGCGCAAATCCGGCTCCGGTGTGCGGTTCAGGCACATGACACGCCTTAATACGGCAAGCCGGCCTCAGGTTCGCAGAATTTCCTTGATGCAGTCGCTAAAAGGAGTGTTGCCATGCAAATGATCTATAACAGCCCCAACTATTGCGTCGTTGAATTTCCGGCGCTGGATGGCAATGTAGCCCTGATGGATGGCGGCTACGAAATCGTCGACAAAACCAATCAACGCGAAATTTTTATCGATGGTGCGCTTGCCGCCCAATTCCGGGAGCACGTACAGCGTCTGATAGATGAGCAACCGTCGGTCGAAGAGGTCGACGAATTTCTTGGCCAGTTCGATAGCTTGATGAACCAGCCGGTCATTTTGCACTAAACAGCCCTCGCCCAGGCAACCCGCCTGGGCCGAGCGAGCTCACGGTTTTGGGTGCGCGATGCACCCGCCCTGCCCCGACCCTCCCGTATTTACCGCCCAGGCCCTGTCAGGACCTGGCACGTGTATCGCCCGGGCCGGCCCGACTGGTCTACAATGACAGGTGCATTCCGCCTCATTTAGCCCTTATCCGCCACACTATCCGCCACCATGACTCTGCCCGCCCACCAGCCGGATGCCACGCCGGCAATCGCGCCACCAAAGGCCAACCCGGCCAGCCCGGCCGGTGCCGCACCACGCCCATACACACGCGGCGCGCAACTGCCTGAGTTGCTCAAGCAACGCATCCTGATCCTGGATGGCGCCATGGGTACCATGATCCAGCGTTATAAACTCGGCGAAACCGAATATCGCGGCACCCGCTTCGCCGCTTTCGAGCGCGATGTCAAAGGCAATAACGAATTATTGTCGCTGACCCAGCCGCAGATCATCAGCGAGATTCATGAAAAATACCTCGCGGCCGGCTCCGACATTATCGAAACCAACACCTTTGGCGCAACGCGGGTAGCCCAGGGCGACTATCGGATGGAAGATCTCGCCGCCGAAATGAACCTTGAGTCGGCACGCCTTGCTCGCGCCGCCTGCGACAAATATTCGACGCCGGAACAGCCGCGTTTTGTAGCCGGCGCCATCGGCCCGACCCCGAAAACCGCCAGCATCTCGCCCGACGTCAACGATCCGGGCGCGCGCAATACCTCTTTCGACGAACTGCGCGACACCTATTACGAGCAGGCCAAAGCCTTGCTCGACGGCGGCGTCGACCTGTTTCTGGTGGAAACTATTTTCGATACGCTCAACGCCAAAGCGGCTTTGTTTGCGCTGGACGAGTTATTCGAAGATAGCGGCGAACGCCTGCCCATCATGATTTCCGGCACCGTCACCGATGCCTCGGGGCGTATTTTGTCGGGGCAAACCGTGGAAGCCTTCTGGAATTCGCTGCGTCATGCCAAACCGCTGACCTTCGGCCTGAATTGCGCCTTGGGTGCTGCCCTGATGCGTCCTTATATCGCCGAACTGGCCAAGCTGTGCGACTGTTATGTGTCGTGTTATCCCAATGCCGGCTTGCCCAACCCCATGAGCGACACCGGTTTCGACGAAACCCCGGACGTCACCTCGGCGCTGCTGAAAGAGTTCGCCGATGCCGGGCTGGTGAATATCGCAGGCGGCTGCTGCGGCACCACGCCGGAACATATCGCCGCGATCGCGCAGTCCCTGAAAACCGTGAAGCCGCGCCGCTGGCCCCAACATTACCGGAATGCCGCATGAGCCCCAGCGCAATACTCGATCAGCCCGAAGACCTCGACGACGGCATTGCCGCGGCGCCCGATCATCCGATGCGCCTGGCCGGTCTCGAACCGTTCAATGTCGATGACCGCACGCTGTTTATCAATGTCGGCGAACGTACCAATGTGACAGGCTCGAAGGCGTTTGCCCGGATGATCCTGAATAATCAGTTCGACGAAGCGCTGGCCGTGGCGCGCCAGCAGGTGGAAAACGGCGCTCAGGTCATCGATATCAATATGGATGAAGCGATGCTGGATTCGAAAGCGGCGATGGTGCGCTTTCTGAATCTGATCGCTTCCGAACCCGATATTGCACGGGTACCCATCATGATCGATTCGTCGAAATTCGAAGTGATCGAAGCCGGCCTGAAATGCGTCCAGGGCAAAGCCATCGTCAATTCGATTTCGATGAAGGAAGGGGTTGAACCGTTCAAGCAGCATGCGCGTCTGATTCGCCGTTATGGCGCGGCTGCCGTGGTGATGGCCTTCGATGAAAAAGGCCAGGCCGACACCTATGAGCGCAAGACTGAAATTTGCCGGCGCAGCTACGATATATTGGTCAACGAAGTCGGCTTTCCGCCCGAAGATATTATTTTCGATCCGAATATTTTTGCCATTGCCACCGGCATCGAAGAGCACGACAACTACGCAGTCGATTTTATCAATGCGACACGCTGGATCAAACAGAACCTGCCTTACGCCAAAATCAGCGGCGGCGTCTCCAATGTGTCGTTTTCGTTTCGCGGCAACGATGAAGTACGCGAGGCGATCCACACCGTGTTCCTCTATCATGCGATTGAAGCCGGGATGGATATGGGCATCGTCAATGCCGGCCAACTGGGCGTGTATCAGGATCTGAATCCCGAACTGCGCGAGCGGGTCGAGGACGTGGTGCTGAATCGCCCGGTGGAAGGTGAATTGACCGGCACCGAGCGCTTGCTGGAAATCGCCGACCGCTTCAAGGGCGGCGGTGCAAAACGGGAAGACAATCTGGAATGGCGCGGCACACCGGATAATCCGGTGACCGTGGAAAAGCGGCTGGCGCATGCGCTGGTGCATGGCATCACCAACTTTATCGTCGACGATACCGAAGAAGTCTGGCAAAAAATTGCCGCCGCCGGTGGCCGTCCGATTCAGGTGATCGAAGGCCCGCTGATGGACGGCATGAACGTGGTCGGCGACCTGTTCGGCGCGGGCAAGATGTTCTTTCCGCAAGTGGTGAAAGCGGCGCGCGTGATGACGCAAGCGGTGGCGCACCTGCTGCCTTACATCGAAGAAGAAAAATCGCGCATGGCGGCTGCCGGCGACGACGTGAAAGCCAAAGGCAAGATCGTCATCGCCACCGTCAAAGGCGATGTGCATGACATCGGCAAAAACATCGTCACCGTGGTGCTTCAGTGCAATAACTTCGAAGTCGTCAATATGGGGGTGATGGTACCGTGCAGCGAAATCCTCGCGCGGGCCAAGGTCGAAGGCGCCGACATCATCGGTTTGTCGGGTTTGATTACGCCCAGCCTCGAGGAAATGGCTTATGTCGCGGCCGAAATGCAGCGCGACGATTATTTCCGCATTCGCAAAATCCCGCTGCTGATTGGGGGCGCCACCACCTCGCGGGTCCATACCGCGGTCAAGATCGCGCCGCATTATGACGGCCCGGTGGTCTATGTGCCGGATGCGTCGCGCTCGGTATCGGTGGCGTCGAGCTTGCTGTCGGACGATGGCGCGGCGAAATACCTGGCCGACCTGAAAACCGATTACGAGCGGGTACGCGAGCAGCATGCCAATAAAAAAGCGCTGCCGATGGTGTCGCTCGAAGTCGCGCGCGCCAACCGCACGCCGATCGACTGGTCGTCCTACCAGCCGGTCAAGCCGAAGTTTATCGGCCGCCGCATCTTCAAGAATTACGACCTCAAGGAACTGTCGAACTATATCGACTGGGGCCCCTTCTTCCAGACCTGGGATTTGGCCGGTCCTTATCCGGCCATCCTGAATGACGAAATCGTCGGCGAGTCGGCCCGGCGGGTGTTTTCCGATGCAAAAACCATGCTCTCACGCCTGATGTCGGGGCGCTGGCTGACGGCCAACGGGGTCATTTCCTTCCTCCCGGCCAATACCGTCAACCATGACGATATCGAAATCTATACCGACGACAGCCGCACCGAGGTTGCCATGACCTGGCGCAATCTGCGCCAGCAAAACGAACGCCCGGTAATCGACGGCGTGCCGCGTCCCAATCGTTCGCTGGCCGATTTTGTGGCGCCCAAGGAAAGCGGCGTTGCCGACTATATCGGTCTGTTTGCCGTGACGGCCGGGATCGGGGTCGAAAACAAGGAACTGCAGTTCCAGAAAGATCAGGACGACTATAGCTCGATCATGTTCAAGGCCCTGGCAGACCGTTTTGCCGAGGCCTTTGCCGAACGCATGCATGAGCGGGTAAGACGTGAATTATGGGGTTATGCGGCGGATGAAAACCTGCCGACCGAGGCCCTGATCGGCGAGAAATACCAGGGCATCCGGCCCGCGCCCGGTTATCCGGCGTGCCCGGACCATCTGGTCAAACGAGACATGTTCGAAGTCCTGCGCTGCGAAGAAATCGGCATGACCGTCACCGAGTCGCTCGCCATGTTGCCGGCGGCAAGCGTGTCGGGCTTTTACCTGGCCCACCCGGACAGCACTTATTTTTCGGTGGGCAAGATCGGCCAGGACCAGCTTGAAGACTACACGCGCCGCAGCGGCCTGAGCCCGAGCGACGCCCGGCGCGCCTTGGCGCCGTCGTTGTAGTTTTCGTCCTGGATTTAAATCTCGGGTTCGAGACGCACCGGGTAGCCGCAGATGTGAAAAAAACGGTAGCGCCGCAAGATTGCAGCGTTACCGTTTTTTTTGGCTTTAAGCCTGCCGCGATAGTACTTGCGGCAGCTTGATCGCCTTCACTCCACCCGCCGCGAGGCAGGCCAACCGCCCCGCGTTTTGCCTTAAATACCCCAGAGGATATTGGCCTGCAGCTTTTC